>JBELMF010000027.1:2507-26888 GCA_042096015.1 Sphingomonas sp.
GGCCCAGCCGCGCAACACGTCGATCCGGCCTTCACGGGCAACGGAAAGCCCCGGCTCATCACCGAGGCTTCGTGTCGGGGCGTTTGCGTGGCTCAACCGGAGGCGCCTTTTCCTTCGTCACCCCGACCATGATCGAGGTCCCGCTCCCTTCCGAGCGGTTGCAAGAGCGGGATCCCGGCGCTCGGCCGGGATGACGAGGAAAGTGAGGCGCAGGCCGCCAGGCTTACGCCCAGCTGGCCATCTTATTCTCGAGATTGACGCGGACCGCCTCGAAGAACTGTTCAGTGGTCATCCACTTCTGGTCCGGGCCGATCAGGATCGCGAGATCCTTGGTCATGTCGCCGTTCTCGACCGTTTCGATGCAGACCTGCTCGAGCGTCTCTGCGAAGCGGGTCACGTCGGGCGTGCCGTCGAACTTGCCGCGGAACTTGAGGCCGCCGGTCCAGGCGAAGATCGACGCGATCGGGTTGGTCGAGGTCGCCTTGCCCTGCTGGTGCTGGCGGTAGTGGCGCGTGACGGTGCCGTGTGCCGCCTCTGCCTCGATCGTCTTGCCGTCGGGCGTCATCAGCACCGAGGTCATGAGGCCGAGCGAACCGAAGCCCTGCGCCACCTGGTCGGACTGAACGTCGCCGTCATAGTTCTTGCAGGCCCAGACGAATTCGCCGTTCCACTTGAGCGCCGATGCGACCATGTCGTCGATCAGACGGTGCTCGTAAACGATGCCCAGTTCCTTGAACTTCTCGACGAACTCGGCCTCGTACACTTCGGCGAAGATGTCCTTGAAGCGGCCGTCATAGGCCTTGAGGATCGTGTTCTTGGTGCTGAGGTAAACCGGCCAATTGCGGTTGATGCCGTAGTTCAGCGAGGCGCGCGCGAAATCGCGGATCGACTCGTCGAGATTGTACATGCCCATCGCCACGCCGGCGCCCGGGAAGTCGAACACCTCGTGCTCGATCTCCTGGCCGTCCGCGCCCGTCCACTTCATGGTCAGCTTGCCGGCGCCCGGCACCTTGAAGTCGGTGGCGCGATACTGGTCGCCGAACGCGTGACGGCCGACGACGATCGGGTGAGTCCAGCCCGGGATCAGGCGGGGGACGTTCTTGATCACGATCGGCTCGCGGAATACGACACCGCCCAGGATGTTGCGGATCGTGCCGTTGGGCGACTTCCACATCTTCTTGAGGCCGAATTCCTCGACGCGCGCCTCGTCCGGGGTGATGGTGGCGCACTTCACGCCCACGCCATACTTCTGGATCGCCTTGGCGCTGTCCGTCGTCACCTTGTCGTCGGTGTTGTCGCGATGCTCCATGCCGAGGTCGTAATAATCGAGCTCGATGTCGAGATATGGCTTGATCAGGCGCTCACGGATCCATTCCCAAATGATCCGCGTCATTTCGTCGCCGTCGATCTCCACGACGGGCGTCTTTACCTTGATCTTCGCCATGTTCCGTATCCTTTGAGGGGAGGGGTCTGGCGCGGTCGATAGGGGGAAGGGGCGGGTGGATCAACCACCGGCCGCGCTGCGTTGTGCGTCGTGCCGACCACCGCTACACGAGGTCGCATGCCATCACTTCCCAAGCCCGAAGATCAGGGCCTGCCCGTTACGACCACCGTCAAGTGGCGCTTCCCCGCGATTCATCCGGAGGGGCAGAAATTCACCGCTATCGCGTTCGGCATCACCCTGCTGATGACGATTGTTCACAACGCCTTTTTCTGGCCGTTGCTCGGCATCACGATCTGGGTGGCCGCCTTTTTCCGTGATCCGATCCGTACCACGCCGCGCGGCGAGGACCTGATCGTCTCTCCGGCCGATGGCTTGGTGACGATGATCGCCGACGTCCCGGTCCCGCGCGAATTGGTAGCGGAGCTTGGCGTCGATCGTCTGACGCGCGTGTCGGTGTTCATGAGTGTGTTCGACGTGCACATCAATCGTGCGCCGATCGCCGGGGCGATCCGGCAGGTCGTCTACATCTCCGGAAAATTCCTCAACGCCGATCTCGACAAGGCGTCGGAGGACAATGAGCGGCAGCACTTTGTTGTTGAAGGATACGATGGGCGCAAGGTCGCATTCACGCAGATCGCGGGCCTTGTCGCGCGTCGCATCATGGGCTTCGTCAAGGTCGGGGACATGGTCGCGGCGGGGCAGCGCATCGGCCTGATCCGCTTCGGCAGCCGCGTCGACGTATATTTGCCTGCAGGCTATGCCCCGCAAGTAGCGCTGGGGCAGCGCGCGATCGCTGGTGAGACCGTGCTGGCACGCGCCAGCGGCGTTCCGGCGCTGGGCACGGCACAATGAGACGGCCAGTGCGGGTCCGACGCGGACTTCCGTTGCGGGCGGTCGCGCCGAATGTCGTAACGGCACTGGCACTCTGCTCCGGGCTCAGCGGCGTTCAATTCGCCGTCAAGGCGCGGATGATGGAAAGCGACCTTGCCGTCCAGCAAGGCGCTGAGTTCGTGGCGCTCGCCAATCGCGTATCGATGCATTGGCAACTGGCGGTTGCCTTCGTGTTGATCGCCGGCGTTCTGGACGGCATCGACGGGCGGATCGCACGGTTGCTGCACGGCGAAAGCCGCTTCGGTGCGGAACTGGATTCGCTGGCCGACGCGATCTCGTTCGGCGTGTCGCCAGCCCTGATCCTCTATTTGTGGTCGCTGTCATCGCTGCCGCGTTTCGGCTGGATGGCCGCGCTGATGCTCGCCGTCTTCGCCGCGCTTCGCCTCGCGCGCTTCAATGCCAACATTGACGCAGACGAACAGCCCCACAAATCGGCCGGCTTTCTCACCGGCGTGCCGGCCCCGGCTGGCGCTGGTCTTGCGTTGCTGCCGATCTTCCTGTGGTTCTGGACCGACCAGCCTCTGTTCCGTTCGCCACTGCTGGTGGCGCCCTGGACGGCATTCGTGGCGTTCCTGATGGTCTCCAGCGTCGCCACCTGGTCATGGTCATCGCTGCGCCTTCGCCGCAATATCCGCTTCGAAGCGCTCGCCCTGGTGGTGGTCGTGGCTGCTGCGGCGGTGACCGCGCCTTGGCACACGACCAGCGCGCTTAGCCTCGCCTACCTTCTGGGCCTGCCGTTCAGCATTGCCAGCTATGCCCGAATCAAGCGGCTGCGCGCATCCGGTTCATGGCAACCGGGCGCCGCTCCGCCGCCCAGCGCCTGACAGCGATCCGCTGTTCGGCCTGAACCAATATTGCCAACGGCTGATCCGGAGACAGCGGCTGTCCGCGCAGGGCGCCGATCATGCGATCGAGACGGGGAGCAATCGTGGCCGCGAGGGCGTAGATCGATATGCCGAATGTCCCGGCGAAGATCGCGAAACTCACTACCGTCATCATTCGTCCGCCTCCATCACTCCTGCGAACCGACGACTAAACCGCTGTAAACACGCCCTGTTCCGGCCTCTTCATCAATTTGCAACGATTTGGCCGGGCTTGGGCACGTTCTGTCGATCAACTCTTCTCGGTTCACGCTCTGTTCCGAACGTATGTTCCATCTCTGTTCTTGCGTCAACCCGGTTGGCGTGACTTGCGCGGAGGGTGACATTGCGGTAACGGCGCGCCCCTCAACCCCGCATGGGAAGCATCAGACCACCGGTGTGCCGGCCTTTCAGGCTCGCACCAGCCGCTTCCCAGAGGCATAACCGGAAGGAAGAATAATCATGGCGGCACCTGTCGTCTCGATGCAGCAGCTTATCGAAACCGGCGCACACTTCGGCCACCAGACCCACCGCTGGAATCCGAAGATGAAGCCGTATCTGTTCGGCGAGCGCAACGGCGTCCACATCATCGATTTGTCGCAGACCGTGCCGCTTTTCGCGCGCGCGCTGGAGTTCATCAGCTCCACCGTCGCCAGCGGCGGCAAGGTGCTGTTCGTCGGTACGAAGCGCCAGGCGCAGGAAGCGATCGCCGACTCGGCACGTCGTGCCGGCCAGCATTTCGTCAATCACCGCTGGCTGGGCGGCATGCTCACCAACTGGAAGACGATCAGCAACTCGATCAAGCGGCTGAAGGCGCTCGAGGAGCAACTGTCGGGCAACACCGCCGGTCTCACCAAGAAGGAAGTGCTGCAGCTCACCCGTGAGCGTGACAAGCTGGAACTGAGCTTGGGTGGCATCCGCGACATGGGCGGCGTGCCCGACATCATGTTCGTGATCGACGCGAACAAGGAAGAGCTGGCGATCAAGGAAGCCAATACGCTTGGCATTCCGGTCGTTGCGATTCTCGATTCGAACGTGTCTCCGGACGGCATCGCCTTCCCGGTCCCGGCGAACGATGACGCCGCGCGTGCGATTCGCCTGTACTGCGAGGCGGTGGCGATCGCTGCCACCCGCGGCAACAACGAGCAGCAGCGCCGTGGCGGCGTGGACTTCGGCGCGATGGCTGAGCCGCCGGCCGAGGAAGCTCTGGGCAGCGATCCTGTGGTTGCCGATGCCGGCACCGAGGAATCGCGCCAGGTCGACGCGTAACTGAAACATGGCCGGCCTAACCGCCGGCCACACTTCCCGCCGAGCCGAACTTGTCGATGCCGGTGCTGCTCCTACCTGAGGGCGGGGCGCCCTTCGAACAGTTCGGCGCAAGCGGATCAGATGCAAGGATAGCTACAATGGCCGATATCACGGCAGCGATGGTCAAGGACCTGCGCGAGAAGAGCGGCGCGGGCATGATGGACTGCAAGAAGGCGCTCAGCGAGACCGGCGGCGACATGGATGCCGCGCTCGACTGGCTGCGCACCAAGGGTCTCGCCGCGGCGGCCAAGAAGTCCAGCCGTACGGCGGCGGAAGGCCTGGTCGGGATCGCGACCAGCGGGGCCAAGGGTGCGGCCGTCGAGGTCAATTCCGAGACCGACTTCGTCGCCAAGAACGATCAGTTCCAGAGCTTCGTCCGCGAGGTCACTCAGATCGCGCTCGCAGCTGGTGACGATGTTGAGGCATTGAAGGGCCAGAAGATGCCGTCGGGCGGCACCGTCGAGGAAGTTCTGACCAAGAACATCGCGACGATTGGCGAGAATCAGTCGCTGCGCCGCGCCAAGATGCTGGAAGTGTCGAAGGGTGCGGTCGTGGGCTATGTCCACAATCAGCAGGCGCCGGGCCTCGGCAAGATCGGCGTGCTCGTCGCGCTGGAGAGCGAGGCGTCGAATGAGGTGCTTCAGGGTCTCGGCAAGCAACTCGCCATGCACGTTGCGGCGGCGTTCCCGAAGGCGCTTAACGAAGAGGATCTCGACGAAGCCGAGATCGAGCGCGAGCGCGCCATCGCCGCCGAGAAGGCCGGCGAGAGCGGCAAGCCTGCCGACATCGTCGCGAAGATGGTGGAAGGTTCGATTGCCAAGTATCGCAAGGAGCATGCGTTGGTCAGCCAGCTGTTCGTGATGGACGGCAAGACCAAGATCAGCGACGTCGTTGCAAAGGCCGGCAAGGATGCGGGCACGCCGATCGTGCTCAAGGACTATGTCCGCTTCCAGCTGGGCGAGGGCATCGAGAAGGAAGCGTCTGATTTCGCGGCGGAAGTGGCCGCTGCATCGGGCGTGCCGCAGAACAAGCAGCCCGAGCCGACTGCCTGATCTGCGGAGCGGCGGGTTGTCCCGCCGCTTGTTCCGAAACCCCGGCGTCGCGGTGGCAACGCGGTCAGCCTGCAAGCCTATGCTGGCGGCTGACTGCGTTCATCAGGGCGCGCCGGGGTCTGCGCGGCCATCGTGGTGATGGGTTGGGCGTCTCTCCACACAATAGTTGCGGGTGTGATGCTCGTTCCCTAAGGTTCCGGCCGTCCACCGCCATCGATCGAGACGCATGACCAGCCCCAGCTACAAACGCATTCTCCTGAAGCTTTCGGGCGAGGTCCTGATGGGCCCCGACGGTCTGGCCATCGATCCGGCAGTGACCGGACGGGTTGCCGAGGAGATCGCGGATGTGAAGGCGCAGGGCTATGAGCTTTGCGTCGTCGTGGGCGGCGGGAACATCTTTCGCGGTCTGGCGGCGGCCGCCAAGGGCTTTGAGCGCGCCACGGCCGACTACATGGGCATGCTGGCGACGGTGATGAACGCACTGGCGGTGCAGAATGCTCTGGAGCGCATCGGCATTGACACGCGCGTGCAGTCGGCCATTCCGATGGACTCGGTTTGCGAGCCGTTCATTCGCCGCCGCGCCGTGCGTCACCTTGAAAAGGACCGCGTGGTGATCTTCGCGGCGGGCGTGGGCTCCCCGTTCTTCACGACCGACAGCGGCGCTGCGCTGCGCGCGGCAGAGATGAATTGCGATGCCCTTTTCAAGGGCACGAGTGTGGATGGCGTGTATGACGCCGATCCGAAGAAGGTCGCCTCGGCGACGCGCTACGAAACCATTTCGTACGACACCGTATTGTCCAAGAATCTGAAGGTGATGGACGCGAGCGCGGTGGCGCTGTGCCGTGATTCCAACATCCCCATCGTCGTCTTCAACATCCGCGAGCATGGCAACTTTGCCGCCGTGCTGCGGGGAGAGGGTGTTTCGACGGTGGTCATGAACGAACAGGAGTTGACCGATGCCCGCGTATGACAAGGCCGATCTGGAGCGCCGCATGGCCGGCGCCGTCGAATCGCTGAAGAGCGACCTGGCTGGCCTGCGTACCGGACGTGCCTCCACGGCGTTGCTCGATCCCGTGACGGTCGAGGTGTATGGCGCGCACATGCCGCTGAACCAGGTCGCCACGGTGTCGGCGCCGGAGCCGCGGATGCTGTCGGTGCAAGTGTGGGACAAGAGCAATATCGGCCCGGTCGAGAAGGCGATCCGCTCTGCCGGTCTGGGCCTGAACCCCATCAATGACGGCCAGACGCTGCGTCTGCCGATCCCCGACCTGACGGAGGAGCGGCGTAAGGAGCTGGCAAAGCTCGCCGGATCCTATGCGGAAAAGGCCAAAGTGGCGGTTCGCAACGTTCGTCGTGACGGCATGGACAGCCTGAAAACGGACGAAAAGAAGGGTGTTTTCGGGGAGGACGAGCGCAAGCGTCTCGAGACGGAGGTCCAGAAGCTCACCGACGCCACGATCGCCGATATCGATGTTGCGGCGGGCGCGAAGGAAAAGGAAATTCTCGGAAAGTGAGCGGCGTTCCGCCACTTCCCGTCGGGGTGCAGATCGGGTTTGCGGCGGGTGTGGGTGACACCCGAGCGCATGCGGGCGCCCGATGAGCACCGCGCCTGCGTTTGCGAGCGGCGGGGCTTCGGTGCCGCGTCACGTCGCGATCATCATGGACGGCAACGGGCGCTGGGCGAAGAAGCGTCTGCTGCCGCGCGCGGCGGGGCACAAGGCGGGCGTCGAAGCCGTGCGAAGGGTCACGCGCCATGCACGGGCAATCGGAATCGAGGCGCTGACGCTTTACGCCTTTTCTTCGGAAAACTGGCGGCGCCCGGAGGAAGAGATCGGCGACCTGATGGGTCTGCTGCGACTGTTCATCAGGAGCGACCTGGCCGAGCTCGTGCGCGAAAACGTGCGGTTGAAGATCATAGGCGACTATCGCCGGTTTCCGGCCGACATCGTGGCGCTGATCGACGATGCCGTGGCGCGGTGCGCGGGCAACAGCGGCGCGATCCTGGCCATCGCCCTCAATTACGGGGCGCAGGCGGAACTCGTGCGTGCGGCGCGCCGGCTCGCCGAGCGTCTGCCCCCTGAGCAGATCGACGAAGCCGCGATCGAGAGCGAGCTCGAGACGCGCGACTTGCCGTCGCTCGATCTGCTGATCCGGACATCGGGGGAACATCGCCTTTCCAATTTCCTGCTCTGGCAGGCTGCCTATGCCGAGCTTCTGTTCGTCGACACGCTGTGGCCGGATTTCGGACCGGCCGAGCTCGACGCAGCCGTGGCTGATTTCGGCACGCGCAACCGTCGGTTCGGAGGCCTGTGAGCGCCCCCGACGCAAAGCCCAGGAATCCGTCCGACCTGCGGCTGAGAATGATCGCCAGCGTCGCGATGATCCTCGTCGCGGTTGCTGCGCTATGGTTCGGGGGCATCGCATTCTGGGTGCTGACCGTCGTCATCGCCCTGTTCATGATGGCCGAATGGTCCGACCTGCAGAAGGTGCCGCCGCGCGAGAAGCGCATCGCGCAATATGGTCTGTCCGTGCCGCTGGCGGTGATGGCGCCGGCCTCGCTGGTGCTGGAAGTTCATGACTTCTTTTCGCTCGGTCTGCTGGTCGGCGCCGCGTTCTTCGTTGCGGCGGTGACCCGGCGCTCGCCGCTGGGGCAGGGCGTTCTTTACTGCGGACTGCCGGTTCTGGCGCTCATCTTCATTCGGCGGCAGGAAGAGGGACTGCTTTGGGCCTTCTGGGCGCTGTCGCTGGTTTGGGCGACCGACATCGGGGCGTTCTTCGCGGGCCGCTCGATCGGCGGCCCGAAGCTCGCCCCGCGCCTCTCGCCGAACAAGACGTGGGCAGGGCTGATCGGTGGGGTCGCAGCGGCAACGGCGCTCGGCTTATTCCTGCATGTGCGCTATGGTCTCCCGTGGCGAATGACCCTGGCGACCCCGCTGCTGGCAGCGTTGGCGCAAGGAGGGGATTTGTATGAAAGCTGGCTCAAGCGGCGGGCTGGAGTGAAGGATTCGGGAAACATCCTGCCGGGGCATGGCGGGGTGCTCGATCGGCTCGACGGTGTCGTCCCCGTCGCGCCGGTTGCGGCCGTGCTGGTCGTTGCGCCGTATCTCTACCGATGAAGACCGTCACCATTCTGGGCGCGACCGGATCGGTCGGGACGTCGACGCTCGATCTGATTGAGCGATCGCCAGATGCCTTTCGCGTCGTGGCGCTCACGGCCAATTGCGATGTCGAGCGGCTGGCGGCGGCTGCCCGCCGGACCGGGGCAGAGCGCGCCGTCGTCGCTGACGAGACATGCCTGTCGGGGCTGCGCGACGCACTCGCCGGAACCGGCATCGAAGCCGCTGCCGGCGCGACCGCGGTTGCCGAGGCGGCGTCGATGGGGGCGGACGTCACCGTCGCCGCGATTGTCGGCTGTGCCGGGCTGAAGCCCGCGATGGCGGCAGTCGAGCAAGGCGGCACGCTCGCGCTGGCGAACAAGGAGGCGCTGGTTTCGGCCGGCGAGGTGATGAACGCCGCGGTGCGTCGGACCGGAGCGACGCTGCTGCCGGTGGACAGCGAGCATAGTGCGATCTTCCAGTGCCTGGATGCTCGTTTGGCCCAGCGGGTCAGCCGCATCATCCTGACCGCCAGCGGCGGCCCGTTCCGTGATTGCTCTCTCTCCGACATGCGCGGAATCACACCGGCGCAGGCGGTGGCGCATCCCAATTGGTCAATGGGCGCAAAAATCTCCGTCGATTCCGCAACGATGATGAACAAGGGCCTTGAGCTGATCGAGGCTTTTCATCTGTTCCCCGTCGCGTCCGACCAGATCGAGATCGTGGTGCACCGTCAATCGGTCGTGCATTCCATGGTCGAATATATCGACGGATCGATGCTGGCGCAGCTTGGTACGCCCGACATGCGCACGCCGATCGCCTGCGCGCTGGCGTGGCCGGATCGCATGGCAACCCCGGGAGAACGGCTGGATCTGGTGAAGATTGCCCGTCTCGACTTCGAGGCGCCAGACCCGCAGCGCTTTCCGGCATTGCGTTTGGCCCGCGAAGCCCTTGAGGCGGGGGGCGCACGACCGGCCATCCTCAATGCCGCGAACGAGATTGCGGTTTCGGCGTTCCTGAAGGGGCGCATCGGGTATCTCGAAATCGCCGCAATCGTGTCAGATACCCTGGATCGCTTTGATCCGGCGGCTCCCGATACGCTCGATGCGGTTCTCGACGTGGATCGCGAGGCGAGGGCGCTGGCGGAAGAGCGTGTGAAGGAACGCGTCGCTTGATCGAAACTCCCGGCCTGCCATTGACGTTGCTTGCCTTCGTGCTGGTGATCGGCCCGCTCGTGTTCGTGCATGAGATGGGGCATTATCTTGCGGCGCGGTGGTTCGGCGTGAAGTCGGACGTCTTCTCGATCGGCTTCGGCCGTGAGATCGCCGGCTGGACGGATCGTCGCGGCACGCGCTGGAAGATCGCGTGGATGCCACTGGGCGGATACGTCCGCTTCGCCGGCGACATGAACGCGGTGAGCCAGCCGTCCGCGGAGTGGCTGGCGCTGCCGGCCGAGCAGCGTAATCAGACGTTCCAGGCAAAGCCCGTCTGGCAGCGTGCAATCATCGTCGCGGCCGGGCCGGTGGTGAACTTTGTTCTGGCGGTGGTGATCCTTGCCGGCTTTGCACTGGCCTATGGCGAGACGCGTACGCCGCCGGTTGTCGGAACCGTCGTGGCGGCAAGCGCTGCCGAACGGGCCGGCTTGCAGGCGGGTGACCGCATCACGCGGCTGGGGAATCGCGAGATCGCGATTTTCGAGGATATGCTCGCCTATACCCGGATCCATCCGGCGGAGACGACAACGATCACCTTTGAACGCGCGGGTCAGACGCAGACCCGCCCCGTGACGATCGGCATCGAGGAGCAGGTCGACCGGTTCGGGAATCGGTATCGCATCGGCATGCTGGGCATCGCGCGTGGTGAGCGGGTGACCGTACCGGTAGGCGTGTTCGAGGCACCGGTCATCGCCGTGCGACGGACCGGCGAGATCGTGTCGATGATGGTGGAGACGATCGGTCAGATCATCAGCGGCCGCCGATCGGTGAGAGAGCTTGGCGGCCCGCTGTCGATCGCGAAGGTGTCGGGGGAGCAGATTTCGCTGGGCCCGGACGCGTTCGTGTTCCTGATCGCGCTCGTGTCCATCAATCTGGGGTTCATCAATCTGCTGCCAGTCCCCATGCTTGATGGTGGCCACTTGCTCTTCTACGCTGTTGAAGCAGTGCGTCGTCGCCCGGTCGGGCCGAATGTGCAGGAGTGGGCCTTTCGGGGCGGACTTGCGGCAATTCTCGGCCTGATGTTGCTGGTGACGTTCAATGATCTTGGAAATTTCGGGCTTTGGCGCAGTCTCGCACGCTTGATCGGTTGATGATTCAAGGGCAGGGCGCGCGCGCAGGGGTCGGTTTGGGCTTACCGGGGTGGTATTGGTGACTGTTTTGAACACTTCGTTTGCTCGGCCGCGTTCGGCTGCACTCCTCCTCGGCTGCACCATGCTGGCCGGCGTGCCGGCGATCGCGTCGGCCCAAGCGGCGCCGTCGGCGCAGGCGCCTGTCTCAGCGCCGGCCGAGGGACAGACGCCCTTCTTCGCGCCACCCGTGGAGCGGACGATCCGCTCGCTGCGGGTCGAGGGATCGCAGCGCATCGAGCCTGACACGGCGCTCAGCTACACCAAGCTGCGAGTGGGGCAGACCTACACCAACGAAACGCTCGATCAGGCGATCAAGGATCTCTACGCAAGCGATCTGTTCGCCGACGTGACGGTTTCGGGCGCGGAATCGGGCGACATCATCCTTCGGGTGCGCGAGAACCCGATCATCAACCGCGTCATCCTGGAGGGCAACAAACGCCTGAAGGACGACAAGATCGTCAAGGAGATCCGGCTCAAGCCGCGCCAGGTCTTCACGCGCTCCGCTGTTCGGCAGGACGTGGCGCGCATCGTCGAACTCTATCGCCGCCAGGGGCGCTTCGCGGCGAGCGTCGCGCCCAAGATGGTGTCGCTAGACCAGAACCGCGTCGACGTGGTGTTCGAGATCAGCGAAGGGCCGAAGTCGAAGGTCCGCCAGATCAACATCATCGGCAACGAGGTGTTCGACGACGACAAGCTGCGTGAGCAGATGGCGACCAAGCAGGCGCGGTTCTTCCGCATGCTGTCGTCCAACACGACCTATGACCAGGATCGCCTGGCGTATGACCAGCAGAAGCTACGCCAGTTCTACCTGACCGAGGGATATGCCGATTTCCGCGTGACGAGCGCGGTGGCGGAGCTGACGCCGGACAAGGAAGACTTCATCATCACTTATGTGGTGGAGGAAGGGCCGCGCTATAAGTTCGGCGACGTGACCGTCGACAGCGACATTCGCGATTTCGATGACAAGGCGCTTGCCCGCACACTCGCCCTCAAGAAGGGTGATTGGTACAATGCAAAGCTCGTCGAAGACACCGTCGACAGCCTGAGCCAGACGACCGGCCTGTTCGGTTACGCCTTCACCGAGATCAATCCGGAGTTTCAGCGCGACAAGGACGCGCTGACCATGTCGATCAACTTCCACATCGCCGAGGCGAAGCGCACCTACGTCGAGCGGATCGACATCACAGGCAATACGCAGACGCAGGACAAGGTGATCCGGCGCGAGATCCGTCTTGCCGAGGGTGATGCCTTCAACAGCTTCCAGGTGCGGCGATCGCAGGATCGCATCAACAGCCTTGGCTATTTCCAGGACAAGTTCGAGATCAAGCAAACTCCGGGCTCGGCGCCGGACCGCGTGATCCTGGGTGCCAATGTCGAAGAGAAAGCAACCGGCGAGCTCCAGCTTTCGGCGGGTTTCTCCAGCCTTGAGCGCTTCATCCTCCAGTTCAACATCACGCAGCGCAACTTCCGCGGCAAGGGCCAGGAGCTGCGCTTCGGCGTCAACTATTCGAGCTATTCGAAGTCGGTCGAGCTGGGCTTTACCGAGCCGTACCTGTTCGACAAGAATATTGCCGTGGGCGTGGATGTGTTCCGGCGTGACTACAATGCGTTCAACTTCGTCGGCAACGATCGCGAAACGACGTACAGCCAGGTTTCCACCGGGTTCCAGGTTCGTGCCGGCGTGCCGCTGACGGAATATTGGTCGCTTTCCGCGCGCTATGGCTTGACCTATGACGAGGTCGGCCTCGACGAGGACACGTTCTTCCGCAACGGAAGCTGCGATCCGCTGCTTGCGGGGCGTTATCTCTGTGACGCGCTCGGCAACCGTCTGACGTCGTCGGTGGGCTATTCGTTAATCTACGACAGCCTCAACAGCCGCTTGCGGCCGACCGCCGGCCAGCGTTTCACCTTCAGTCAGGACTTTGCCGGCCTGGGCGGCGACGTCAAATATCTGCGCACGCGTGCGGATGCGGCGAAATATTGGGGCATCGGCGGCGGCTTCGTGCTCTCTGCGCTTGCGGAAGGCGGTTATATCCATCCGCTGGAAGACAGCCGTGGCGAAGGCATTGATCCGATCCGGATCACCGACCGGTTCTACCTTGGCGAGCCGCAGTTCCGTGGCTTCGACATCCGCGGCGTCGGCCCGCGCGTGCTGCGCCAATATTACACGACTGATGCGGATGGCGCGCAGGTGCTGATCACCGATCGTGACCAGATCGTCGACGACGCGCTCGGCGGCACGGCCTATTACCTCGGCCGGATCGAGCTGGAGATTCCGCTTGGCTCGGGTGCGCGTGAGCTGGGCTTGCGTCCGTCGGTCTATGTTCAGGCAGGAAGCTTGTTCAACATCACCAAACCGCTGCCGACGGCCGTCTTCCCCACTACGACGGACGAAAACGGCAACACGATCGTACTGCCGTTGCCGGAGACCGACACTGCGGGTAATCCGCTCTATTATTACACCACGCCAGGGGGACAGAGCGTCTCCACCACTTGCGCAGCCGGTATCCCGGATGCCAGCGGCGGGTGTAACGGCATCATCCCCAATACGGCACAGATCGCATCTCAGCCGTTCAAGGAGACCTTCCTTGGCAATTCAGCCAAGCCGCGCCTCTCGGTGGGCTTCGGTGTGAATTGGACCTCGCCGTTCGGGCCGCTGCGCATCGATATCGCCAAGGCGTTGATCACGCAGGAAGGCGACGACGACAAGCTTATCACTTTCAACGTAGGGACTCAGTTCTGATGACCAAGTTCAAGCTCATGCTGCTCGCCGCAGCGGTTGCGGTGCCGGGTGCACTGGCTGCCGGCAATGCCAACGCCCAGGTTTCCGGCATCGCCGTCGCCAATCCGGAGCAGGCCGTTGCGAACTCCAAAGCCTGGACCGCAGCGCGCGCCCAGATCCAGACGCAGTACAAGACGCAGCTCGACCAGGCGTCCGCGCGTCGCTCGGCGATCGAAACCGAGCTTCGCCCGCTTGTCTCCGCCTATCAGACGGCTGCGCGCGCGCCCGGCGCCAATGAGGCTTCGCTGCGTCCGCAGGCACAGGCGATCCAGACCAAGCAGCAGGCAGCGCAGCAGGAACTGGCGCGCCTGACCCAGCCGGCGCAGCGCGCGGAGGCCTATGCCATCGAGCAGATCAGCGCCAAGCTCTCGGACGCTGTTCAGGCAGCTGTGCGCGCGCGCAACGTGACGCTGCTGCTTCGCCCAGAGGCCGCCCTTTACGCGCAGCCGGCGGCCGACATCACGCCGGCGATCACCGCCGAGCTCGACAAGGCCGTGCCGAGCGTGGGCATCACGCCGCCGGCGAACTGGCAGCCCGGTCAGCAGGGCCAGGCCGCGGCAGCGGCGCCGGCGCAGGCCAGCCAGCCGCAGGGTCGTTGAGCCCGCGGCAATGACGGACGTGTCGCCTCCTGCCGCCCTCGGCCCGCTCGACGTCACGCGGGTCATGGCGGCGTTGCCGCATCGCTACCCGATGCTGCTCGTCGATCGCGTGGAGACCCTGATCCCCGACGTGTCGATCACCGCCATCAAGGCGGTGACGATCAACGAGGGGTTCTTCCAGGGGCACTTTCCCGGCCGCCCGATCATGCCGGGCGTGCTGATCGTCGAGGCCTTGGCCCAGGCTGCGGGGGTGCTCGCAGTCGAAAGCCTGGGGCTCGCGGGCACCGGTAAGCTCGTCTATTTCATGTCGATCGACGGAGTGAAGTTCAGGAAGCCGGTGGAGCCGGGTGTCCTGCTTCAGCTTGACGTGGCGTTCGTCCAGAAGCGGGCGCGTGTATGCAAGTTCGCCGGCAAGGCGCTGATCAACGGTGAACTGGCGGCGGAATGCGAGTTCACCGCCATGATTGCGGATCCGCCCGTCGCCGCATGACGATGGAAGGGCTGACCGTCTTCGGCCTCGTGGCGGTCAGCCTGATGCTGGTCTGCTACGCGTTCGAAGCGCGGTCGCCCTGGTGGATCCTCGGCTTCGCGGGTGCATGCGCTCTGGGATCGGCCTACGGCTTCTTGCAGGGCGCATGGCCGTTCGGGGTGGTGGAGGCGATCTGGTCGCTCGTTGCGCTGCGTCGCTGGCAGATTGCACGCTGACATTGCGCCGGGGGGGCGGCTCTGCTAGGCGCCCCGCTTCCTTTCAGGCTGGTCGGAACCAGCCGCTTCGGAGATTGGCGACGTGAAGAAAGATACCCACCCCGATTACCACATGATCAAGGTGCAGATGACCGACGGCACCGTGTACGAAACCCGCTCCACCTGGGGCAAGGAAGGCGACACGATGACGCTCGAGATCGATCCGCTCGCGCATCCGGCATGGACCGGCGGCCGCGGCCAGATGCTCGACCAGGGCGGCCAGGTTGCACGCTTTAACAAGCGGTTCGGCGGCGGGCTCACGCTCCGCAAGTAAGATACCGTTTACCACCGCGGGCGTAGCCAAGAGGCCATGTTCGCGGCGGAATTCGAACCTGCAGAAACAGAGGGCCGGCGCCGCAGTCCGCGAGCGCCGGTTTCTTTCGATGCAGCGCTGGGGCAGGGCGGCCTTGGCCGTACGCTGTGCACCGTCCTCGACATCTCGCTTCACGGCGTGCGCATCCAGACGTACTCCGCGCTGCGCAAGGGCGCGACGATCTGGCTCAACCTGCCCGATATCGGTCCGGTCGCGGCAGAGGTGATGTGGGCCGACGATTATTCCGCCGGCTGCCAGTTCAAAAAGCCGCTCGACAAGCGCGCGTTCGCCCGACTGGCCGAACGCTGAGCGCACGTCCTTTCATTCCGCGCTCGCGGCGACATGGCGGATGGGGTGGGATTCGAACCCACGGTGAGCGTGAACCCACGGCGGTTTTCAAGACCGCTGCCTTAAACCACTCGGCCACCCATCCGCGTCGGAGCGCCCCTGTGGCGCGGTGCGGCGATACGTGCAACCCCGTCGATGGTTCGCGGTTTCGATTGTGGGCCTGCTGTGTCACACAGGAGGGGTGAGGGTGTCAGATTTCTTTGCTCGTTGCGGCCGCCTGCTGGCCGGGTCGCTCGCCGCCTTGACCGCCGCGGCGCCGGCGCTTGCGCAGGATGAGGCCGGATTCCAGGCCTATCTGCCGGAACTGCGCGCCCAAGCTATTCGCGAAGGCGTGCGTCCCGCGACCGTCGACGCGGTGCTTCCCACGCTGACCTATAGTGCGCGCGTCGTTGAGCTCGATCGCGGCCAGCCCGGCGGTCGGCCGACGTCGAACGCCTTCCCGCCGTTCGCGCCGTACAAGGCGCGTCATGTCGATTCGGCGCGGATCAGCCGCGGTCGTGCGGCCTATTCCGCCAATCGCGCGCGCCTCGCGCGGGTGGAGGCGGAAACCGGCGTGCCCGAATCGATCATGGTGGCGATCTGGGGCCATGAGACCAATTACGGCGGCTACACCGGCAACTTCGATCTGCTGCGGAGCCTTGCGACGCTGGCCTATGAAGGACGGCGGCGATCCTTGTTCGTCGGGGAGTTCGTGGCGACTCTCAAGATCATGGATCGCGGGATCCCGCGCGAGACGCTGAAAGGCAGTTGGGCCGGAGCCACGGGCAACCCGCAGTTCCTGCCGTCCATATATCTGCGGTTGGCCAAGGACGGTGACGGTGACGGGCGCGCCGATATCTGGAACAGCCAGGCGGACACGCTGGCGTCGATCGGCAATTACTTCGTCAACGCCGGTTGGCGGCCCGGGCAGCCGTGGGGCTTCGCGGTGAGCGTGCCATCCGGCTTCGACCGCGCCGGCCAGCGCAATCGGCTGGTTTCGCCGCGCTGCCCGCGCGTGTTCGAGCGGCACAGCGCGTGGCGTACCATGGCGGAGTGGCGGGCGCTCGGCATCGTGCCACAGGGGCGGGCGTGGCCGGCAGATGATGTGCTTGCGACGTTGATGGAGCCCGACGGTCCGGGCGCGACCGCCTATCTGCTGACGGGGAACTACCGCGTCATTCTCGATTACAATTGCTCCAACTTCTACGCCTTGTCGGTCGGCTTGCTGGCGGATGCGGTCGAGCGCTAGCGCGGCGGCTCTCGCGCTGCTGATCGGTGGGCCGGGCGCGACCGTGTCGATCGCGCAGGGCCTGCCCCGCGGGTCTGCCGCAACGGGAGACGATCCGGCGTCATCCGGAAATCCGGTTCCGCTTCCCCCCGAAGCCGGAGCGCCCACCGGCCCGGCGGGTACCTCCGGCATGGGGCCAACGCGCTATGATGCGGTTGGCTTTGCCGCTGCGGCGACGGCCAATCCTGCCGCCTCCGTGCAGCCGAGAGGAGCGGGCCGAGCCGAAGACGCGATCACGGCCGTCCATCGCAGCCTTCCATCCGGGTCTCATGCGGAGGTTACCTCGCTCAGCACCGGACGTACGATCCTGGTGCTGATCACCGAAGGCGCGCCGCCGGGGCAGGACCGGCTGATCGCGCTGTCGCGGGGAGCCGCTGCGTTGCTCGGCATTCCGGACGGGACAACAGCTCCGGTGCGGGTTCGCGCCGTCCTCGCATCGGCACGCGAGGCGGCGGCATTGGCGAAGGGGCGTCCTTCCGACCCGAGGCTGAACGCGCCGCCCGCCTTGCTCAAGGCGCTGCGCGGGCAGCTTGCCGCAAAACCTCCTGCGACGGCGACTGCGCCGAAGCCGTCTTCGCCACCGCTCCCGGCTGGGAAAACGGGATATCTCGTACAAGTCGCCGCTTTGTCCGATCACAGGCGGGCGCGGAGTCTCGCGGCGGATCTCGGGGGTTTCGTCGAACCAGCCGGGTCGCTGCACCGCGTCCGCCTGGGCCCCTTCGATGTCAGAAGCGCGGCAGAACGCGCGCGTGACGGCGCTGTTCGTCGCGGCTATGGCGATGCGACCATCCTTGTTCAGCCCTGACCATTTCCGAGTAGAGCGTCCATGACCAAGATCCTGTCCTATCTGGCGACCCCTGTGATCGCGCTGTCGATCGCCTATCCGTCGGCCGCTTCGGCGCCGCAGTTTCAAACCGAGGCGCCGGTCGCCTTCATGAAGGATCTGTCGTCGGGCGCGGTGCTGTTTGCCAAGGACGCGGATCGCCGCATGCCGCCGGCATCGATGGCCAAGATGATGACCGTCTATGTGGCGTTCGAGATGATCAAGCGGGGCGATCTCAAGCTCAATCAGGAGTTTGAGGTCCGTCCCGAGACATGGCGCAAGTGGCATGGCCCGTCGGCAGGCTCCACGATGTTCCTCTCGCCGGGCGAGAAGGTCTCGGTCGAGAACCTGCTGAACGGCATCGTGGTGCTGTCGGGAAATGACGCGTGCGTCGTGCTCGCGGAGGGTATTTCCGGTACCGAGGAAGCATTCGTTCAGCGCATGAACGAAGCCGCGCAGAAGCTTGGGTTGACCAACAGCCAATTCGGCACGTCGAACGGCTGGCCGGACAATGGCGTTACCTATGTCACGGCGCGCGACCTCGCCAAGCTGGCGGCCGCGACGATCGAAGGTCATCCCCGGCTGTACAAGCAATTCTATTCGCGGCGCGAATTCACCTGGGGCAAGACCCTTGGCTCGGGCGCGGACATCACGCAGGCCAATCGTGATCCGCTGTTGGGCCGTGTTGCCGGCGCCGACGGCCTGAAGACCGGTCACACCGAGGAGGCCGGTTATGGCTTCACCGGGTCTGCCGAGCAGAACGGGCGACGTCTGGTGATGGTCTTGGCCGGACTCACCAGCTTCAACGGGCGCGCCAATGAATCGGTGCGCTTCATGGAATGGGGTTTCCGCGCCTGGCAAGCGAAGCCGGTGGTGAAGCAGGGCCGGAAGGTGACCGATGCGGAGGTGCAACTCGGCGATTCGGCGACCGTCGGGCTTGTCGCCCCCCGTGATCTGACCGTCACGCTCCCTTCCGGGGCAGTGCCGGTGATGAACGCCAAGGTCGTGTATCAGGGGCCGATCAAGGCGCCGATCAAGGCCGGCGCGCATGTCGCCGATCTCGTCATCACCTCGCCGGGCCTGCCGGAGCAGACGCTGCCGCTGGTCGCCGACACCGATGTCGAGGAGGCTGGCTTCTTCGGGCGGGCCTGGGCCGGTCTCACGGGCCTGTTCGGATGAACGGGCGCTTCCTCTCGCTCGAGGGCGGGGAGGGGGCGGGCAAGTCGACGCAGGCGCGGGCGTTGGCCGCGGCGCTCGAGGCGCATGGCCTCCCCGTGTTGGTCACGCGTGAACCCGGCGGCAGCGAGGGCGCGGAGGCGATCCGCGCCCTGCTGATGCAGGGCGACGTGAAGCGGTGGAGCGCCCATGCGGAAGCGCTGCTGTTCGCGGCCGCCCGTGCCGACCATGTGGACAAGGTGATCAGGCCCGCGATCGAGGCCGGGACATGGGTGATTACCGACCGGTTCATCGATTCGACGCGCGCCTATCAGGGCGCGGCAGGTGGGATCGACGACGCTGCGATCCTTGCCTTGCATGGCTTCGGATGCCGCGGCTTGCTGCCTGATCGGACATTGCTGCTCGACCTGCCGATCGCGGAGGGTGCCCGCCGGGCGGCCTTGCGCGACGGCGCGATGGCCGATCGCTTCGCCATGCGCGGCGAGCACTTCCACGCGGAGGTGGGCCGGGCGTTCCGGGCCTTCGCCGCGCGTGAGCCCGACCGGTTCCGCATCGTGGACGCGAGTCGATCGCCCGGCGATGTGACGGCGATGCTGCTGGCGCAGCTCAGCGATCTTCTTCCGTGAACGCGCTGCACGGCAACGCCGCTGCCCACAGCGCCTTCACGGCGGCGACGGCCAGCGGCACGCTGCATCATGCATGGCTCTTCGCCGGCCCTCAGGGGATCGGCAAGGCGAGCTTTGCCAGGCAGGCGGCGATCGATCTTTTGGCGCGCGCTGCCGGTGACAGCGGCGGAGAGCGTACGCGAGCCTTGATCGACGCCGGGTCGCACCCGGATTTCCGCGTGCTCGATCGTTTGCCCAAGGACGGAAAGCCGGGCAGCGATCTGGCGCGCAGTATCACCATCTCACAGGTGCGCGCCCTCCAGCCGCTGTTCGCGACAACGCCGTCCCTCGGGCCTCGCCGGGTGGTCCTGATCGACGCGGTGGATGATCTGGAGCGCGCCGGGGCGAATGCGCTGCTCAAGAATCTCGAAGAGCCGCCCGCCGGCACGATTTTCCTGCTCGTCAGCCATGCACCGGGGCGCTTGCTGCCGACGATCCGGTCGCGCTGCCGCCTGCTGCGTTTTGAGCCACTGGCACGCGAAGAGATGCTGGCGGCACTCGATGCGTTACTGCCCGAGGCCGAAAGCGCGGAGCGGGAAATATTGCTTCGGGCCGGCGACGGATCCCCCGGCCGCGCGCTGCGCTTCGCCGGCCTGGAACTCGAGAAGATCGACGCCGTGCTCGGTGCGATCGCGCGTGGCGGGGATCGCGACAACGGCGAGCGGGTGAAGTTGATGCGCGCGCTTTCCCTCAAGGCGGCGCAGCCCCGCTATGAGGCGTTTCTCGAACGCGTGCCGACCTTCCTGGCGGAGCAGGCCCCGTACCGCACCGGCCCCGCACTTCGCGTCGCCCTCGACGCATATGACGACGCGCGCCGGATTGCGGGGAGCGCACGGGCGCTGTCGCTCGACCCTGGCGGTACCGTCTTCGAACTGGCGGGGGTGGTCGCGCGGCTCGCGCGATAGTAGAGGCGAGCGCCTATGGGCGACCCCTTCTATATCACCACCGCGATCAGCTATCCCAACGGCAAGCCGCACATCGGCCATGCCTATGAAGCGATCGCAGCCGACGCCATCGCACGGTTCCAGCGACAGGCCGGCCGCGACGTGCGGTTTCAGACCGGCACCGACGAACATGGACTGAAGATGGTCCAGACGGCGCGCGATCGCGGCGTCGCTGTCGCTGATCTCGCAGCCGAGATGTCGGGTCTATTCAAGGCGATGTGCGATGATCTGCACATCTCCTACGATCGTTTCATCCGCACCACTGATGGTGATCATTACCGCGCCAGTCAGGCGATCTGGCAGGCGATGGAGGCGAACGGTGATCTGTACCTCGATCGCTATGAGGGCTGGTATTCGGTTCGGGACGAGGCCTTCTACGACGAAAAGGAACTGGTCGAGGGGGAAGGGGGAGCGAAGCTCTCGCCGCAGGGCACGCCGGTGACATGGACGGCGGAGGAAACCTGGTTCTTCCGCCTGTCGAAGTATCAGCAGCCGCTGCTGGACCTGTATACGCGCAGTCCTGACTTCATCCGGCCGGAATCGCGGCGCAACGAGATCATGCGCTTCGTGGAAGGCGGACTGTCGGATTTGTCGGTGTCGCGCACCAGCTTCGATTGGGGCGTGCCCGTGCCGAACAGCGCCGGACACGTCATGTATGTCTGGGTCGACGCGCTGACCAACTATCTGACCGGCGCCGGCTACCCCGATGGCGACATGACCTACTGGCCGGCCGATCTCCATCTGATCGGCAAGGATATCGTCCGGTTCCACACGGTTTACTGGCCCGCGTTCCTGATGTCCGCCGGGATCGCGCTGCCCAAGTCGGTTTTCGGCCATGGCTTTCTGCTCCACCGGGGTGAGAAGATGTCCAAGAGCCTCGGCAATGTCGTGGACCCCGCAGATCTGGCGCGCGCCTTCGGAGTCGACGCGCTGCGTTACTTTCTGCTCCGCGAAGTCAGCTTCGGACAGGATGGAAGCTATTCCGCCGAAGCAATTGTAACGCGGATAAATGCGGAGCTCGCCAACTCCTTCGGCAATCTGGCCCAGCGCACCCTTTCGTTCATCGCCAAGAACCTCGGCACGTTGCCGCAAGGAGGGCGCGCCGATGATGCCGATGCTGTGCTGATCGAGGAAGTGATCGTTGCTGCCGCGGGTCTCAAGGCAGCGTTCGGCGACCTGGCGTTGAGCCAGGGGATCGAGGCTTGGATGCGGGGGGTATTCGCCTGCAACCAATATATTGACGTCCAGGCGCCCTGGAGCTTGCGCAAGACAGATCCCGAGCGGATGCACGCCGTTCTGCGCACCCTGGTCCGCGCGATCCGTATTCTCGCCATCGCGATCCTCCCAGTGGTGCCGACGGGCGCCGGCGCGATCCTCGACCAGCTTGGCGTTGGGCCTGACGAGCGGGACCATTGCGCGATTGATGACGAGAATTGGTATGCGCGTCGCGTCGCTGCCGGCGCGACGGTGATGCCGCCGACCCCGGCCTTTCCGCGGCTCGAGCTGCCGGCGGAGGCGGCCTGATGCTCGCAGACAGCCATTGCCACCTCAATTACAAGGGGTTGGCGGAGGAACAGCAGGCGGTGCTTGAACGGGCGCGCGCGCGCGGGGTCACCGCCATGCTCAACATTGCCACGCGTGAAAGCGAATGGGTCGACGTCCTTGCCACGGCGGAGCGCGAACCTGATGTTTGGGCCACGGTCGGCATCCACCCGCACGAAGCTGACCAGCATCCTCACGTCGACACCGCCAAGTTGGTCGAGCGCGCGCAGCACCCGCGCATTGTCGGCATCGGCGAGACTGGTCTCGACTATTACTACGACCATTCCGATCGCCAGCGTCAGCAGGCGAGCTTCCGCGCGCATATCGCCGCCGCACGGGAAGCGGGGGTCCCGATCGTCATCCACACCCGCGACGCAGAGGACGATACCGCGGCGATCCTGCGCGACGAACTGGGGAAGGGGGCCTTCGCCGGCGTTATCCATTGCTTCACCGGTACGGCGGCCTTTGCGCGCGTTGCGCTTGACCTCGGCTTCTACATTTCGATCTCGGGCATCGTGACGTTCAAGAGCGCCAAGGCGCTGCAGGAGGTTGCCAGCACGCTGCCGATCGACCGTCTGTTGGTTGAAACCGACGCGCCGTTTCTGGCACCAGTACCGCACCGTGGGAAAACGGGCGAGCCCGCCTTCGTCGCTGACACCGCCGCCTTTCTTGCCGCGCTGCGAGGCGATGATCTCGCACTTTTACAAGAAGCTACGGCACGTAATTTCCACACGTTGTTCGCCAAGGCGGTCGCGTGAAGGTTCGGATTCTCGGCTGCGGCACCTCTTCCGGCGTGCCGAGGATCGGCAACGACTGGGGTGATTGCGACCCCACTGACCCGCGCAACCGACGCACGAGAGTCTCTATCCTGGTCGAACATGACGGCACGCGCATCCTGGTCGACAGCGGCCCTGACATGCGGGCGCAACTACTCGCGGCCGATGTCGGCGTAGTCGATGCCGTGATCTGGACGCACGAGCATGCCGATCATGTCTTCGGGATCGACGATCTGCGGCAGGTCTTTCATCAGCGCGGCACGCCCGTTCCGGGTTATGCCCGGCCGGGCACCCGCGCGCGGCTGGAGGATATGTTCGGCTATGTCTTCCACGGCCGCCATGGCTACCCGCCGACAGTGGCGATGCGCGACTTGCCTGACGCGCTCCAGATCGGCGCCATAACCATCCGCGTCACCGATCAGCCGCACGGGTCGATCACCTCGGCGGGGCTCCGGTTCGAAGCCGACGGCAAGTCGGTCGGCTATGCCACTGATATTAGCGGGATGACCGATGCGATGCGCACGCTTTATCGTGGGCTCGACGTCTTGATCGTCGACGCGCTACGCCGCCGCCCGCATCCCACCCATCCGCACCTCGGCCAGGTGCTGGAGTGGATCGCAGACCTGGCGCCCGATCGGGTAGCGCTGACGCATATGGATCAGTCGATGGATTATGCCGCGCTCGCGGCGGAGCTGCCGCCGCATGTGGTGCCGGCTCACGACGGTCTCGAGTATCACCTGTGAAAGACGGTGCGCAGGCGGCGCTGCTGGCGATGATGCTGGTTCTTCCGCTCTCGGCATTGGTCGCCCGGCGCGTGCCGCTTGGCCAGACAGCGAAGCTGGCCGCGATCTGGGTCGCGGTCTTCGCAGCAGCGGCGCTGGTCGTCACGCAAGTCGACCGGCTGACGGACCGCACCGGTGGCGACGCGACAACCACCAGTGGCGCGGCCGTCCGTATCGCACGTGATGCCGACGGACATTATTATGCGGTTGTGCGGGTCAATGATGTCGAACGGCGCATGTTGATCGACAGCGGCGCGACCACCACGGTCCTGTCGGACGCCACCGCCGTCGCGGCAGGCATCGATATGGAAGAAAGCACGTTTCCGCGGATGGTCGACACCGCAAATGGCTCGGCGATCGCGCGCAGCGCCCATGTGGCACGTCTTCGCCTCGGTACGATCGAGACGCGGGATCTACCGGTGCTCGTATCGGATACGCTCGGTGATCAGGACATTCTGGGCATGAACTTCCTGTCTCGCTTGAAGGCCTGGAAGGTCGAAGAGGGAGTGCTCATCCTGATCCCGCCGGATAGCCCAACTTAACATAATGTATATTATCGGCATGCAGGATGGTAAGCGCTAGATAGAAATGACACTCCTCCGCTAGATAGAAAAGGCACACAGTGC
>JBELMF010000028.1:0-25118 GCA_042096015.1 Sphingomonas sp.
AGGCCGTCGCCGGCGACGTCCAGTTCATCATCGACAGCGCGATCGACGCGCGCGGTGCGGCGGTGGTCGCGCTGTCGGGCGGCAAGACGCCGATCCCGATCTATCAGAAGCTCGCGAGCGCCAAGCTCGACTGGAAGCGCGTAACGATTCTGCCGACCGACGAGCGCATCGTGCCGCTCGGCGATCCGCTCAGCAACGTGACGATGATCGGCAAGACCTTCATCCCCAAGGGCGCGCGCGTCATCCCGATCGTGCCGCAGGCCACCGCCGACTACAAAGCCGCCGGCCGCTCCGCCGACGCGCTGATGCAGGACCTGCACTGGCCGCTCGACCTGTGCCTGCTTGGTGTCGGCGGCGACGGCCACACCGCGTCGATCTTCCCCGGCGCCGATTACGACGAAGCGCTGAACGGCCCGCGCGAGCGGCGTGCACTGGGCGTGATGCCCGATCCGCTGCCGCCCGAAGCGCCGGTTGCCCGAGTTACGCTGTCGCGCGCGGGGATCATCTCGGCCAAGGCGCTGATGATCGCGGTGACCGGAGCGACGAAACGCAAGGTGCTGGAGGATGCGATCGCGCAGGGTGCGGGCTCGGCGTACCCGATCGGCCGCGTGCTCGCCGATGCGGAGCTGCCGGTGGACATCCACTGGGCGGAATGACCAATCTCCCCTCCCGCTTGCGGGAGGGGTCGGGGGTGGGCCTGTCGCCAATCGCCATCGCTTGGTAGGATAGCCCCACCCCTAACCCCTCCCGCAGGCGGGAGGGGAATGAGAGACCGAAATGCCCCTGAACTCCACCGTCTCCGCCGTCACCGATCGCGTGATCGCCCGCTCGCGCGAGGGCCGCGCGCGCTACCTCGACCTGCTCACCCGCGAGCGCGACCAGTGGATCGGCCGCCCGATGCTGGGCTGCGCCAACCTCGCGCATGCTTATGCCGGGACGGAGGAAGACCGCCCGGCCATGAAGGCCGGCGGCGGCATGAACATCGGCATCGTCACTGCCTATAACGACATGCTGTCGGCGCATGCGGTCTATTACCGCTACCCCGAACAGATGAAGGTCTGGGCGCGCGAGGTCGGCGCAACGGCGCAGGTTGCGGGCGGCGTGCCCGCCATGTGCGACGGCGTAACGCAGGGCTATGCCGGCATGGAGCTGTCGCTGTTCAGCCGGGACACGATTGCGCTCTCCACCGCGATCGCGCTCAGCCACGGCACGTTCGAGGGCGCGTTGCTGCTCGGCATCTGCGACAAGATCGTCCCCGGGCTGCTGATGGGGGCGCTGCGCTTCGGTCATCTGCCGATGCTGCTCGTTCCCGGCGGGCCGATGCCGACCGGCATCTCGAACAAGAGCAAGGCCGCAGTGCGCGAGCGCTACGCCACCGGCGAGGCGGATCGCGAGGAGCTACTCGACAGCGAGATCGCCGCCTACCACACGCAGGGCACCTGCACCTTCTTCGGCACCGCCAACACCAACCAGATGATGATGGAGGTGATGGGGCTCCACGTCCCCAATTCCGCCTTCGTCAATCCCGGCACCAAGCTGCGCCAGGAACTGACGCGCGCCGCGGTGCATCGTGTCGCCGGGCTCGGCTGGCGCGGCGAGAACTACCGCCCGATCGGTCATTGCGTCGACGAGCGCGCGATCGTGAACGCGGCGGTTGGCCTGCTGGCGACCGGCGGCTCGACCAACCATTTGCTCCACCTGCCCGCGATTGCGCGCGCGGCCGGAATCGTGATCGACTGGGAGGATTTCGATCGCCTGTCGGGGGCGGTGCCGCTGATCGCGCGCGTCTATCCCAATGGCTCGGCGGACGTGAACGGCTTCGAGGCAGCGGGCGGCATGGCCTTCGTGATCCGCGAATTGCTGGCAAGCGGGCATTTGCACGGCGACATCCTGACCGCCGGCGCCGACACGCTGGCTGCGTCGGCCAACAAACCGGTGATCGAGGGCGACACGCTGACGTGGCGCGATCCCGGCCCGAGCGGCGACGACACAATCCTGCGCACGCCCGCCAAGCCCTTCTCGCCCGATGGCGGCATGCGCATCCTCGCGGGCAACATCGGTCGTGCGTGCATCAAGGTCTCCGCGGTCGAGCGCGACCGCTGGATCGTCGAGGCCCCAGGCGCGGTCTTCTCCGACCAGGCCGAAGTGCTCGCCGCGTTCCAGCGCGGCGAACTCGACCGTGACGTGGTCGTTGTCGTCCGCTTCCAGGGCCCGCGCGCCAACGGCATGCCAGAGCTGCACAAGCTCACGCCCCCGCTCGGCGTGTTGCAGAACAAGGGCTTCCGCGTCGCTTTGGTCACCGACGGCCGCATGTCCGGCGCGTCGGGCAAGGTGCCCGCCGCAATCCACGTCTCGCCCGAAGCGCTCGGTGGCGGCGCAATCGGCCTGATCCGGGACGGCGACCTGATCCGCGTCGATGCGGTCGCGGGCACGCTGACGGCGCTGGTCGATACGGCAGAATGGGCGAAGCGCGAACCGGCCGTTGCGCCGCCGCCGGCGGACGGCTTCGGCCGCGAGCTGTTCGGGATGTACCGTGGCCAATCCGATGAGGCCGAAAAGGGTGCGTCAGCCGTGCTGGCCGGGGCTGGACTCTAAGAATTAGCGTGGTGGGGCTTAGAATGGATATCGTATCGGTCGACATTGGCGGGACGCATGCGCGCTTTGCCGTTGCCGAGGTCGACAACGGCCGAGTCGTTTCGCTGGGCGAGCCGGTCACGCTCAAGACCGCCGAGCATGCCAGCCTTCAAACCGCCTGGCAGGCGTTCGAGAAGAAGCTTGATCGTCCGATCCCCAAGGCTGCCGCGATCGCGGTCGCCTCGCCCATCACTGGCGACGTGATCCGGCTAACCAACAATCCTTGGGTGATCCGCCCGTCGCTGATCCCCGAGCGGCTCGGCGCCGAGACTTGGACGATGATCAACGATTTCGGAGCGATCGGCCATGCCGTGGCGCAGCTGTCGGACGAGCATTTCGACCACCTCTGCGGACCCGATATGCCGATCCCCGCCAAGGGCGTGACCACTGTCTGCGGGCCGGGCACCGGCCTTGGCGTGGCGCAGGTGTTCAAAACCAACGGCAGCTATCACGTGCTGCCGACCGAGGGTGGGCATGTCGATTTCGCGCCGCTCGACGGGATCGAGGATGCGATGCTCAAGCGGCTGCGGCGCACCTTCACGCGCGTTTCGACCGAGCGGATCTGCGCCGGGCCGGGGATCGTCGCGATCTACGAAACGCTCGCCGAAATGGAAGGCCGCTCCGTGCCCACCCGCGACGACAAGGCGATCTGGACCGAGGCGCTCGACGGCACCGATTCGATCGCGCTCGCCGCGCTCGACCGCTTCTGCCTCGCGCTTGGCGCGACGGCGGGCGACCTCGCGCTGGCGCATGGCGCCAACGGCGTGGTGATCGCCGGCGGGCTGGGGCTGCGCATCAAGGACAAGTTGCTCCGCTCGGGTTTTGACCAGCGCTTCGTTGCCAAGGGGCGCTTCCAATCGATGATGGCCGGCATACCGGTCAAGCTGATCACCCATCCGCAGCCGGGCCTGTTCGGTGCCGCCGCTGCCTTTGCACAGGAACATACGGCATGAGCGACATCGGCGAGATCATGCGGACCAGCGCCGTCATTCCGGTGCTGGTGATCGAGGACGCGGCGACGGCGCGGCCGCTGGCCGAGGCGCTGGTCGCGGGCGGGCTCAAAGTGCTGGAGGTGACGATGCGCACGCCCGCCGCGCTCGACGCCATCCGCGAGATGAAGCAGGTGCCCGGCGCGATCGTTGGAGCAGGCACGGTGGTGACGGGCGAGCAGTTCAGCCAGGTGATGGACGCGGGCGCCGAGTTCATCGTCTCGCCCGGCCTGACCGAGCGGCTGGCAGACCCGATCATCGCCAGCGGTGTGCCGTTCCTGCCGGGTGTCGCCACCGCGGGGGATATTATGCGCGGGCTTGACCTGGGGCTGACGCACTTCAAGTTCTTCCCGGCGGAAACGTCGGGCGGGTTGAAGGCGCTGAAGGCGCTGGCGGCACCGTTCTACCAGTGCCGCTTCTGCCCGACGGGCGGGATTTCGGAGTCGAATGCGGCGGACTGGCTGGCGTTCGACCGCGTGCTGTGCGTGGGCGGAAGCTGGGTGGCGACCGGTACGCCGGCGGAGATCGAGGCGAAAGCGCGCGCGGCGACCGCGCTGCGGGTGTAAGAGGCTCTTCTTCAACCGTCATCCCGGCCTTGAGCCGGGATCCAAGGCTCCACAGGCGGTGTCGACCGTTTCCCGAAGCACAGTGTTCGCGGAACGACGAAGGCGCCGACCTAGCCGGCCCGCCGGTCGCCGAACGGCGAGAACCTATTCGGCAGCCTCACTCACATCCGTGATCAGCTTGGTCAGCGGCCGCGCACTCTGCTCGCTCACCGGGGGTGCCTCGATGCTCTTGCCGGCGGTGTCGATCTTGAGCGCCTCGAACCGGCGCGCCTGGGTCAGCACCTGCGACTCCAAACTGCCGACGAACTGATTGTACGCCGTCATCGCGGTGTCGAGGTTCTTACCGAGCTTCGCGACATGCCCGCCCATCACCGAGAGGCGGGCGTAGAGATCCTTGCCGAGCTGCGCGATCTCACGCGCCTGCGCCGCCAGCAGCTCCTGCCGCCACACCGCCGAGACGGTCCGGGCGATCGCGATCAGGTTCGTCGGCGTTGCCAGCAACACCTTGCGATCAAAGGCATAGTCCCACAACGTCGGGTCGTGCTCCAGCGCGGCAGAGAGGAAATGCTCGCCGGGCACGAACATCACGACATAATCGGGCGCGTCGTCGAACTGGTTCCAATAGGCCTTCGCGCCCAGCCCGTTGACGTGCGCGCGCATCGCGGCGGCATGCGCGGTCAGGCCGGCGGCGCGCTCCGCCTCGTCGACGGCGCCGAACGCATCCTGATAGGCGTTGAGCGAGACCTTGGCGTCGATCACCAGCGACTTCCCGCCGGGGATTCGGACGATCACGTCGGGGCGAAAACGGGTACCTTCGGCGTCCGAAACGGACACTTCGGTAGCAAAGTCGGCGTGTTCGGATAGCCCGCAGCTTTCGAGCACGTTGCGTAGCTGCTGTTCGCCCCAACGGCCGCGCGCCTTGGGGGCGTTGCGGAGCGCGTTGACCAGTTTGGCGGCTTCGCTGCGGACCGATTCCTGGCCGACGCGCATCTGTTCGATCTGGCCGCGGAGCTCGCCGAAGGCGTCGCGGCGCTCGGCCTCGACCTTCTGGACGCCTTCCTCATAGCGCTGGAGCCGTTCGCTCACCGGCTGGAGCATCGCCCGCAGATGCTGACTGGCGGTTTCCTCCGATTCGCGGAAGCGCTCGTTGGCGCGCTGGAGGAAGCGGTCCTGCGCCTCGGCGAGCAATTTCTGCCCAACCTGGCCAAATTGCGCGGACAACGCCTCCTTGGCCTCGCGAAGCTCGGTCAGTCGCGCGTCGAACCCGCGAGCCTCTGCCTCAAGGCGGGCGATATCAGCGCGCGCGGTGTCGCGATCACCGCGGATCGTGGCAAGTTCGGTACGCAGCGCCTCGGCGGCCTTGGCGCGCTCCTCGGCGCCGGCGAGATCGACGATCGCGCGCTTGAATTCGTCGGTGCGCGCGTCGCGCTCAGCGCGCAGCGCGGCGACGCTGCGATTGGCAAACCACCAGCCGGCGGCGAAGCCGATCAGCAGCGCAACGACGACGAACAGGACGGCGACAAGATCCACGCTTCTTCCTCAGTGAGAACGAAGCGCGAACCTAAAGCGTCGCTTATTAGGTGGCAACCCAGCACGCTCGTCACCCGGACTTGATCCGGGGTCCCGCTACTTTCGTACGCTGAAGAAGAAGCGGGACCCCGGCTCAAGGACGGGGTGACGAGAAGTCAGGCGGCGTTCTTGCGGGCCTTGGCGAGCTTCTTGAGCAGCATGTCGCGCTTCAGGCGGGTGATGTGGTCGATGAAGAGCACGCCGTTGAGGTGATCGATCTCGTGCTGCATGCAGGTGGCGAGCAGGCCGTGCATCTCTTCCTCATGGCGCTCACCGTCGACGTCGAGCCAGGTGACGCGGCAGCTGGCGGGACGCTCGACCTCGGCATATTGCTCAGGGATCGACAGGCAGCCTTCCTGATAGCGCGACAGCTCCTCGGACACCGAGAGGATCTCCGGGTTGATATAAGCCTGCGGACTGCGGACCGCTTCGGCCTTCTCTTCGTCCTCCGACTCGCGCTCCTGCAGATCGATGACGACGATGCGGCGGGCGACGCCGACCTGAATCGCGGCGAGGCCGATGCCATGCGCGGCGTACATCGTCTCGGTCATGTCGGTGACGAGCTGGCGCACCTCGTCGTCGATCGCGGCGACGGGTTCGCAGGTCAGGCGAAGGCGGGGATCGGGAATCTCGACGATGGGAAGAACGGCCATGCCGGGCAGATATTGGCAGCCGCCCGGCGAATCAAGCAAGCCGAGGATCAGGCAACCGGTCTGCGCGCCCGCAGAGCCTGCGCCAACGTGCCCTCGTCGAGATAGTCGAGCTCACCGCCCACTGGGAGCCCGTGCGCCAGCTGGGTGAGGCGGATTGGGAAACGCTCCAGCCGCTCGGCGATGTAATGCGCGGTGGTCTGGCCCTCGAGCGTGGCGTTCATCGCGAGCACGACCTCGTCGATCCCGCCCGCCTCGATCCGGCGGACGAGCTGGTCGATCGCGAGATCCTCCGGCCGCACACCTTCGAGCGCCGACAGCCGCCCGCCGAGGACATGGAAGCGGCCGGGGAACAGCCGCGAGCGATCGAGCGCCCACAGGTCCGCCACTTCCTCCACCACGCACAGCGAGCGCGCGTCGCGGCGCGGATCGGCGCAGATCGCGCACGGATCGGTGGTGTCGACGTTGTTGCAAGTCGAGCAGGTCGCCAGCCGCTCCTGCACCGCCTGAAGCGCGGCGAGCAACGGGGTGAGCGCGCCTTCGCGCTTTTTGACGAGGTGAAGCACCGCCCGGCGGGCCGATCGGGGGCCAAGGCCGGGCAGCCGCGCCAGCGCGCCCGTCAGCGCCTCGATCTCCTGCGATGCCATCGCGGGAACAGATAGGGGGTTGCGCGCGGCTCCGCCAGCGCGTTGAAGCGCGCGCCATGCGGATCGTCTTCATGGGAACGCCCGAGTTCGCGGTGCCGGCGCTCGATGCGCTGGTCGCCGCCGGGCACGATGTGGTTGCAGCGTACAGCCAACCGCCGCGGCCGGGCGGGCGGCGCGGGCGGGCATTGGTCCCCTCCCCTGTCCAGGCGCGCGCGGAGGAACTCGGCATCGCGGTGTTCACGCCGGTGTCGCTGAAGATGCCGGAGGAGCAGGCGGCGTTCGCGGCGTTGCGCGCGGACGTGGCGGTAGTGGCGGCCTATGGCCTGATCCTGCCACGTGCGGTGCTCGACGCGCCGGTGCATGGCTGCCTCAACATCCACGGTTCGCTGCTACCGCGCTGGCGCGGAGCGGCGCCGATTCAGCGCGCGATACTGGCGGGGGATGCCGAGACCGGCGTCGGCATCATGCAGATGGAGGCGGGGCTCGACACCGGGCCGGTGCGGCTGGAGGGCCGCACGCCGATCGCGGGCAAGACCAGCGGGGAGCTGACGGCCGAGCTGGCTGACATGGGCGCGCGGCTGATGGTGACGGTGTTGGGCGACTTGGGCGCGCATCCGCCGGTAGCGCAGCCGGACGAAGGCGTCACCTATGCGGCCAAGATCGCCAAGGAGGAGCTGCGGCTGGACTTTGCAAAGGATGCGGCGGTCGTTGAGCGGCAGGTGCGGGCGTTCAACCCGCCGGGCGCCTGGTTCGAGGTGAACGGCGAGCGGGTGCGGGTGCTGGCGGCAGAGGTGGTTGACGCCCCCGTTGGGGCTGAGCCTGTCGAAGCCCGTGCGCCTGGGACACGCCCTTCGACAGGCTCAGGGCGAACGGGTGAGGGTGTGGCAGATCATCCGGGGGTCGTGCTGGACGATGCTCTGACCATCGCTTGCGGCTCCGGCGCGATCCGTCCCACGTTGGTACAGCGCGCCGGTCGCGGGGTGATGAGCGTTGACGAACTGCTCCGCGGCTTTCCGATCCCCGCCGGCATACAGCTATGACGCGGTTCGCGCTAACGGTAGAATACGACGGCCGGCCCTTCATGGGCTGGCAGCGGCAGGATCACGGGCCGAGCGTGCAGCAGGCGATCGAGGAAGCGGCGTTCGCGGTCAGCGGGGAGCGCACCACGGTTCACGCCGCCGGGCGCACCGACGCGGGCGTGCATGCGACGGCGATGCGCGCGCATGTCGACATCGCCAAGCCGATCACCGCCTTTCGCCTCGGCGAAGCACTCAACGCGCGGCTGCGGCCGAACCCGATCGCGATCCTGGGCTGCGCGGAGGTGCCGGAGGATTGGCATGCCCGCTTTTCGTGTATCGGGCGCTCGTACGAGTATCGCATCGTCAACCGCCGCGCGCCGCTGACCTGGGAGAAGGGGCTCGCCTGGCAGGTCGCTCAGCCGCTCGATTCTGCCGCAATGCACGAGGCGGCGCAGGTGCTGGTGGGAAAGCACGACTTTACCACCTTCCGCTCGACGCACTGTCAATCGGCGAGCCCCGTGAAGACGCTCGACCGGATCGAGGTTCTGCGGGAGGACGATCTCGTGATCGTCATCACCTCCGCGCGATCGTTTCTGCATCATCAGGTTCGATCGATGGTCGGCTGTCTGGCGCAAGTCGGTCTTGGGCGCTGGTCAGCCGATGACCTGCGCGACGCACTTCTGGCCGCTGATCGTTCGCGCCTGGCGCTCAACGCGCCGCCGGACGGCTTGTTTTTCATGCGCGCGCGATATCCCTCATAGGTAAGCGGCGTCGCTCGATCGGCTAAGGCCGGAGGGCAGACGATCTCCGACCGGCAGTTCACAGGTGACGGCACGGGTTTCCTTGAGACAGCAAAGGGCGCTAAGGAAGCGCGGTGACGCGACGACCAGGGAAGTCGAGGTCGCTCAATTGCGCACGGCGGATCATTCCGCGACATTTTCGATCCGCATGAAGGACTAATGGCCCGCTTGACCTCACGCTTTGGTATCCGCCGGGGATTGGAAGCTTGGCGGAAGCGGCGGGCGCCCGATATTCAGCAACCTTTGGACGTCATGGGACGCCGCGTCGCAACAGGCATCGGCGCCGTCCTCCTTGGACTGATTGCACTGGCGTTTGCACAGGCTGGCGACTGGGCGCAGCATGCGTTCGACCAGGTGATCGCCAGATGGCCTTATGCGCCGGTCGTGATGACTCCAGCGATCTTCGCCCTGGTGATGTACCTCACGCAGAAATGGTCTCCGCAGGCGCGCGGATCCGGCATCCCTCAGGTGATTGCCGCGACACGCGACCCGGCGGAGACGGCAAAAGGGTCGCTGATCTCGCTGAAAACGGCCGCCGCCAAATTCGCGCTGACCATCGCCATGCTATTTGCCGGCGGATCGGTCGGCCGTGAGGGCCCGACGGTGCGGATCAGCGCAGCCGTCATGGTTGCGGTCCATAGGGCTTTGCGGGTTCCGATCAGTGCCGGCGTCCTGATAGCCGGTGGGGCGGCAGGAGTGGCGGCAGCGTTCAACACGCCACTCGCCGGTGTCGCGTTCGCGATCGAAGAGCTTGCCGCTGCATATGAACAGCGTGTCGCAGTGCTGGTGATGGGCGCGGTCATGGTGGCCGGTCTCGTCAGCCTCGGCATCGCCGGTGACTATGTATATTTCGGCGCCATGCGGCAGACGCTGACGCTCGGCGCCATGATCCTGGCCTGCCCGGTCGCGGGCGTTCTCGGCGGGGTAGCCGGCGGCTTGTTCACCCGTGCCGTCCTATCCTTTGCCGCGCCGAAGCATCCGTTGCTGACGCGCCTGCGGAGCCGTCCGGTCCTTCTGGCGGCCGGCTGCGGAATGGTGGTGGCGCTGATCGGTCTTGCGACCGGGGGCGACACCTGGGGGACGGGCTATCACACCACCCGCATGCTCGTCGAAGCCGAGCAATCGTCGCTTTGGTTCGGGCCGGCAAAAGCGCTGGCGACCCTGGCCACCACGTTGAGCGGCACGCCGGGTGGCATCTTCGCCCCCTCGCTGGCCGTGGGCGCCGGGGTGGGCAATTTGCTCACCCCGATCTTTCCCGGCAGCCCCGCGGGCGCGATCGTACTTCTGGGAATGGTCGCCTATTTCACGGGTGTCGTGCGCGCGCCGCTGACCGCGGTGATCATCATCAGCGAGACGACGGCAAGCCGCGGCATGATCATCCCGCTATTCGCCACCGCGCTAATAGCCGACAGCGTGAGTTCGCTCATATCGCGCGAGCGGCTCTACCACGGATTGGCCAAGCCCTTCCTTCGGGAGATCGCGCCCGCGCCGCGCCCCGCTCAATAAGCGAGGGCGCAACCATCGGCTCGCATCTCGCTTGCCGCCGCATAGACCCGCGTGGCGCCGTCCATGCGATGCTCAACGCATTCGTAGCGGCCGAAACCGCCATCGGGATCGCCGATGTCCCAGCCGATGTCGGCCAGTTTCCGACGTGTGGCGATCGGCACGCCGCTTTCCAGCCGCAGCCGCCCGGCCGGGCCCAGATTGGGATCGTCCTCCCCCATGGATTGCGACGAGCCCTCGTGATGCCAGCGCGGTGCATCGCCTGCGGACTGGATCTCCAACCCATAATCGACCCGGTTGACGATGATCTGCGTCTGGCCTTGCGGCTGCATGTCGCCGCCCATTACGCCGAAGCTCATCCACGGATCTGCGCCGCGCGTGGCGAAGCCCGGGATGATCGTCTGGAAAGGGCGCTTGCCTGGCGCATAAATGTTGGGATGGCCATCTTTCAGGCTGAACAGTTGGCCGCGATCCTGGAACATGAAGCCCAGGCCGTCAGCGACCAGGCCCGATCCCATGCCACGGAAGTTGGACTGGATCATCGAGACCATCATCCCGTCCTGGTCGGCGCAGGAGAAATATGTCGTGTCCCCGCGGCTGGGGGCATTTCCGGGGTAAACCGGGGTCAAAATCCGATCCTGCCGGATCAATTTGGCGCGTTCGCGGGCATATTCCTTCGAGATCAGCCATTCCACCGGAACGTCGGAGAAACGCGGATCGGCATAGAAGCGCGCGCGATCCTCATACGCCAGCCGCTTGGCCTCCGCCTGAAGATGGATCGACAGCGGCGACTGGAAGCCGGCACCTTGCAGATCGAAATTCTCCAGGATGTTGAGCATCTGCAACGTCGCAATGCCCTGGGTGTTGGCGCCGAGCGCGTGAACGGTGGCGCCGCGATAATCGGTGCGGTTCGGCTCGATCCATTCGGAGCGGTGCGCGGCCATATCCTCGTAGCGCAGCCAGCCGCCGATCCGCTTGAAATAGCGGTCCATGATGCGGGTCAGCTCGCCGGCGTAAAAGGCATCGCGGCCGCCGGCAGCGATGGCCCGATAGGTGCGCGCGAGATCGGGGTTGCGGAACACCTGCCCCGCCTGCGGCCCCTTGCCGTCCGCCATGCCCCAGGTCTTGAGCGCATTGCTCGCATCCTCCACCCCGTTTCCGGGACGGGCGAAGTTCACCATGCTGCGGCGGATGTAATAAGCGATGATGTCGGGCACCGGCGTTCCCGCCTCCGCCATGGCGATCGCCGGCTCGAACAGCTTGGCCCAAGGCAGCTTGCCGTAGCGCTGATGCATGGTCCACCAGCCGTCAACCGCGCCGGGGACCGACACGGTGACGGCGCCGAGCGGCGGGAGCACCCCGTTCTTCGCCCGCCCGCGTACCGTCTCCAGTGACAGGCCGCGCGGGCTGGCGCCCGAGCCGGCAAGCCCGACGACCTTCTTCTGCTTGGGATCCCAGATCATCGCATAGACGTCACCGCCGATGCCGCTCGCCGTGGGTTCCAGCAGGCCGAGGCACGCATTGATCGCAATGGCCGCATCGATCGCCGAGCCCCCCTGCCTGAGCATGTCGATGCCGGCCTGGGTGGCGAGCGGATGCGCGGTGCCGGCCGCACCATTCAGCCCGTAGGCGGCGGTGCGAGAGGCAAAGCTGGCGCCGACGGGCCGGTCCCCGGCGTGTACATCGGGGCGGATAAAGCGATCCATCCCGGCCTCCCAGCGCCCGGGCAGATCCGTGGCCGCGCCCGGCGTGCCCGGCTGTGGCGCGCCCCCCTGCCCCGGCCCTTCGCTGCCCTGTGACTGACTGGCCGATCCCTGCTGCGCACGCGCCAGGGTGGGCGCCACGGCAAGTGCGGGCAAGGTGGCGACAAAAGTCCGACGGCGCATGAAAGGCTCCCCTTATTTCAGGCTCTTGTTAGGGTAATTCACATCGTCGGCAAGGGCACGAGGCCCTATGCTTTTCGATCAGGGTCGGCACGCAGTCCACCCACGGGGGTACAGGCCAGGCATCCAGACTGCAGGCATCTGAGGCGAGTGCGCTTCAGGAATACCCGCCCCGCATCAAGAACCTGGACTTCGATCTCAACGCGATGGTGGCCGACGCTTCGGCATCGCAGGCCCGGTAAGATACGCGCGTCAGGAGGAGACCTGGTCGCCTCCTGACGGGGACAAGATCCGGCTGGCGCTCAGCCCCCTTGCGCCAGCCGGCTTTCCAGTCTGTCCGCGACCGACCGTCGGATCGGCTGACCTTCGCGCACCTTGCGCCATGTATTGTAGCTGATGCCGAACTGACGCATCAGCGCCTCGTCGGTCTGCGCGCAGACCTCTCGCCGCATCAGCGACACGGCCTGTTCGTCCACCGGGCGCATCCCCGCCTTTGCCCTGGACGGGGCGATGTTCATGTCCATCGTTGCGACCCTCGCCTGTGTTTAACGTTGTTCAGTCGGCCGGCGTGCTTGTCGGCCCGCCGACGCCGAGGTGATCCCAGTTCAGGATGGCGTTGAAGCCCAGCATGTAGCTGCCCTGCGTCTGCCAGCGCCAGAACGGCCGCAGCGCGAACAGCACCATATGGCCGCGCCCGCTGGGCACATCGATCACCAGCGGCTTGCCGGCCAGCGCGTCACCGCCGTTCAGCATGCCGCTGAGCAGAATGTCGTCCGCCTTCGCCGGGAAGTTCATCACGACCCTGGGGGATTGCGTCGGCTCCGCACCGCTGGCGCGCGAAGCGGGCTCGCCCGAGCCGAACGGGCTGCTCGGATCGACAGTGTTCTTCGGCGCGAGGGGCGATGCCGCCTCGGTACCGGGCCAGGGTGAGACGGGTGCGGGCGCCGCATTGGGCGTGGTATTCTGCGCCAGCTTCACGCCGGGGCCGTTGGGATCGAAATAGCCCATTCGACCGCCGCCGCGGGACACGTTCAGCACCGGCGCCTGGGAGAAGTAGATCGGCAGCTGCGTGCCGTCATAGCCATAAACGATCGGACTGGCCTTGTCGGCGATCAGCCCGCGCATGATCGCGCCCTTGTTGTAGAGGTCCGACGGCTTCTGCAGCGAGATACCGGGCGCCGTGCCGAACTCGGCGAGCATCTCCACGGTGGAGCCGTCGCCGATCAGCGTGCCGCCTTCGGCAACGAAGCGGGCGAGCGCGTCCAGCCCTGCCCCGCCGACCCCGCCGCGAATGTCCGCCGCGGAATCGAGCACGCCGAGGTTCGGGGTCAGCGCGCTCTTCTGATACGGGATTCTCTCGGTCCCGTTCATCGGCACGCCGAGGAAGTGATCCTTCGCGCTGCCCGCGACATGCGGATAGATCAGCACGTCATATTTGGCCCTCAGGTTCTGGCCCTTCAGCGTGGTGTCCGCGAAGTAATCGTACGGGATCCCGTAGTGATCGAGCGCGGCGCGCCACCAACCCTCGTCCTGCGTGCGCAGCCAGCTATGAACGTACCCGATGCGCGGCGCCGTGAGCGCGTGGGTGGCGACGCTCGGCACCGCGGCGATCGCCTCACCCCGCACGCCAAGCGCCTCGGCGACCGACGCGACAGTGGCGCGATTGGCATTGGGCAGGATAAAGCTGCCGGCCGCGTAGCGCTTGCCCCCGGCTTCGAACGGCGCCTCGGCGGCGAGCATCCGCACGCCCTTCAGCTTGAAGCGCAGGGAGACCAACGCATTGTCGCCGCTGTGGTTGAAGACGATCGTCGAGCCTTCGCCGGTGACGCCGCCGCGCGGGGCGACGTCCGCGGTGACCGGCGCCAGCGTTTGCGCGAACACGGCCGGGTCCTTGATCGTCTTCAGCTCGACATTGTGCATATACTGCATCGTCCAGCCGGTATCGTCATAGGGGCGCGGGTTGCTGACGGGATAGGTCTGCACGCTGAGGTACATATCGAGCAGCGTGCGATAGGGCTGGTCGGCGCGGATCACGTAATCGCCCGGCGCAACCTCAACGCCGCCGGCGGTGAAGCCCTGCGTCGCGGTTGCGACCTCGACGCCCTGCTGACGCAGCATGTTGACCATGTCGGCGGCGTTCTTGGGCGCGTGCTGCTGCGCGGGAACGACCCAGGCGTTGATCTCGCCCTTGCGCTGCCCGGCCTCCACGGCGTTGCGGCTCTTGGTCCAGTAATTCTCCAGATACTGCGGGCCGTCGGTCGCGACGCGGTTGAGCGCGAAGAGCAGCGCCGATTCCTGAATGTTGGTGTTGTTGCGCGGCGCCCAGTTCACCGACGGCAACGGCGGATTGGGACGATACCATTCGCGGCTGGTGACGGTCGGCGCCAGCTTCAGGTCGTTCTGAATATCGGGGCCGTAGCTCTGCACCTCGTAGAAGCGGCCGAAGCTGTTGTGGGTGTGTGCGATCCAGAACAGATAGTTCGGCACCCATCCGTCATAGAAGCCATAGGTCCACACGCCCGGCACGCCGCGCTTGGTCATTTCCATGACCTCGGTCTCGGCGAGCAGCCACCATTCGTTCGACTGGATTGGATCGAGCGCGGGATTGTACGGGCCGGTGCCGGTTGAGGTGTACAGATACGATTGTGCCTCGTGCAGATCGTGCAGCACCGTGGGATGCCAATCGAGCATGCCCTTGGTGATGTTCTGCGTGAGCTTCAGATACTGGCCGAGGCCGTCGCGATTGTTGTCATGCGCGACATACTTGCCCCAATAAACCAGCGGGGGCTTGGGCTTGCCGGTCTTCTTGCCGTAATAATAGGTGTCGACCATCTTCTCGCGGCCGTCGACCTCGACCACCGGGGTGATGAAGGTGATCATCTTGTCGCGGATCGTGCGAATGAAGGGCGTGTCCTCCACCGCAAGGCGGTAGGCGAGTTCGATCAGCATTTCCGGCCCGCCCGTCTCGGGCGAGTGGATGCCGCTGGTGACCCAGTAGATCGGCTTGGCCGTCTTGATGATCTCCGCCGCCTGTTTCGCATCGGTGCGGCGCGGGTCGCCGAGCAGCGCGAGCTTCGCCTTATAGTCGTCGAGCGATGCGAGCGTCGCCTCATCGGCGATGGCGATGACGACCTGCTCGCGCCCTTCCTCGGTAGTGCCGAGGGTCATGTACTTCACGCGCGGCGAGGTGCGGGCTAGCTCACGATAGTAGCGGTGGATATCGGCAGCATAGGTCAACTCGCCCGGCGTGCCGGGGATGCGGCCGAAGAACTTGAGCGGCGAGGGCACCGTATTCGACGCCGGCAGATGATCGACCAGCTCGGTGGTGAAGCGCTTGTCGATCAGATGCTGATCGATCAGCCGGCCATATTCGGCGTCCTGCGGCTGTGCGGGCGCTTCCACCGCAGAGGGTAGCCGGGGCGCGGGCGTTGTCTGCGCCATCACCGCCGCGCCACTCATCATCGTCGCCGAGAGCGCTGCTGCCCGTATCACCATGCCCCGTCGCATCGTCGCGTCCCCCATCACCATTGCCTTCACCGCGCCACCATCTGCCCGCCGCGCTTCATCACCTCACCGCCCTTCATCACGAAGTCGACGTGCTGGAGCGTGGTGATATCCGCCAGCGGATCGCCGTCCACGGCGACCAGATCGGCGTAGCGGCCCGCCTGAACCGTCCCGATATCCTGGGGCACGCCGATGAGATCCGCGGCGTTCTTCGTCGAGGTGAAGATCGCGTCCATCGGCGTGAGGCCGGCCTTCACCAGCAGCGCGAACTCCTCCGCCTTGTTGCGGTCCGACGACGCCGACTGGTCAGTGCCGAACGCGATCTTGACGCCCGCCTTGTACGCGCGCCCGGCATTGCCGATCATCGTCGGGGTCACCGCAATGGCCTTTTCCGCCACGGTCGGCGGCAGCGTTTCGGGCGACTTGATCGCATTCTGGTAGATCGCGTCTGCGACGAGCAGCGTCGGCACCAGATAGGTGCCGTGCTTCTTCATCAACGCATAGCTTTCCGCATCGGCATAGGTGCCGTGCTCGATTGAATCGACCCCCGCCGCGACGGCATGGTCGATCGCCTTCTTGCCATGCGCGTGCGCGGCGACCTTCAGCCCGAGTTCGTGTGCGGTTTCCACTACCGCCAACATTTCCTCATCGGTCATCACCATGTGGTGCGGATCGTCGCCGATCGAACCGACGCCGCCGGACGGCATGATCTTGATGACGGTGGCGCCGTTGCGGCGATGTTCGCGCACCTTGATGCGGGCATCCTCCGGCCCATCGATGATCGCACCCTCGCGCCCGTCGACGCTGATCGCCGGGGATAGGCCGTTCAGCCGGTCCGAATGGCCGCCGGTCGGGCCGAGCGCCTGCAGCGCCGTCCAGTAGCGCGGACCGACGATCTGCTTCGCCTCGATCGCGCGGATGATCGCAGGCGCGGTGATCTGGCTGGAGCCAAGATCGCGAACGGTGGTAAAGCCGGTTTCCACCTGCTTGCGCGCGTTGACCGCCGCCGCGATCGTCGCATCGCCTTCGTTTAGAACGAAGCGATTGAGCGGCTTGCGGCTGCCGGTGGAGGAAATATGGTCGTGCGCGTCGATGAAGCCCGGCAGCACGGTCTTCCCGGACAGGTCGATCACCTCGGCGCCGGCCGGAGTCTGAAAGCCGCTCTCTACCGACGCGATGCGGTCATCCTTGATGATGATCGACACCTGCCGCCGGGGCGCGGGCGATGCCCCGTCGATCAGCGTGCCGGCATGGATCACCACATCCTTCGCGCACGCAGGGCTAGCGATCACCGCCAGCACCGCGCCGCCCGCCAGCAGGCCGCGCCTCAAAAACGCCGTCGTCATGTCCCCCACCCCCGAAATCCGTCCGTCAATCAAGCATGAGCGACGCCGGACGCAACCAAGCAGGTCACGCCGGCCCCGCTGGTCAGAAGCGCGTGCGCGCGCTGATGCCGATCACACGCGGCGGGCTGGAGGTGACGTAGATGCTGGGATAGGTTACCCCATTGTACACCACCGGGCTGAGCGTGGAGCTGGTCGCGCTGCTCGACTTGTTCACCGCGCCGATCACGTCGAACAGGTTGTTGGCGAAGGCGTAGATACCCCAGCTGTCGCCCTTCTGTATGCCGAAGCGCAGGCCCACCGTGGCGAAGCCGGGCAATTTGTTGCCCTCTTCAGTCACGTTCGCCGCCGTGCGGTTGTACACCGTCCAGGCGGAGCTGCGATAGCTGATGTTGCCGTGATAGTAGAGTTCGAGATCGTTGCCGAGCTGCTGGGTGTAATCGGCCGATCCCTGCCCGGTCCATTCGGGCGAATATGGCACCTTGTCCCCTTCGCGCCCGATGCCCGTCAGCACGGCACACCCGACATAAGGCGGGCTTCCCGTGCACAGGTTGATGCCGTCGGGAAGTGCGACATTGCCCTGCAGCTTTGCCGAAGTGTAGCTGCCCGATGCGCGTAGCGCGAGGCCGTCGATCGGATAATAGGCCGTATCAAGCTCCACGCCGCGGATGCGCGTGCTGCTGGGCGTGTTGGTGATGAAGCCGAACGCGCCCTGATAGGAAGCCGAGATCTGGACGTTGCTCCAATCCATCTGGAAGGCATCGATGTTGAACGTCACCTTGCGATCGAACAGCGAGGTCTTCAGACCGATTTCATAGTTCCACAGCTCGTCGGAATTGTAGGTGGTGGCGTAGCTGGGCAAGCCGAGCGTCTGGTTCACACCGCCGGGACGATACCCCTGTGATGCGAGGCCATAGAGCATTACATCGCGATTGAACTTGTAGCTGGCATTGAACTTCAGCAACGTGCCGTCTTCTTTGCCGTTCAACTCCGAATAAGGCAGACGGACGTTACCGGCGACATAGTTCGGGATGATCACTTCCGCGCCCGTCACCTTCTTATATTCGAACCAGCGGGCGCCTGCGCTGAGCTCCAGCCGATCATTCACCTCCCAAGTCGCCTCGCCGAAGAAGGCGATCTGCTTCAACGTATCGTCGATGGTGCGATCAAGATGGGTCCGCGCACCAAGGCCATAAGGCGACGCGCTATAGCCGTCCGGGTAATATTGCAGGCCGGTGGCCGGATCGACCGTGTTGAGCAGGCTTCGCGTGAAGTTCTCGCGGTTGCTGTGGAAGAACCCGAGCGTCCATTTTAGCGCGTGCTGCGCGTCGGCAAGTCGGACTTCCTGCGTCGACGTTTTGGTGGACTGCGGCTGATAGGCGGTGAGAATGCCCCAATCGGTGACGAAGCGCTGGTATTCATCACGGCTGCAGGATGCGAGCCCGCTGACGTTGCCGGCGTTGCAGTCGGTCAGGAAGTTTGCATAACCCGGCACGCTTGTCGCGGCCGCCCGGCCGGTCCAGTAGCGCGAGAAGTATGGCGAATAATCGAAGTTGAAGGCGAGATCGCGCTTCGAGTAGGATGCGATCGCGGTCAGCGTGGCAAAGCTGAAGTCCCAGTTCAGCGTTCCGCTGTAGAGTTCGAACTTGTCCGACTGAGGCGTCTGAATACGCAGATCCTGATCGAACTTGTCATCGAACAGATTGTAGCGCGTGAGATTCCAGTTCGGATTGTAGCCGGTGCGGTCCTGGTACACCGCCATGCCGTCAATGGTGAGATTCTCCATCGGTCGGAAGCGCGCCAGCAGGCGCCCCCCGTAGCTGCGGTTGTGATTATAGTTCTTCAAGCCGAGAACGCTGTTGTCGAGGAAGCCCGCGGTGCGATCCCAATAGGCAACCGCACGGATCGCCAGCTTGTCCTCGATGACCGGCACGTTGACCATGGCATCGGCGCTGGTGCCCACCCCGCTACCGTGTGCAACGGTGGTCAGCTGGCCATTCGCCGCTCCTTCGATGTCGTTCAGATCAGGCTTGGCAAAGATCAGGCGGATCGTCCCGCCCATCGAGCTGGCGCCGTAAAGCGTACCCTGCGGGCCGCGCAGCACCTCCGCACGCTCGACGTCGAACAGGCGGATGCCGGGCATGGTGCCGCCGGCATCGTTGCTGACACCGCTGGTGCCGGTGATCGGCGTCTCATCATAATATAGCCCGACGAGCGGCTCACCCGAGGCGTAGAGATTTCGGATGATGACGCGACTGCCGCCGTTCGCATTTTCGTTGATGATCAGGTTCGGCGTGGTGCGCGTGAGCTGCTGAGAGTCCGTGATGCCTTGCGCGACGAGCGATTCCGCGGTCACGGCGGAAATGGCGAGCGGGGTCTGCTGGATACTGGTCGAGCGCTTCAGGGCAGTGACGACGATTTCGCCCGGGGCGCTATCCTCCGCCGGCGGCGCGGGCGGAGTCCCACCCATCGCCTCCGATGGCGATTGAGTGATCGGCTGGGAGGGAACGTCCGTCGGCAGTGGTTGCGACTGCGGATCCGTTACCTGTTGCGCCAGCGCGGACGTGGACGCCGCCAGCATCGATACGCCAAGCAAGAGCCGCCCCGCGCGGCAACGCCGCGTGAACCTCATCGTCATCTTTGAGCCCCCTCAAAAAATAGCCGGAGTGATATTCCCTTTCCCCACGCACAGCAGTGCTGCGCGAAACCCGGGATCAACCTCCGACACCCTCCGATCGGGCGATCCTAATTGCCGCCCTTTGCGCACATAAAAATGCGTATCGGGTTGGAACGCAATCCTAATTGTAGCATCCTCGTCACTTTTTTGTGACATTCTTGCGCTAAGATTGTGCGGCAAAGTAGTTCAATCGCTCTAGATCAGCCAAGCAGTCGCGAATCATGATAGGTTCATAGACACACCCAGACGGACGCTTCGTCCGGCGGCGGGCAGGCCGATCTGAGGCACCACCGCGACATCGAACAGGTTGTCGCCCCGCACAAACACGCTGGCAGCCGCGCCGCCGAAGGCCACGCGCTGGCTGATCCGCAAGTTCAGCGATGCGGCGCGCGGGAGCGCAACGAGCGTTCCATCCTGGTCGGCGGAATAGGCACGACCGGTGTAAAGCAATTCGACTAACCCGCCCAAGCCAGATGGTGCGTCATAACCGCCATAGAGGCGCGCGATAATATCCGGCTTCTCCGCCAGGCGATCGCTCTCGCCAGCGGCGGTGCCTTTGCGACGCGCGCGACTGTACGTTCCGCTGCCGCCAAGCGACCAATCGGGTGCCGGGTGCCAATAGGCAGTCGCCTCAATTCCGACCACTTCCGAGCCGACGAGATTGATGCGCTGACGCAGCCGGCCGACGTTGCGCTGATCAATCGTGCCATCGAGATCCTGAATGAAGCCGACGATGGTCGCCCCGGCAGCATCGGAACGCCATTCCACCGCCAGCTCACCACTGACGATCCGCTCGGGCTGCAGATCCGGGTTGAGAAGGAAGCGGTTCAGCGCCTGTCCGAACAGCTCGCGCATCGTGGGGGCGCGTATCTTGCGGCCGAGCGCGGCGCGCACGCGCCATGCATTCGCCGGCGTCCACGCAAGTCCGAGGCGGCCGGTCCACCCTCCGGCATCGGCGATATCCGGCTTGTCGCCGGTTTCGAGATAGGAAACCCGGTCGTAGCCGAAGCCCAATTCACCGATGAGCTCGTCCGTTAACAGCGCGGTGCCGTCGAGGCCGAAGCTCCAGTTTTGCTGTCGGTAATGAAGGAAATCCGGCAGAAGGGCGGGCACAGCGCCATCGTCGAAACCGGTATCGCGTTGATCGTGCACCGAATCCAGAAAGTTGCTCGATGCAACGATCTGCGCCGATCCGAGCTGCTGGGTCAGTAGCGCGCGCGCGCCGACGGTGCGATCGCGATCCACCTCCTGCGTATCGCGTATGGAGTAGGTGACATCGGCATAGCTGTCGATCGTCTGATCGAAACGCTGGTACCAGCCGATCAGGTCAAGCGTGGTGGTTGGCCCTAGCGCAAGCAGCGCGTCCCCGGAGACCAACGTGTGCCGCAGGTCCGGATAGCGCCAGTACCGCGCACCGTCCGGACGATCGCTTTCGGGCGCAATCCCCTTGTTCGCGTCGACGTGAAACGCGGTAAAGGAAAGGCGATGATCGCCCAGCCTGGTGCTCGCGCGGCCGAAGATACTGCCGATCTCCCGATCGGTATTGGTACGACGCTCTCCCGACTGAGAGTAGGGGAGATCGGCATCGTCCGATACGGTCTCACCACGCCGGTCGGCATAGCTGCCGCCGACGAGAAGATCGGCCCGCCCCATGGAAATCGGCGCCACAGCCTCGAACTCGCGCATATGCCCGCTGCCTGCCACCACGCGCGCGCCGGGGCCATCCGGCCGCAGCCGCGAGAAGCTGATCGCCCCGAGTGCATTGACGCCGTACAGCGGCGCGAGAGGCGCGGCGGCCACCTGCGCGCTGCCCGCGAGTGCCGCCGGGAAAAGGCTGAGATCAAGCCGGTTGTCCCACGGCACGTTGATCGCCGCGCCATCATAGAACAGCGCCACCTGCCGTTCCGCGGCATTGCGCACGAATGCGATCGCCTCCCCCCGGGAGTTCACCGGCACATAGGTGGAGGGCAGGCGCCGCACGATCTCATCGCCGGTGTTCGCCGCGATTTGATCGATTGCCCGCGCATCCAGGCCGTGGCGGGTTTCCAGCGGCAACGCACGCGGATCGGACGGCAGGGCGACGACGATGTCACCCGTCGGATCGGTCCGCTGCTGCGCAATTGCGCCTGTCGGCAGGACAAGGGCGAGGAGGCAGGCGCTTGCTGCGCCGCCAAAAGGTGACGTCACGTGATTCCCCCCGGTTCATGTTCTGGCGCATCGAAGCGGATCGGGCCGCTCCGATGCGCAAATCATCATTGCTGCTCGGCGCCGACCTGCTCGTCCTCGGGCTCCCAGCTCGCCAGCGCCGCTGCACGATCACGCTCCAGCTGCACGCTGGCGACCAGCTTCACCGGCGCGACGCCTTGCTGGGAGAGTTGGGCGTTGAGCTGCGCGAGATCGTTCGCCTTGATCTGCCCCCAGGAAGCGAGCTCACGGTCGGCGACCGCCTTGAGCTTCGCATATTCCTCGCGGTGCTGCTGTGCCGGCGCCGCATCGCCTTGCGCCACCGTGGTTGCGAGAGAGGCGAGCATATTGTTTAGGCGGATCGGATAGTTGAGCGGGTCCTGCGACGCGACGTTCTTCACCTGGATGATCACGTCCTCCACCGCCGTCGCCTTGGCTTCAAGCGCATCGGCGGATCGGACGATCGCCGGTTGCGCACCGGCGGCTTTGCGGACCTCGCGCAGCTGCTGGTGGAGGGCACGCAGTTCCAGCACCGCGGTCTGGACCCGATTGAAATCGGCATTGATCGCGGAAACCAGATCATATTGCTGCTGCAGTTCCGCCTGCGTCACCGTCAGGTTCGGATTGGGGGTGATGGTCACCGGCTGCACCTGGCTCTTGCCGTCGACGGTCAGGCGGATCTTGTACTGGCCGGGGACCACGACCGGCCCGCCCGGCGAGGCGTGCCAGATCGCTGCCTTGGGCACGGTAACCGGCGCTGCCTCCCGGAAATCCCAGACGAAGCGGTTGACGCCGGCATTGCGCGTCAGCTTGGCCGGTTTGCGGCCGCGTGCGCCTTCCTCTTCCTCGTCGCCACCCGCGCCCGGAATCTCCGGCGCGGGATAGGTGCGGATCACGCGATCGGACGCGTCGAGGATCTCCAGCTTGATGCCATTGTCGACCGGCGGCTTGACCGCGCCGGTCGCGATCGCCGTTTCGGCGGACGGCGCGTCGGTGGTCTTGGGCTTGTAGCTCGCATCCGCCGCGGCTGGCGCCTTCGGCTCCGCCTGCCCCTCCTTGAGGTGATAATAGATGATCACGCCCTGCGGCGGATTGGCCCCGGTCGGCCCTCCGGTACCGTTGCCGCGGCCGGTATAGAGGATACGCGCCGTCTCGCGCGGGGCGAAGAGGTGGAAATCGTTGCGCGCTACCTCCGGCGTCCATTGCCGCACCGCGCTCAGATCATCGAGCACCCAGAAGGATCGGCCGTGCGTCGCCACCGCAAGATCGCCAGCCCCCGCGACCGCCAGATCGTGAATCGGGCTGCGCGGCAAGCCCATCTGGAACGGCTGCCACTGGCGCCCGCCATTGAAGGAGATGAAGATGCCGTTTTCCGTCCCGGCATACAGCAGGTCTGGTCGCGCGGGATCGGCGCGGATGACGTGCATGTATGCGTCCGCCGGCAGCCCGTCGGTGATCGACGTCCAGGTCTTGCCGTAATCGTCGGTGCGAAAGGCGTAGGGCTTGAAATCATCGAGCCGGTGGCGATCGGCCGAAACGTACATGGTGCCGGGCTTGCGCGGATCGGGCTCGACCATGTTGACGGTGGCCCATTCGGGCATCGCCTTGGGCGTGACATTCTCCCAGCTGCCACCCTCGTCGCGGGTGATGTGGATCAATCCATCGTCCGTGCCGACCCAGATTAGCCCCTTCTGCACCGGCGACTCATTCACGCTGAAGATGGTGTTGTAATATTCGACGCCGGTGTTGTCCTTGGTCAGCGGACCGCCTGAGGCGCCCTGCTTCGACTTGTCGTTGCGCGTCAGGTCCGGCGAAATCTTGGTCCAACTCTTCCCCTCGTTATCGGTGCGCCACAGCACCTCGGTGGCATTGTAGAGCACGTTGGGATTGTGCGGCGAATACAGGAGCGGCTCGGTCCATTGCGGGCGATGCTCCAGATCCTTCGCCGCCCAGCCCATCGCCTCGCGCGGGAACGGGCCGATCGGGGTGAGCTGCCCGGTTTTGTGGTCGTAGCGGGTGACGTAATTGCCGTAGCTGTTGGCGATCGTCACGTCGGGGTTCTTGGGATCGGCAATGACATAGCCGCTCTCGCCGCCGCCCGCCGCCCAGAAGCTTTCCTGTCCGATCGGCCCGCGCACGTTGCCGCTGGCGATGGAGACGGTGCTGTTATCCTGCTGCGCGCCATAGATGCGATACGGCACCTGCTTATCGACCGAGATGTGGTAGAATTGTGAGGTCGCCTGGTTCATGCCGGTGGTCCAGCTCGCCCCGCCGTTGACCGAGACGTTGGCCCCGCCGTCATTGCCTTCGACCATCCGGTCGGTATCGGTCGGGTTGATCCACAGCGAGTGATTGTCGCCGTGGAAGGTCGGCATCGTCTTGAACGTCTTGCCCGCATCGTCGGACTTATAGGCACCGGTGTTCAGAACATAGACCCGGTCCTTGTTCTTCGGGTCCGCGATGACGTGCGTGTAATACCAGGCGCGCTGACGAAAATCGCCGCGATCACTGATCCGCTGCCAGCGCGCGCCGCCGTCGTCGGTGCGATAGAGGCCGCCCTCTGCCGCCTCGATCAGCGCATAGACTCGGTTCGGATCGGCGGAAGGCGCCACGCCGATGCGGCCAAGGATGCCCGTGGGAAGGCCGTTGCCCGTCACCTTCTCCCAGGTGGTGCCGCCGTCACGCGAGCGATACATCCCGCTGCCGGGGCCGCCGCTCTCCATCGTCCACGGCTTGCGGTGCACCTGCCACATGCCAGCCCACAACATGTTGGGATTGCTCGGATCCATCTGGACGTCGATCGCGCCGGTCTTTTCATCGACGAACAACACGCGCTGCCACGTCTTGCCGCCGTCGCGCGTGCGATAGACGCCGCGCTCGGCATTGTCGCCGAAGGGATGGCCCAACGCCGCAACGAACACGGTGTTCGGATCGGTCGGGTGGATCACCATGCGGCCGATCGCCTGACTGTCGCGCAGACCGGCGAACTGCCACGTCTTGCCGCGATCGACGGATTTATAGACACCATTGCCGGTGATGACGTTGCCGCGGATATTCGCCTCGCCGGTGCCGACGTAGATCACGTCCTGGTTCGACGGCGCTACCGCAATTGCGCCGATCGACGGCGACGCCTCGAAGAGTTTGTCCCAC
>JBELMF010000029.1:0-24951 GCA_042096015.1 Sphingomonas sp.
CACCACCGATCTCGACGAGGGGCCGATCATCGAGCAGGCCGCCGAGCGCGTCGATCACCGCGCGACAGTCGACGAGCTGATCGCGCAGGGCCGCGACATCGAGGCGCAGGTGCTGGCGCGCGCGGTGCGCTGGATCGCCGAGCGCCGCGTGCTGCGCAATGGTGCGCGCACCGTCGTGTTCCGCTAGGGCGCTGACATGACCGACCAATTCGACCTGACAGATGATCAGCGCGAGATCCAGGAACTCGCGCGCCGCTTCACCGCCGATCGCATCACGCCACACGCCGCCGAATGGGACGAAAAGCACATCTTCCCGCGCGACACGATCAAGGCCGCCGCCGAGCTAGGCTTCGCGGCGATCTACGTCTCCGAGGAGAGCGGCGGCATCGCGCTCGGGCGCTTGGAGGCAGCGCTGATCATGGAGGCGATGGCTTATGGCTGCCCCGCGACCAGCGCGTTCATCTCGATCCACAACATGGCGTCGTGGATGATCGACACCTTCGCCTCCGCCGAGCTGAAGGGCCGCTACCTCCCCGATCTCGTCACCATGGACAAGATGGCGAGCTATTGCCTGACCGAACCGGGTTCGGGTTCGGACGCGGCGGCGCTCAAGACCACCGCGCGGCTGGAGGGCGATCACTACATCGTCAACGGCACCAAGCAGTTCATCTCCGGCGCCGGCGAGAACGAGGTGTACGTCACCATGGTCCGCACCGGCGCAGACGGGCCCAAGGGCATCTCCTGCCTCGTCATCGACAAGGACATGCCCGGCGTCTCCTTCGGTGCCAACGAGCGAAAGCTCGGCTGGCACGCGCAGCCGACCCGCCAGGTGCTGTTCGATAACGTCAAAGTGCCTGTCGCCAACCGCGTCGGCGGTGAGGGCGAGGGCTTCCGCTTCGCGATGATGGGGCTCGACGGCGGCCGCCTCAACATCGGCGCCTGCTCGCTAGGCGGAGCGCAGCGCTGCCTAGACGAGGCGATCGCCTACACCAAGGATCGCCAGCAATTCGGTAAGCCGATCGCCGATTTCCAGAACACCCAGTTCACGCTGGCGGACATGGATACCGAGCTTCAGGCCGCGCGCTACCTGCTCTACGTCGCTGCCGCCAAGGTGACGGCCGGCGCACCCGACAAGACGCGCTTCGCCGCGATGGCCAAGCGGCTCGCGACCGACACCGGATCGTCGGTGGTCGACCGCGCGCTCCAGTTGCACGGCGGCTACGGCTATCTAATGGACTATCCGATCGAACGCTTCTGGCGCGACCTGCGCGTCCATTCGATCCTGGAAGGCACCAACCAGGTCATGCGCATGATCGTCGGCCGCGAACTGACACGGCAGTAACTGTCCTACACCCCGCATTCGTGAGACAAGGGCTGTAACGGAACCGAAACGATTGCCTTTATCTTCTCTCTCACATGCGCGAGCTTCGGGAAGTTTGAGAATGACCAGTGAAGTTCTGACCATCGCCGAAGGCCCGATCGGCCGCATCCGGCTGAACCGCCCCAAGGCGATCCACGCGCTGACCACCGCAATGTGCGAAGGGGTGCTCGATGCGCTCGAGGCATGGCGCGGCGAGGACGCAATCCGGGCGATCATCATCGACCACGCCGAGGGCCGCGGCTTCTGCGCCGGCGGCGACATCCGCATGCTCGCCGAGAGTGGCGCAAAGGACGGCGCCGAGGCGCGCCATTTCTTCCACACCGAATATCGCATGAACCACCGCCTGTTCACCTACGCCAAGGACACGGTCGCGTTCATGGACGGCTTCACAATGGGCGGCGGCGTCGGCCTGTCGCAGCCGTGCGGTTTCCGCGTCGCGACCGAGAACACCAAGTTCGCCATGCCCGAGACCGGCATCGGCCTGTTCCCCGACGTCGGCGGCGGCTGGTTCCTGTCGCGCCTGCCGGGCCGAATCGGTCAGTATCTGGCGCTCACCGGCCACCGCCTGGACGGCGCCGAGACCTTCGCGCTCGGCCTCGCGACGCATTACCTGCCGGCGGAGCAGGTCGAAGAGGCGAAGCGCCGCATCGCCGATGATCCAGCCGCGATCGACGCGATCCTTGCCGATCTCTCCGGCGAGCCTGGCCCGGCCAGGCTGCTTGAGCACCGCGCGGCAGTCGACCGCCTGTTCGCCTCCGACCGGCTTGAGGACATCTATGCCGCGCTCGACGCCGACGGCAGTGATTTTGCCCGCGAGACATTGGCCACGCTGAAGACGAAATCGCCGCAGACGATGAAGGTCAGCCTCAAGCTGCTGCTCGACGGCAAGACGATGGCCACGTTCGAGGACGAGATGCGCCAGGAATATGCCGTCGGCGCGCGCGTGGTGCAGCGCCACGACTTCCTCGAAGGCGTCCGCGCGGTGATCGTCGACAAGGACAATGCGCCCAATTGGGACCCGGCGACGCCCGAAGGCGTAAGCGACCACGTCATCGACCAGATCTTCGCGCCGCTGCCCGACACCGAGGCGTGGACGCCGGCCTGAACAACAACACACCGTCACCCCGGATCAAGTCCGGGGTGACGAAGGAGAGCAAGATGACCGACTACGCCAACATCCTCGTCGAACAGCGCGGCGCCGTGACCCTCGTCACGCTCAACCGTCCACAATCGCTCAACGCGCTCAATAGCGATGTGCTCGCCGATCTCTCCGCCGCTTTCGGCAAGTATGACAAGGAAGCCGATCAGCGCTGCCTCGTGCTCACCGGCGCGGGCGAGAAGGCGTTCGCGGCCGGCGCCGACATCAAGCAGATGGCCGACATGGCCGCGGCCGATTTCTTCCTCCAGGATTTCTTCGCCGGCTGGCAGACCGGCGTCGTCGCCACCCGCAAGCCATGGATCGCCGCGGTGAACGGCTTCGCGCTCGGCGGCGGGTGCGAGCTCGCGATGATGGCCGACTTCATCTACGCGGCGGACACCGCCAAGTTCGGCCAGCCCGAGATCAAGCTCGGCGTCGCCCCCGGGATGGGCGGCTCGCAGCGGCTGACCCGCGCGATCGGCAAGGCCAAAGCGATGGAAATGTGCCTCACCGGCCGCATGATGGACGCCGCCGAGGCGGAGCGCAGCGGACTGGTGGCGAAGGTCGTGCCGCTCGCGTCGCTTTTGGAGGAAACGCTTAAGACCGCCGAGCTGATCGCCTCGATGCCGCCGATGGCCGCGATGGTGAACAAGGAAATGGTCAACACCGCCTTCGAAACCGGCCTCGCCCAGGGCATCCTCACCGAACGCCGCCTGTTCCAGATCCTCACCGCGACCGAGGACAAGGCCGAAGGCATGGCGGCGTTCGTCGAGAAGCGCCAGGGCGTCTGGAAGGGCCGCTGACCCAAATTCCCCTCCCGCTTGCGGGAGGGGCTAGGGGAGGGGCTGTCCGCAAACGAGGCGGGTCACGACAGGCCCTCCCCCAACCCCTCCCGCAAGCGGGAGGGGAGTTTTAGGAGAGAGACAGATGGCACGCGTGGCATTCATCGGACTGGGCAACATGGGCGGCGGCATGGCCGCGAACCTCGCCAGGGCGGGGCATGACGTGCGCGCCTTCGATCTCAGCCCGGATGCGCTCGACAACGCGAAGAAGGCCGGCTGCCTTCCCGTCGCCAGCGCTGCCGAGGCCGTGGAGGGCGCCGAGGCGATCGTCACCATGCTCCCCGCCGGTGCGCACGTCGCGTCCACCTATGCCGAGGCGGTCTTCAACCATGCGGCGCCCTCGGCGATCCTGATCGATTGTTCGACCATCGACGTCGCCACCGCGCGGCAACTCGCCTCCGACGCCGCCGCCAAGGGCCTCGAAGCGGTCGACGCGCCGGTGTCGGGCGGCATCGCCGCGGCGAACAGCGGCGCGCTCACTTTCATGGTCGGCGGCACCGAGGCCGGCTTCTCGCTCGCCCAACCGTATCTGGAGGCGATGGGCAAGGCGGTGATCCACGCCGGCGCCAGCGGCGCGGGTCAGGCAGTGAAGATGTGCAACAACCTGATTCTCGGCGCGACGATGATCGCCACCTGCGAAGGCCTCGCGCTCGCCGAGAAGCTCGGGCTCGACCTCCAGGTTTTCTACGACATCGCCAGCAAGGCGACCGCGCAGAGCTGGTCGCTCAACACCTATTGCCCGGTCCCCGGTGTCGGCCCCGAAAGCCCCGCCGACCGCGATTATCAGGGCGGCTTCGCGGCGGCGCTGATGCTCAAGGACCTGCGCCTCGCCATGGCCGCCGCAGAAGAGGCCGGCGCGACTGTCCCGATGGGCACGCGCGCTACCGAGCTTTACGCCGCGTTCAACGAGGCCGGCCACGGCGGCACGGACTTTTCGGGCATCATCAAGGAGTTCAACGGAAAAGCATGAGCGTCGCCTTTCGCCGGGACAGTGACGAGGAACATCTCGAGCCCAAGTTCGAGCTGCCGCTGCCGTCCGGACCCAATCTGGTCACCCCGCGCGGCCGCGCGCTGCTCGACGAGAAGATCGCCGCGCTCGAAGCCGAGCAGCCGCACGCCGACGAAGATCGCCGCACCCAGATCGCGCGCGAGCTGCGCTACTGGAACACGCGCCGCGTTACCGCGATCCTCGCCCCCGCGCCGCCGGCGGACGAGGTTGCGTTCGGCAGCCGCGTGCGCTTCCGCCTCAACGGCAAGGAGCAGGAGCTGGCGATCGTCGGCGACGACGAGGCCGATCCCGCGGCCGGCAAGATCGCCTTCTCCGCCCCGCTCGCCCGCGCGCTGATCGGTGCCATGGAAGGTGAGCTTATCGGATTCAACGGCCGCGCCGACGCTATCGAGATCCTGACCGTGAGGCCGGACTGAACAGGTCGCGATATCGCTCCTGCTCAAGCGGCCGGTCGGTGAAGGTCACCTGCGCCAGCCGCCACGCGCTGTCCGCCCCGCACGGCCACAGCTCCTCGCGCGAGGGGACGGGGTCGGGTGCATCGACCCCGTGGATTTCGACATGGATCAGCCGCCCCGTCTCGCGCATCAGGATCCTTGTACCCGGAAAGCGGCCGTCGAGCGTGGCGTGGAGCATGCGGGCGTCCTGCGATACCTCGGGCGAGTCGAGCGCCCGCGGCGCGCCGTCGATCAATTCCGCCGCAGACGAGCGCAGCGATTTCCAGCCATCGTTGATGATATCAATGGAGATCAGCCCCGCCGCCACCGCATCCGCCCACCACCAGCCGAGCCCAAGCCCGATGACGCCGGCGATCCCGGCAGCGCCCGTCAGCCAGTTCGCCTTGTTCATCATGGCGTTGGTGTACAGCAGCTTGTCATCGAGCTTCTTGGCCAGCGGCAGCAGTTTGATGCCGATCACCATCGGCGGGACCAGCGAATAGAGCTGCGCGCCCAGCATCAGCCAGCCGAGCCAGATGTCGCGTCCGAGCAGTCGAACCGAGCCAACCGTGGCATGCTCCGCCATGATCAACGTCATTACGGCATTGATCAGCAGCAACACGCCGACGGCCGCCAGTGCTACCGCCGATACGAAAAAGCCGAGCCCGTTGGCGCGCGCAAAGCCAAAGGGAAAGCGGGCGCTACGCGGAAGCCGTTCCAAGTGCGCGGCAACGAGGAACGCGATCGGCGGCACGAAGCCGAGCATGTCCTCGATCCAGGCCGTCTTCATCGTCTGGCTCTGGCCCATGACCGCGCCCATCACCGCGACGACGCTGACGAACCATGCAAGCTGCCACCAGCACAGGCGCTTGGCACGGCGCATCGCTTCATCAGGCGACATCGGCTCACTCACGAATTTTCCGGTGCGCTGCGGCGCGAGGCCGTTTCCACCTGCATGATCCACCGGTTCTCGCCGTTCTTCATCAGCGCGCGCCATTCCAGCCGGTCGCGGCCCGTGCCCCGCACTGAAAGCGGCGGGCCGGGTGCGACGAGGGTATTCCATGGGGTGCGCTTTGATTGTTGCGCTATGACAATGTCGAGCCGGCCGGCATCAAGATCGGCGATCAGCGGCTCCAGCGTGCCGTGGCGAACAATGGCCCTGGCACCATTCTCATGCGCCAACGCCCTCAACAATCGCGCCGCCTCCGGCGGGATGAACGGGCTCGCGACACCGATCGCCAAGGTGTGCGACTGCCGGATCCGGTCCACTGTGCCTTCCGGGTCACGCGGCAAGGTGTCGCACCCGGCGAGGGCGAGGAGGAAAACAGCGACGATCCGCTTCTTCATTGCACCGGCCAAACGTGCAGATTCGCTCCCGCGTTCCCGGGCACCATCGCGGCCGTGTAGCGTTCGGCAGCCATCGACGCATCATTGGAGCAAGGGCATGAGCATATTCGGCACCATCAAGAAGGCGATCTTCGGCGATCGGGGCCCGCTCGGTGGGCAATTCTCCGGGAAAGCTACACCTCGCCGTGAGCCGGTACCTAGCCCCGTTCCTCCCGAAGTCCCAGCCGGCACGGCGCCGGCGGCAACTCCTGCTGTTCCGCCGACCACGGTTCAGGCCACGCCAGCGCACGATACGGTGGACGTCGAGCGCGTGTTGACCGACATTGCTGCGCGTCGGGATGGGCCGCCACTCAATTGGCGCACGTCGATCGTTGATCTGATGAAGCTCCTCGACATCGATTCGAGCCTTGCCAATCGGAAGGAACTGGCGACGGAGCTGGGTTATTCGGGCGACAAGGACGGCTCCGCCGAAATGAACATCTGGCTGCACAAGGCAGTCATGCGTGAACTGGAGAAGAATGGCGGTGTGGTACCCGCGTCGCTGAAGGACGGATGACGGCGGTGGCGTGCTGGCGATACGGGCGCTATCCGGCGCCCGATGAATGCACCTAATCGATTGCGGCTCGATGGCGCCGCGCTTGTCGAGAACTGGCGCGCGCTGGCGCGGATGAGCGGCCGCGCGGCGTGCGGCGCGGCCGTCAAAGCGAACGGATACGGCCTTGGAGCGGAAAAGGTCGTGCGCCGTCTCGCACGGGCGGGATGCCAGCATTTTTTTGTGGCGACTTGGGCGGAAGCAAGGGCGCTGGCCGGCACCGGCGTAGCGCTGGCCGTCCTACACGGCGCACGCGAAGCGGACATGGCATGGGCGGCGGAGGGATTCGCTAAGCCGGTGCTCAGCACGCCGCTCCAAGTCCAGCGTTGGCGCGCCGCCGGGCTGGGCACCTGCGACGTGATGGTGGAAACGGGCATGAACCGTCTCGGTATCGCGCCCGCCGACATCCTCGCGGGCCTGCTGGACGGACTGCAGATCGACACGCTGATGAGCCATCTCGCCTGCGCGGAAGAAAAAGTCCCGCACAATGAGCATCAGCGTGCCTCGCTGGCGGCCCTGGCCGGCCGCACCGGCGCACGGCGTCTCAGCCTGGCCAATTCGGCCGGCATCGCCCTGGGCCGCGATTATGCCTTTGACCTCACCCGCCCGGGGTTGGCGCTCTACGGCGGTGTGCCGTGCGCTGCCCTAGCCCCCTTCATCCGCCCGGTGGTGACGGTCGAGGCGGAGGTGCTGCAACGGCGGCTGGTGCGCGCAGGCGACGGGGTGGGATACAATCTCACCTGGTCGGCGCCGCGTGACAGTGAGGTAGCGATCCTCAACCTCGGCTATGCCGATGGATACCGCCGCGCCTTCTCGAACACAGGCACGGCGCTGCTGAACGGCAAACCGCTTCCGGTAATCGGCCGTATCTCGATGGATCTCACGGCGGTCGATACGACCGGCTTCGACGTGGGGGAGGGGGATTGGCTCAGCTTCGATCCCGATCTCGCGTGGGCGGCGGAAGCCACGGGCGTGTCGCAATATGAATTGCTGACCGGGCTGGGTCAGCGTTTTGATCGGGTTTGGTGCTGATCAGGCCAGTCCGGCGATCCAATCACGGAGGGACTCCCACAATTGCTCGCGCGCCTGCCGCCCCACCACCATGCCGACGTGGCCGGCGCCTAGATCGCGACGGTCGGCGATGCCGATCGCCGTGGCAGCCGGAACGATTCGATCGTTGAGTGAGACGAATTCCACGGCAGGGCATGGAAGTGACTCGGCTTCGATGCGTTGCCCCGCGACCATCCATTCGCTCTTGCCCGGAAGGTCGGCCGCGATCAGTTGCTCGAACAGTTCGGCGCCGGCTGCATAGGTCAGCGGCTCCCCTGCATTCGCCCAGTCTTCCATGGCGACGAACATGTCCGCCGCATCACCGTTCATCGTCGCGAACGCCTCGTACTTCGCGATCGTACGCGCCGGATCCAGTTTCCAGAATCCCGCCTGCAGCACCTCCATCGGAACCAGCCCCAGGCTTTCGCACGCGGGTTGTGCTGCGTCCCACAGCATCGCGATATCGGCGCGCGCGGTCTTGCCGTAGCCGTGAAAGCGCCATGGCGCCGCGATGGTCGCGATACCTGCACACGCGCCTGTGGCGGCGGCGGCCAGGCTCATCGTTCCGCCCAGGCAATAGCCTACCAAGACAGGCGGCGCTCCTAGGCGTCGGATCAGCGGCAGCAGCAGATGTTCCACATGCTCTGCGATGCTCATCGTGCGGTCGGCCGGCGTCGGCGCTCCCCAATCGAGCAGCCACGTCCGATGGCCCTGGCCTGCCATCCATCGCACGAGCGAGCGGTCGGGCATCAGGTCAAGGATGAACGGCGGGTTGATCAATGACGGGACGAACACGACCGTCCGTCCATTGCCGCCATAATCGCGCAGCCGCGCCCGACCCTGTCGCCGTGCAGCATGTGCCGTCCGACGCGGCCACCGTATGGCCTGCTGATAGCGGCTGAGCCCAGCGAGCGCCGCAGCCAACCGGTGTGGCGATGCTGCAGTTTGTTCGCGCAGCATATCCAGGAACAGCGGTAGCGGGCGCGGTCCGTGTTGCGGCGCCGAAAGAGATGCTGTAGCGCAGTAATCTATCATAAGCGGGGCATCGCGATGAAAAAACAGCACAACGGAGAGGGCGCGATCATCATCAAAAAGTACGCCAATCGGCGTCTCTATAATACCGAAAGCTCATCCTACATCACGCTTGAGCATCTCGCTGCGATGACTCGCGAGGGACGCGAGTTCAAGGTCGTCGATGCGAAAACCGATGAAGACATCACCCACAACATCTTGACCCAGATCATCATGGAGGAAGAGGGGCGCGGTGATCAACCGATGCTGCCGGTCAACTTCCTGCGCCAGTTGATCGCCATGTATGGCGATTCGATGCAGGCGATGGTCCCGGGCTACCTCGAAGCATCAATGGACAGCTTCCGGCGCAATCAGGCGCAGTTCAAATCAGCCGTCGAGGGCGCCTTTGCGGGATCACCCTTTGCCGAGATGGCGAAGCGCAACATGGCGATGTTCGAAGCTGCCACGAGTGCGTTCAAGCCGGCGAGTGCAGCCCCGGCCGCGCCGGCCAGCAAGGATGATGAGATTGCCGCACTGAAGGCCGAACTCGCGCGGCTGCAGGACAAGGTCGACAAGCTGGGCTAACCAACCACCGGGGACGCTTCAGCGACCGGGCAGGGACGATGAATGGGTGGCGGCAACCACACCCGCATCTGAGATCGCAGGATGCGGGGTGGTCTCCAATTACTCCGGTTTCACGAACTTCAGGGTAAACCGATCGCTCTCGCCGATCGCCGCATATTTCGTGCGGTCGTTATCTTTACGCGCGAAGGTAGGTGGCAGGGTCCACACTCCGTCCGGGTGATCGTGCGTGTCCTTGGGGTTGGCGTTGACCTGGCTTTCACCGGCCAGCTTGAAGCCGGCGGCCTCGGCGAGGCGGATCACCGTGGAGCGCTTGATGTAGCCGCTCTTCTTTTCAAGCGCGGTGTCCATCGTCTCGGGCAGCCGGTGGTCCACGACGCCCAGCGTGCCGCCCGGCTTCAGCATCGCGTGAAAGGCGCTGAATGCGCGGCCCGCCACGGCCGGATCGTCGTTCATCAGCAGGTTGTGCACGTTTCGGAAAGTGAGCACGACGTCGGCGCTGGAGGCCGGAACGGTGCTGGTGCCTGTGGCGGCGTCGATGGTTGCCACATTGGTCGGGCCGAACCACGCCTGCTTGGCCGCGAGCATCTTCTGCGCGCCGTCCACGCCGCGTTGATTGACCAGCGCGACATAGCGGCCCTTGCCCTTCACCAGGGGCGCCAGGATTTCTGTGTACCATCCGCCGCCCGGGCTGAATTCGACCACCGTATCGCCTTCGTCCACCCCGAAGAAGGCGAGCGTTTCGGCAGGATGCCGATAATCGTCGCGCTGCCGGTTTACGTCGCTGCGCTGCGCGCTCTGGACGGCGGCGGTGATCGCTGCCGATGGCTTGTCAGCTATTTGGGCCGTACCGGCGGAAGCGCCGACGAGCAGAATGGTCGCAAAGGCGATGGCGCGCATTATCTCTCTCCCGGAGCAAGGTCGCGCGAATGTGTGGAGGGAAGTGAATGACAACGCAAGCGGTGCTGCTGGGGGCGGCATCATCCTGCGTCGTGGCGGCCGTAGGGGCCGCCTTGGGCGATCAGCGCAGAGCACGCCGGCAGGATCTCGACGCTGTCGGACTGGTCGATTGGCGCACGGTCCAACTCGTTGCCATCAGCGCGGCGCTCCTGCTCGCCGCCCTTGCTCTCCAGGGGTGAAACTAGGTCCGATTCCGATGCGCTAGCTGCCACGACGTCCGCGCAGGCGATTATCTGTCCGGACGAACGCAGGCGGGGGCAGGCGATGTGGCGATTGGCAAGGCAGGCTGTCGAACGCGGTAGGGTGTGGCGGTGGCAGCGTGAGCCGTTCCGTAGCCAGTCCTTGCGCCGCTGGTTTCGCGAGCGGCACCGGATCGACGTCGGGCTCTATAGCTACGGCTGCTTCGATCAATGGCGGATGCCGGGCCCGCTGGTGGTAGGGCGCTATTGCTCGATCGCGCGGACGGTGCGCTCCGCGCCGATCAATCACCCCACTCAGGCCATCACCACGCATCCCGCGCTTTACGAACGACAATTCGGCGTCGTGGACGATGATCTTCATTATGAGGATCCGCAGATCATCGAAGACGATGTCTGGATCGGCCATCATGCGGTGATCCTGCCGGGATGCCGGCGGATCGGTCGCGGCAGCATTGTCGGGGCTGGCGCCATCGTGACGCGGGATGTGCCGCGATACGCGATCGTGGCGGGCAATCCCGCCCGGGTGCTGCGCGAACGCTTTCCGCGCGACGTGCAGGTCGCACTGGAGCAAAGCCGCTGGTGGGAGATGGATTTGGCGGATCTGCGCGCGCTGGTCCGGCGCGATCCCGAACTGGTCTTCCATCCCACCAGCGCGCGTTTGCACGCTTGGTGTGATCTGGCGGCAGCAGCGTGAACAACATCGTCGACGTCAGCGTCGTCGTCCCGCATTATCAGGATCTCGAACGCCTCGATCGCTGCCTGGCCGCGCTGGAGCAGCAATCCATGGCGCGTGATCGATACGAGATCATCGTCGCGGACAATATGAGCGCCTGCGGGCCGGACGCGGTTCGCTGCCTGATCGCCGGGCGCGCGCGCCTGGTGCTCGCGCCGGAGAGGGGGGCAGGCCCGGCGCGCAATGCGGCCGTATCAGCGGCCCGTGGTGGTGTCCTCGCGTTCACGGACGCTGATTGCGTGCCCGCGCCGGACTGGCTGTCCGCGGGCATTGCGGCGCTCGACGGTAGCGACATCGTCGGCGGCAGCGTGACGCTGCTGTTCGAGGGCAGCGGGATCAAGACGGGCGCAGAGGCCTATGAGGCCGTCTTCGCCTTCAACAACCGCCGATATATCGAGCGGGAAGGATTTTCCGTCACCGCCAATCTCTTCTGCCGGCGCCACGTCTATGACGTCACCGGTCCGTTTCGCGTCGGGCTCTCGGAAGACAAGGACTGGTGCCATCGCGCCTCGGCGCTCGGCTTTCGGATCGCGTATGAGTCGGCGGCGCTTGTCGCCCATCCCGCGCGGCTTGACTGGCCGGCACTCCTGAAGAAGTGGCGTCGCTTGAATGCCGAGCTGTTCGCCAATGTGCAGGCGCGCCCCGGCGGTCGTATGCGGTGGCTTCTGGCAAGTCTCGCCATGCCCCTCTCGATCATCGCCCACCTCCCGCGCATCGTGGGCAGCCCCGCGCTGCTCAACAGGCAAGAGCGGCAGCGCGGCGCGGTGACGCTGGCACGTCTTCGCCTTTGGCGCTGCGCCGACGGCATGTTGCGGCTGATGGGCGCTCGGGCGTGATGCGCATTGCGGTGTGCATCGTTTCGTTCCGCGATCCGGCATTGATCATGCGGTGTCTGTCTGCGCTGGCGCGAAGCAGTTACTTGTGTTTCGAGGTGGTGATCTGCGAGAATGGCGGTCCCCTTGCCCTCGAACGTCTGGGCGCGATGCTCCCGACCAGTCTTCCGAATGGCCAGCCGGTCACGCTGCTGCGGCAAACGGACAACCTTGGTTATGCCGGCGGGGTCAACGCGTGCATGGCTTCGCGTCCGGCAGCGCGCGGCTGGTGGGTGCTGAACCCCGATACGCGTGTCGAGCCCGCGGCGCTGGGCGCGCTGGTGGCCCGGCTTGAGCGCGGCGATTGTGACGCGGTCGGCGGTGTCCTCTACCATCCGGACGGCCGGGTGCAGGCTTACGGTGGGCGGTGGCGAGCCTGGCTTGCCCGCGCGACCTCGATCGGAATGGGCGTGCCGGCGGATGCGCCTGTCGACGCGAGCACGGTCGAGCGGCGGGCCAATTATCTGCTGGGTGCGTGCATGCTCATCAGCCCGCGCTTCCTGGAGATCGCCGGGCCGATGCGGGACGACTATTTCCTCTACGCAGAGGAGATCGAATGGTGCCTGCGCGCTCAGGCTCGCGGGATGCGGCTCGGATTCGCGCCTGGTGCCAGGATCTGCCACGGTCAGGGCGGCACGACCGGATCGGCCGACGCCCTCCACACCCGGCCTCGCTTGCCGATCTATCTTGATGAGCGCAACAGGCTGCATGTCGTGCGTGACACCACGCCTGGCCGCTTGCCGATCGTCGCAGGGCTGACGCTTCTGCTTGCATGGGCACGGTTCGGCCGCCGCGGCGCGATGCGGCAGTGGCGGGACGCCCGGGCGGGATGGCGTGCGGGGATCAGGAACGAACGAGGCGCCCCCTCGTGGATGACCTGACCTGCTCGGGCAAAAACGTCTGGGGGTCTGCCAATCGGTATGTAATTCGTTGACGGCTCTGCCGCTGCGCTCTATACCGATCGGTATACAAATCCTGTGCAAGACCTGAGTGTTTGCAGCATATGTGCAGCAAATCGCCGGCCGGTTGTCAGCCTACCGCGCCTTTTCTGATCAATGGATGGATAGCGTCGGCGCGCGAACAATGGCGTCGGCTGCTGAACGGGCGGACGCGAAAGGGGATGCAACATGGCCTATGTGATCTTCGATCCGACCGATACCGCCTCGAGTATCGCCTCAACGAAGGCATCCGATGGCGCGGCATGCGCGCGGAGCGTGCGTCCGCGTTTTGCGCGGTTCGATCCGCTCGAATGGACCGTCGTGGTCCTCGCGCGCCGGGACTCTCTGGCCACCTTGCGAGCGCCGGGGCGTTTTTCTGCCCTCTTGCGAGCCGTCTTCCGGCAGCGCAATCCAAGGCTTGCCGACGAACGGCTGGAGGCGCTTCGTCGCATGTCCGTCCTCGCTTGGAACCACAGTTTTCAGGTACCGACCAGCGAGATCCGTGCCTTCTTCGACGCGGGGTTCAGCGTCGGACACTACGAGGCGCTGATGGCCGGCATCGTTGATATCCGTCGGCAGGAAGGCATGCGTCGCTGAAATGCATCCGTGCCGCTGTTCACGCGTTAGGCTCGGGACAGGAGATGGTGATGAGCAAGACGCACGACACGACCGCGGAGCACGATTCCGATCGCGCCGCCAATCCCGCGCAAAAGCCCGAGAAGGTTGAGGACAGGCCCAATGTTTCGACGGTATCTCCAGAAGACTATCCGGAAAAAGCAGGGATACTGGGAAGCTATCCAAATAGCAGAGGTTTTATGTGCAATAACATCTGGTGACGCGTCCGTTATAACCTAACGGATGTTGATCATTATAGCGCGTGGTCGTGGGCGGCACTTTGCTGAGTTGTTTCATTTACCATCTTCACATAGATTAAAATGATTTAGGCGGAACGGGCGCCGAATCCATTTCGTTGTCGTGCTGTTCATCAGGAGGATGAAATGGCCGACACCATCGATCCCGTGAGGGCGGACGACGCGCCGCTCGCAACTTCAAAAAGCCGATCCGCCGCCGTCGATACGGCGAAGGATCGGCTCTTCCAGGCGCCCGAAGACGGCTCGCCCGACACACTGATCGGGCGCAGCGTGACCATCCGGCGCCCTCGCGCTGAGCTCTATGCCTATTGGCGTGACTTCACCAATCTCCCGACGTTCATGGAAAATGTCGAGCGGATCGATCCGCTGGACAATCGACGCTCCCGCTGGACCGTCAAGGCGCCAGGCGAGGGAACGGTCGAATGGACAGCCGCGATCACCGACGAGCGCGAGGGTGAGTATATTGCCTGGGCGTCGGAGGAGGGGGCAGATGTTCCCAACAGCGGCCGGATCGAGTTCCGGGATGCGCAGGGCGATCGCGGGACCATCGTCACGGCGACGATCCTCTATGATCCGCCGGCCGGCCTGGTGGGCAAGCTCATCGCCAAGATGTCCCAACGGGAACCCGCCATTCAGGCGCGCCGTGATCTCCGGCGCTTCAAGCAGCTGATGGAAACCGGCGAAGTGGCCACGGGCGCCCGCAACCGGCGCTTGCTCGACGAAGGGAAGAATTGATGCGCGCGTTAACCTGGCACGGCAAGCATGATGTCCGCGTCGATACCGTGGACGATCCCGAAATCCTCAATCCGCGCGATGCCATCATCAAGGTGACGTCGACGGCGATCTGCGGATCTGACCTGCATCTGTACGACGGCTATATTCCCACCATGCAATCGGGCGACATTCTCGGCCATGAATTCATGGGTGAGGTGGTCGAAACCGGCCCTAGGTCGACGCTCAAGAAGGGGCAGCGCGTCGTTGTTCCTTTTACCATCTCCTGCGGCGCATGCTATCATTGCAGCAAGCACCAATATTCCGCCTGCGATAATGGCCTGCCCGCGGACAATCAGGATATCGCCCAGACGCTATACGGTCAGCCGATGAGCGGCCTGTTCGGCTACAGCCACATGACCGGGGGCTATTCGGGCGGGCAGGCGGAATATGTCCGCATACCGTTCAGCGACGTCGGCCCGATCGTAGTGCCCGACGGTGTTGAAGACGATAAGGTCCTGTTTCTTTCTGACATCCTGCCGACCGGCTGGATGGCAGCAGAAAATGCCGAAATCGAGCCTGGCGATACGGTGGCCGTCTGGGGGTGCGGGCCGGTCGGGCTGTTCGCCGTCCAGTCGGCGTTCCTGATGGGAGCGGCACGGGTGATCGCGATCGATCATTTCCCGCGGCGGCTCGAACTGGCGAAGAAGTTCGGCGCAGAGACGATCAACTTCGAGGAAACGAAGACGTACGAGGCGCTGATGGAGATGACCGGTGGCATCGGCCCGGATGCTTGCATCGATGCGGTCGGTCTCGAGGCACATGGTCTGTTCGTCGACAATGTTATCGATCAGATCAAGGCATCAACCTTCCTCGGCACCGATCGGCCGCATTCCATTCGCCAGGCGATCATGGCGTGCCGCAAGGGCGGCCGCGTATCGATGCCGGCGGTCTATGGCGGGTTCGTCGACAAGTTTCCGCTCGGCGCCTTCATGGAGAAAGGGCTGACGTTGAAGACCGGTCAGACCCATGTGCAGCATTATCTGCCCGGGCTCCTCAACGCGATCATGGAGGACAAGATCGATACCACCTTCCTGATCAGCCACACCCTTCCGCTGGAAAATGCGCCGGATGGCTATCGCATATTCCATGACAAGCAGAACGAAGTGACCAAGGTGGTGCTTAAGCCGGGAATGGACCGCGTCGAGATGGAAATCTGAGGAGCACTATCATGGCTAACAAGCTTGCCATCGTCACCGGCGCATCCACTGGCATCGGCTTTGAACTCGCCTCCATCGCGGCACGCGAAGGGTATGACCTCGTCGTCGTCGCGGATGAGCCGCTGATCGATGCTGCCGCACGGGACTTCCGGCAGTTCGGCACGGACGTGCAGTCGGTGGAGACGGATCTGTCCTCGATCGAGGGTGTGGACCGGGTGCTGGCGGCGTGCAGCGGCAGGACGATCGATCTCGTCTGCGCCAATGCCGGGATCAGCAAGGGCGGACCCTTTCTGGATCAACAAATGGCGGACTGGCGACGATCGATCGACACCAACGTCACTGGCACGGTCTATCTACTCCAGGCCGTGCTGAAGGACATGGTCGCGCGCAACGCCGGCAAGGTGCTGGTGACCGGCTCGATTGCCGGCTACATCCCCGGCAGCTTCAACGCGATCTATAATGCCACCAAGGCCTTCATCGACAATTTCACCGAAGCCCTGCGCAACGAGCTGAAGGACGTGGATGGTGTGACGTTGACCACGTTGATGCCGGGTCCGACGGACACCGAATTCTTCGCGCGCGCCGACATGCTCGATACCTCGGTGGGGCAGGACGATAAGAAGGCCGATCCTGCCAAGGTGGCGCGGGATGGCTGGGACGCGCTGGTCGCCGGCAAGGGACACGTGGTCTCCGGTCTGATGAACAAGGCCCAGGTGCTCGGCTCCGGCCTGCTGCCGCAATGGGTGCTGGCGGAGATGCATCGCGGGATGGCGGAACCCGGATCCGGCAAGGACTGATCAAGTCGCCCGGCCTCGCGCCGGGCGATCCACTTTAGAGGGCATCAATCCGCGCGTGCAGGCGCGCGACGATCGCCTCGACCAGCGTCTGGTCGACGGCTGGCCAGCCACCGAAATCCAACGCCACCTGTCGCGCGGTGGTGAACGCCGAAAAGCTCGACAGCAGCAGCAGCGCCTCTAGCCGGTCATCGTCGGCCGGCTCGCGGCATCCTCGCGTTCCCGCGACCAATGCGGCCACCAGTGCAAGGCCGGGTTCCCACAGGTCGCGATAGAGCAGGTCGTGCGCAGGCCCTACGCCGTTCATCTCCCGCATCATGAACGTCATCCACCCTTCGTTGCCGCCGCTGCCGGGCAGCATGGTGGCGAGCAGGGCGACGACCCGGCGCAGCGCCGCGCGTGACGGCTCCCCTACAGCGGGCATAAGGTCTGGGAACGTCTCGCTGCCGGCACGCATCCGCTCGCGGTAGCGCTCGACGACATGCTCCGCGCAGGCGCGATACAGCCCCTCCTTGCTGCCGAAATGATAGGTGATCGCCGGCAGCGCGACGCCCGTCCGGGTCGCGATGTCACGCGTGCTGGTAGCGTCGAAGCCATGCGCCCCGAACAGCGCAAGCGCCGTGTCGATCAGCCGCTGCCGCGTCTCGGTGCCGCTGCGATACGGCCCACGGGCGATCTTGCGCACCTTCGTGTCGGGTCTGGACGTCACGCCCAATCGCATAGGGCGAGCCGATCTTGCGGAACAAGCCACAATCCCATAAATCAAAAGCTATCAAATGATCGTATTTGGAGTGAGGTCATGACGGTCGAGTACAAGGGCTATCAGGTCGATTATGATCGGCCGATCGGCGAGGCGTCACTGGTAGCGCCCACGTCGCCGCAATGGCGCGTCTTCAAGAACCCCGTCGCCATTGCGATCGGCGGGGTGGCCGCGGTGTTGCTCGAATTTGCCGATGCCCGGATCCGCTCTGGAGTGTGGGATCATTCGACCTACAAGGTCGATCCGATCGGCCGTTCGAAGCGGACCGGCATTGCCGCAATGGCGGGGGTGTTCGGCCCGGCGAGCGCCGCGCGGCGGATCATCGGCGGCGTCAACAGGATGCACCGCAAGGTTGTCGGGGAAACACCGAAGGGAGAGGCGTATCGCGCGCTTGACCCTGAATTGCTCGATTGGGTGAGCGCGACCGCCGCCTACGGCTTCCTCGAAGCCTATCATCGCTTCGTCTCGCCACTCACCGAGGCGCAGCGGCGCGCCTATTATCGCGACGGCGAGCCGGTCGTCCGTCTATACGGCGTGGAGAATCCGCTCACCAGCGACGCCGATTTCTTCGCCATGCTCGATCGCCTGCTGCCGCGTTTCGAGGCGCACCCGATCAACCGGGAGTTCCTGGATATCATCCAGTCGGGCAAGGCTGCGCCGGCGGTGCCGAAATTCCTGCACCGCGCGCTCGCCCGGGCCGCGGTATCCCTGCTGCCCGATGCCGTTCGCCAGCGACTGGAGCTTGGTTCGGAGTTCGATCTGACGGCGGCCGACCGCCTGACGCTATCGCTCGCCGGCAAGCTGGCGGACCGGGTGCGCGATCGCCGCTCCCCTGCTTGGCAGGCGGCGCGCAGGCTGGGTCTCCCAGGGGACTTCGCGTGGCGCTCGCCGGCGGCTCAGGCTCGCCTGCTCGGACAGGATTTGCCGGCGCGCGCAGCGGCGCCGGCCACCTGACACAGATGTCAGGCCGTCCCCGTCGGGCGGCCTGCTACCAGCACCGATCAAGACGTGCGGCAAACGCGCGCTGACCAACGATATCATGGAGGGGATCAATGGCCGGAATGGGTCGTACACGGGTGGCTCTGTCCGCCACGGTGAGTGTGATGGCGTTCATCGTTGCCGGCACCGCTCAGGCGCAGGCCACGGCGGTACCCGTTCAGGATGCCACCGTGGCGGAGCCGATGGCGCCCGGTGAGCCCCAGGCTCCGGCCGCCCAGCCACAAGCCTCGACACGCCCGAGCGATGCGGTGATCGGCGACATCGTCGTCACGGCGCAGCGCCGCGCGGAATCGATCAATCGGGTCGGCATCTCGATCCAGGCACTGGAATCCGAAACGTTGCAGGAGCTGCGTGTCCAGAACGTGCGTGATCTTGCCGCCGTCGTGCCCAGCTTCACCGTTGCGCAAAGCTATCAGGGCGTGCCGACCTACACGCTGCGCGGCATCGGCTTCAACTCGATCAACCTGTCGGCGCAGTCGACCGTCGGCACCTATACCGACGAGGTCGCCTACGCCTACCCGATCATGAACACCGGGCCGCTGATCGATATCGAGCGGGTCGAGGTGCTCAAGGGGCCGCAAGGCACGCTCTACGGGCGGAACACGACGGCCGGCCTGATCAACTTCGTCACCGGAAAGCCCAGCGAGACGGCATCCGGCGCGATGAGCGTCGATGTCGGCAATTACGAGACGTTCAACGTCGGCGGCTATGTCACCGGCCCCATTGCAGAGGGGATACAGGGGCGCATCGGCTATCGCGTCGATCTCAGCAACGATGGCTGGCAGATCAGCAACAGCCGTCCCGATGAGCGGCTCGGGAAGGTGAAGCGCTATGGCGTGCGCGGTTCGCTCGCGCTTCAGCCCGGCCCGTTCGAGATCGATCTTTCGGCGACCTATTGGGTCAACAAGTCGGACACGGTGGTCGGCCAGGCGATCGGCTTCACGCCGGCAACCACGCCCGGCAGCGGCGGCGCGGCGAGCAACTTCAACGCCCCTGGGGCCGCCGCCTACATCGCGGCCAACCGCCCGACGAGTGGCAGCCAGGCTGATTGGGCGCCCTATGCGCGGCGGTCTGCCGATATCGGTCGCGGTGCCGGCCTCAAGGATCCGCTGGCCGAGAACAATTACTTCCTCGGCTTGAAGGGGCGTATCCAGCTCGATCTGTCAGACAGCGCGCGCGTGGTCTCGCTCACCGGCTATAACGAATATGATCGCAAGGCGACGTTCGACTGGTCCGGCATTCCCAATGAGGTGCTGATCCAGCAGGCGGACGGCCATATCGAAAGCTTCGCGCAAGAATTGCGCGTGGAGGGCGATGGGCCGGGCTACAACTGGCTGGTCGGCGGCTATTACGCCAAGGACACGATCGAAGACACAAACCGTACCCTGCTGGGAGAGAACGCGAATTCCGCGCTCCTGCGCTTTGCCACGGCGCAACTGGTCAACACACCGATCAACACCTTCGGCTACACGCTGGCGGATGCGGCGACGACGTTCCGCACCTATCGCGACGAGGGCGCGTTCGACACGCGCACCTGGAGCGTCTTCGTCAACGGCGATTATGCCTTCTCCGATCTGATCAAGCTGACGCTCGGCGCCCGCTATACGGAAGACGTTCAGCGTTTCACCGGGTGCTCGCGCGACTTCAACGGCAGCATGCAGCCGAATATCAACCTGTTCAATCGCGGGCTTTATCAGCAGCTGTTCAATCCCACCGGCCCGCTCGCGGCGCCGATCGGGATGAATGACTGCAACACCTTCAACCCGGCGACGAACAGCTTCGGGGTGGTGAATTCGCGCCTGGCCGAGAACAATTTTGCGTGGCGCGGCGCACTCGACATCACGCCGAGCTCGACGACGCTGATCTACGCATCGATCTCGCGCGGGTACAAGTCGGGCACGTCGCCGATCAACGCCGCGAGCAATGCGGCGCAGAACCTGCCGGCGCGGCAGGAGCAGCTCACGGCGTACGAAATCGGCGCGAAGCTCGGCCTGCTCGACCGCAAGGTCCAGCTGAATCTCGCCGGCTTCTACTATGATTACAAGGACAAGCAGATCAGCGCCTATTTCGCTGATCCGATCTACACGGCGCTGGCCCGGCTGGATAACATTCCGAACTCGGAAGCCTATGGTATCGAGGGCGAGCTCACCGTACGCCCGGTGCGTCCCCTGACGCTGATCGCCAATGCGCTGTGGCTGAAGACGCGGATCAACGGCTATGTCGGCACCAACGCCGCGGGCCAGTCGCAGGACTTCGACGGCGCCCGCTTCATCTACAGTCCGGAATGGACGCTGTCGGGTACGGCGCTGCTCGATCAGCCGGTCAGCGATGCGTTGAGCTTCACCGCCAATGCCAACGTCCGCTACCAGTCGCGCCAGACCACGATTTTCGAATACAACCCGCTGTACGATATCAAGCCGTACACGGTGGTGAACGCTGGCTTCGGCGTGAAGGCGACCGACGAAAGCTGGGCACTCAACGTATGGGCCCGCAACCTGTTCGACGAATATTACTGGAACGCGGTGGCGAGCAACGCCAACATTGTGGTCCGCTTCCCCGGCCAGGTGCGCACCTATGGCGCCACCGCGAGCTTCCGGTTCTAAGCGGCGGACGGGAGAGGAGCGGGTGAAGGCATGACGCAATTGCCGCCGACGTTCGGCGAAGCACTGGCCCGGCACGCGGCTGAACGCCCCGATCAGGTGGCGCTTCGCTTCGAGGACCGCGTCACGGATTACGCGACTTTCGATCGCCACGCGACGCAGATCGCCAACGGCCTGCTCGCCATGGGGCTGAACAAGGGCGATCGCGTCGCCTATGTCGGCAAGAACAGCGACTGGGCGGTGGAGCTGGCGCTGGGCACGGCCCGCGCGGGCATGGTGCTGGTGCCTGTGATCTGGCGCCTCGCCCCGGCCGAGGTGGACGGCATCCTCGCGGACTCGGGCGCAGGCGTGCTGTTCGTTGAACCTGCGTTTACGCGCGATTTCGCGGTCAGCGAAGTGGTCGTCATGGACGACAGCTTCGCGCGCTGGCGCGACGCGCAGAGCGATGCGCCGCCGCCCGTGACGGTGAGCGAGGACGATGTGGTGCTCCAGCTCTATACCTCGGGCACCACCGGCGCGCCCAAGGGCGTGATGCTGAGCCACGCCAACGGCATCCAGCAGAGGCAGAAGCAGATCGAGGCGCAGGTCGCGTGGCTGCTCGCCGATCCCGGCGATACGACGATCATCGCCATGCCCTATGGCCATATCGGCGGCGTCGGCGTGGCACTGGGCGCGGTGAACAGCGGGCAGGAACTGATCATCCACGCGGAATATGATGCCGGCGACGTGATGGACGCGATCGCCCGGCATCGCGTGCGGCGGCTCTTCCTGGTGCCCGCCGCGATCGGCCTGATGCTGCAGCATCCGAAGGCTGCGACCGCCGATTTCTCCTCGATCGAGACCCTGTCCTACGGCGCCAGCCCGATCCCGCTGCCGCTGCTCCAACAGGCGGTCGACCGGATGGGCTGCGGCTTCGTCCAGGTCTATGGCATGACCGAGACCTGGGGCTCGATCGTTGCGCTGCCGCCGGAGGATCATCTCCCCGGCCGCGAGCACAAGATGACCGCCGCGGGCAAGGCGCTGCCCGGCGTCGAGCTCAAGATCCTCGACGATGACGGCAACGAGCTGCCGCCCGGCGAGATCGGCGAAGTCGCGATCCGCAGTCCCAACAACACGCGCGGCTATTGGAACAAGCCCGAGGAAAGCGCCAAGGCGCTGATTGGCGACGGCTGGCTGCGCACGGGTGATGCGGGCATCCTGGACGAGGAGGGCTATCTCTTCATCCAGGATCGCATCAAGGACATGATCATCACCGGCGCGGAGAACGTCTATCCCGCCGAGGTGGAAAGCGCGATCTATGGCCATCCCGCCGTCGCCGACGTCGCGGTGATCGGCGTGCCGGACCCGAAATGGGGCGAGGCGGTGAAGGCAATGGTGGTGCTGAAGCCTGGCCACGACGCCGATGCGGCGGCGATCATCACCCATGCGCGAGAGCGGATCGCCGGCTTCAAATGCCCCAAGAGCGTCGACTTCATCTCGGCGCTGCCGCGCAACCCCTCGGGCAAGATCCTGCGTCGCAGCTTGCGCGAGCCTTTCTGGGCCGGCCACGAACGGAGAGTGAATTGACGGGTTTCGCACACACCGACGAGCAGCGGATGCTTGCCGAGACGCTCGATGCCGCACTGGGCGACAATGCGAACTGGCAGACTGCAGCGGTCGATACGGGGCTGGAAGCGCTCGGCGTCCCGGTCGAGGAGGAGGGGCTGGGCGTTGACCTGCGAGATGCGGCAGTGGTCGCTGCCGCGCTCGGGCGCGCCAACGTGGTTCTGCCCTGGGCCGATCATTGGGTAGCGACGCGGCTCGGCGCGCGGGGGGATGGCGGCCCGCGTGCTGAGCGCGCCGCCGCAGCGCTCGCACTTGCAAAGGGGGAGAGCAATCGTCGTTGGGCGGATGACGCGATGACCGTGCTGCACTGCGCGGAAATCGTCGGCCTGTGCCGTACCATGCTGCGCGATGCTGCGCTGTTTTCCAGGGAGCGCAAACAGTTCGGCGTCGCCATCGCCAGCTTCCAGGCGCTGCGCCATCGTATGGCCGACATGGCGATGATTCTTGAGCAGGCCGATGCGATCACCGACGCGGCGATCCGGTCTTTCGACGATGACGAAGCAGTACGCGCGCGCGCGGTGTCCGCGGCGCGTGTGGTGTGTGACGATGCCGCGCGGCTGGTCGGCGAAGGCGCGGTACAGATTCACGGCGCCATGGGGCTCACCGCGGAACTGCGGCTCGGCGGCTATTTCCGCCGTGCCCGCACGCTGGCACAGGGCGATGGCACGGCGCGGGCGCATCTCAGGCGTTATGCGGCTTGAGGTAGAGGGTAGCCCGCGCGGATCAGCCGGGCTTTGTTCTCAGAGAAGCGGCGTCATGCTGAACTTGTTTCAGCATCCACCGTGCAACCAGTAGTGGCTCGGCTCGTGGAGCGTTGGACCCTGAAACGAGTTCAGGGAGACGGCAGGAAAGGAAAGGCCGGCAGCCGGTTAGCCCCGCCGCGCCGCGCTACGCCGCCTGATCCACCACCACGCGCGCAATTAGGTCGCGCTGGATCTCGTTTGATCCGGCGTAGATGCTGCCGGCGCGATTGTTGAGATACTTCGGCATGGCGATGGCGATCGCGTCGGGCGCATTGTCGAGCGAACCGTCCCATTCGGCGGCGATCTCCAAGGCGAGCAGGTCGATGCGCTGCGACGTCTCGGTGCCGAGCACCTTCAGCATCGACGGCCGCACCGCATCGCTCGGTCCACCGCCTTCGAGGCCCGCCAACTCGATCGCGCGCAGCGCATCGACCGCCACAGCCTCGCGCGCCAGCCGCTCGCGATTGCCCTCGTGCTTCAGCCAGCCGGTCGCCGACGCCGCCTCCCGCACCATGTCGACATAGGCGGCAAGGCCTGGCGCGTAACGGCCCGACCGCTCGAACGTCAGCAGATGTTTGGCCACCGTCCAGCCGTCATTCTCCGCCCCCAGCCGCCCGCTTACCGGCACGCGCACGTCGTCGAAGAACACCTGGTTGAACTCATGCTCGCCCGCCAGCGTGTGGATCGGCGAGACGGTGATGCCGGGCGTCGCCATCTCCAGCAGCAGGAAGGTGATGCCGGTCTGCGGCCGCCCCTCGCTGTTGGTGCGCACCAGGCAAAACATGCGGTTGGCGAAATGTGCGTGGGTGGTCCAGATCTTGGAGCCGTTCAGCACGTAATCGTCGCCGTCCCGTACCGCACGCAGCTTGAGCGAAGCGAGGTCGGATCCGGCGCCCGGTTCCGAATAGCCCTGGCACCAGCGATCGTCCGCAGAGAGGATGCGCGGCAGCAGCGTCGCCTTCTGCTCGTCGGTGCCATAGTGCATGATGACCGGCGCGACCATCTTCAGCCCCATCGGTGACAGGCCGGGCGCGTGAGCGCGGGCATATTCCTCCGCCCAGATGTAGCGCTGGATCTCGTTCCAGCCGGTGCCGCCATGTTCGACCGGCCAGTCCGGCGCGACCCAGCCCTGCTGGTGCAGAATGCGCTGCCAGGCGTCGGCGATATCGGGGTGCAGGAATACGCTGGTCCCGCGGCGTGCGCCGCGGCGCAGTTCGGGCGTCAGCTTTTCGGCCAGGAAGGTGCGCACCTCGTCACGAAAGGCGCGCGCGTCGGCGCTGTTCAGGCTCTCCATGCTCGGCATCGTGCGCGGGCGGGGAAGGGCGCGCACCTGACGCTCCTGTCAGGTCATGCGGATACCTGGATGGTTCAGGCGTGCGGCCCGAGGAACCCGTGCCCCGTCGCGATCTGGATCATCCGCGCGCGCGTCGTCGCGCCCAGCTTTTCCGCCGCATTGCGCAGGTGAAAGCGGACGGTGGAGACGGAAAGCGTCAGGATCGTCCCGATCTCGGCATTGGTCTTTCCCGCCGCCGCCCAGCGCACGCATTGCGCCTCGCGT
>JBELMF010000030.1:0-24881 GCA_042096015.1 Sphingomonas sp.
AATCGCCCGCGAGCGGCGCCGGCGCGGGGACCGGCGGCGGCGGTGGGGCGGCGCGCGGCGGCGGCGGTGGAGGAGGAGCGTCGGCGGGCGGCGCCACGCAGCCGGCGACGCTGAGGGCCAAGAGGACGGCGGACGGTAGCGGATAGCGCATCGGCGCTATCCTAGCGCGCAACCGGCACGGCTCAACCGGAACCGGCGCATAGCAAGAGCGGTTCAGCGTGCCAGGGAGACGAAGATGAGCACCACCGATACCCCCAGGACGCTTGCGCTGATCGAAGCCACTCTGGCCGACACCGTAAAGATCGAAAGCCGCGACGGCGACAAGGTCGGCACGGTGCATTCGTTTCTGGTCCACAAGATGCGCGGCCATACGACGCATGCGGTGCTGAGCCTCGGCGGGTTCCTGGGAATGGGCAGGAGCTATTACCCCCTGCCCTTCTCGCTGCTGCAGTTCGACCCGGTGCGCGACCTGTATGTGGTGACGATCGATCGCCGCATGCTGGAGGGCGGACCAAGCTGGGCGAATAACGCGCCGCATTTCGACCAGGCCTATGCCGATCGGGTGGCGAGCTATTACGGCGTGGGCGGTGAGGACCTGTCGCTGGGGTGACAGGCGCTCAGGCGGCGCGACGGACGATCTTGGCGAGCGCGTCCCGGTGCGCGTCGCGCGCTTCCTCCAACTCGTAGTCGTGCTGGAGACCGAGGAAAAAGCCTTCCGACATGCCGAAATAATGGGCGAGCCTGAGGTCGATCTCTGCATCGATTGCCGCACGCTCATCGAGCAGCGCCTCCACCCGTGCGACCGGAATGCCGCTGCCGCTGGCAACCTCCTCAGCCGGAACCTCCGAGCCGATCAGGAAATCCTCGCGCAGGATCTCGCCCGGATGCACGTTGGGCAACCGGTCCTCGCCGTCAGCGATGATAGTCCTCGATCCGGACATCGTGCGCACCTCCGTCACGCCAGCGGAAGGTGATCCGCCATTGGTCGTTGACACGGATACTATATGTCTCCTTTCGGTCGCCCTTCAACACCTCGAAGCGATTGCCGGGCGGGACGCGAAGGTCGGATGGCTGCATAATGCGGTTTAGCTGACGGAGTTTACGCAACGCGGCACGCTGAATGTCCGGCGGCAGCTTTCGACTGCGGTCACGATTCCAAACACGCTCGGTCTCGATGTCGGCGAAGGTACAGATCATGTGCCACCCGTAAGAGCTATATCCGCTCCGTAGTGAAGCGATCATGCACGTTGAATCGAAAACAGCGTGCGGGTGGCACCCCTACGCTACCGCCGCTTCGCCATCCGCATCTGCTGCTGCTTGCCGAACCGCGTCTTGCGGGTGCCCGGCTTGCCTTCGTTGCTTCGCCCCATCAGCGGCGCCTTCTGCTCGTGCGCGGGCAGCCCGAGTTCCTCCTGCTCAAGGTTGCGGATCTCGTCGCGCAGGCGGCCGGCTTCCTCGAACTCCAGGTCCGCGGCGGCCTTGCGCATCTTCTTCTCGAGTTCCTCAATGTACGCGCGCAGATTGTGGCCTACCATGTGCGGCCGCTCGTCGTCGATCGGAACGGTGACCTGATCCTGCGAGGACACATGCGCGATGATGTCGCCGATGTTCTTGCGCACCGTCATCGGCGTGATGCCGTGCTCGCGGTTATACGCCTCCTGCTTCTCGCGGCGCCGCGCGGTCTCGTTCATCGCCCGCTCCATCGAGCCGGTGATGCGATCGGCGTAGAGGATCACGCGGCCGTCGACGTTGCGCGCGGCGCGGCCGATCGTCTGGATCAGCGACGTCTCGGAGCGCAGGAAGCCTTCCTTGTCCGCATCCATGATGCACACCAGCCCGCATTCGGGGATGTCGAGCCCCTCACGCAGCAGGTTGATGCCGATCAGCACGTCGTACACGCCGAGCCTGAGGTCACGGATCAGCTCGATGCGCTCCAGCGTCTCGACGTCAGAGTGCATGTAGCGGACCTTGACGCCCGCCTCGTGCATATATTCGGTCAGGTCCTCCGCCATGCGCTTGGTCAGTGTGGTGACGAGCGTGCGGTAACCCTTCTCGGCGGTCTTGCGGCATTCGACGATGCAGTCCTGCACCTGCTCCTCGACCGGTTTGATCTCGACCGGCGGATCGATCAGCCCGGTCGGCCGGATCACCTGTTCGGAGAAGACGCCGCCGGTCTGCTCCATCTCCCACCCGCCCGGTGTCGCCGAGACGCTGACCGTCTGCGGGCGCATCGCATCCCATTCGTTGAAGCGTAGCGGCCGATTGTCGATGCAGCTCGGCAGGCGAAAGCCATATTCGGCGAGCGTGATCTTCCGCCGGTGGTCGCCGCGCGCCATCGCGCCGATCTGCGGCACCGTCTGATGGCTTTCGTCGACGAACAGAAGCGCGTTCTCGGGCAGATATTCGAACAAAGTGGGCGGTGGCTCGCCGGGCAGGCGGCCGGTGAGAAAGCGGCTGTAATTCTCGATGCCGTTGCAGCTGCCGGTCGCGGCAATCATCTCCAGGTCGAAGTTGGTGCGCTGCTCCAGCCGCTGATGCTCGAGCAGCTTGCCCTCGGCCTCCAGTTCCTTGAGCCGTTCGGTCAGCTCGTGGCGGATCGCCTCGGTCGCCTGCTTCATCGTCGGGCCGGGAGTGACATAGTGCGAATTGGCGTAGATGCGCACCGAGTTCATGCTCGCCGCCTTCTTGCCGGTCAGCGGATCGAATTCGACGATCTCCTCAATGTCGTCGCCGAAGAAGCTGATCCGCCACGCCGCATCCTCGAGATGCGACGGGAAGATCTCCAGATTATCGCCCTTCACGCGGAAATTGCCGCGCGCGAACGCCGCATCGTTGCGCTTGTATTGGAGCGCGACGAGCTTGCGGACGATCTCGCGCTGATCGACGCTCTGGCCCTTCTTCAGGTCGAAGATCATCGCCGAATAGGTTTCGACCGAGCCGATGCCGTAGAGGCACGATACCGAGGCGACGATCAGCACATCGTCGCGCTCCAGCAGCGATCGCGTGGCCGAGTGGCGCATCCGGTCGATCGCCTCGTTCACCGAGCTTTCCTTCTCGATGTACGTGTCGGACCGGGGGACGTATGCTTCGGGCTGGTAATAGTCATAATAGCTGACAAAATATTCTACGGCATTCTCGGGAAAGAATGACTTGAACTCGCCGTAAAGCTGCGCCGCGAGGATCTTGTTGGGCGCGAGGATCAGCGCCGGGCGCTGCATCTCCTCGATCACCTTGGCCATGGTGAAGGTCTTGCCCGAGCCGGTCACGCCGAGCAGCACCTGGTCCTTCTCGCCCGCCTTGGCCGCCGCGACAAGCTCGGCGATCGCGGTCGGCTGGTCGCCTGCGGGCTGATAGTCGGACACCAGCTTGAACGGCTTGCCACCCTCCACTTTCTGGGGGCGCTGCGGGCGGTGGGGGACGAAATTGTCGCCCGTCTCGGGCTCGGCAAGCGTGGTGCGGATCTGGATCGCCATGACGCGAATATGGGGCGTGATCCTGCGCTACGGAAGGGCGTTGACCCGCCACCATCACTGCAGCTATTGCGATGCATTCGCACAGGAGAAGCCCCATGTACCGCTTCCTCGATCGCGCCTTGTGGGAGATCGACGAGCCCTATCGATTCCTCGTCGCATCGATGCGATTGTGGGTCCAGCGCACGCGCGCCGGACAATGCCCGTGCGTTGCACTCGCGCCCGGCTTCACCTACCTGCATGTCGAAGGCGCGCTGCGGGACTTTGCCGTCGCGATGGGCACGCTGGATCGCAATGCGCTCACCACGCTTCGCTTCGGCCAGCGCGGTGGGCTCGCCGTGCTGGAGGACGAGGCTTGTGTACTGGCCCTGTTCGAGGCGGCACTGGCCGGCGCGTCCGAACGGGTGCGACGCATTGCGGCGACGTTGGTAACCGAAGGGGCGGTCGCGTGTTTGACGACCGCCGTTGAATGGGTGGCGCTGCATCTTGCGCAGGGCGTCATCGAGGAGCGAGATCGTTGACCGTGCTTGCAGAACCGAAGTTGATCCCCGACCACAAGGCGTTCCAGACCGTCAGCGTAAAGTGGGTGCGCCACTGGAACGAGCATCTGTTCAGCTTCGCGGTCGATCGCCCCGCCTCGCTGCGCTTCCGCTCGGGCGAGTTCATCATGATCGGCCTGCCGGGCGAGAACGACGATCCCAAGCCGGTGATGCGCGCTTATTCGATCGCCAGCCCGTCTTATTCGGACGAGCTGGAGTTCCTGTCGATCAAGGTGCAGGACGGGCCGTTGACCGGGCGCCTCCAGGCGATCCAGCCGGGCGACCAGCTGTACATGGGCAAGAAGCCCACCGGAACCCTGGTGTGCGACGCTTTGCTGGGCGGCGAGCGGCTGTGGCTGCTCTCCACCGGCACCGGGCTGGCGCCGTTCCTCAGCCTGGCGCGCGATCCGGAAGTGTATGAACGATTCAACCAGGTGATCATCGTCCACGGCACCCGCCGTGTGAACGATCTAGCCTTCCGTGACGAACTGACGGCAAAGCTGGCCGACGATCCGCTGATCGGCGATCAGGCGCAGGAGCAGTTCCATTATATCCCGACCGTCACGCGCGAGGACTTTGAGCGGACGGGCCGGATCACCGACCTGATCGCCGACGGCCGCCTGTTCGCCCCGCCGGTGATTGGCCCGGCCAAGTTCGATCCGGAAACCGACCGCGTGATGCTGTGCGGCTCGACGGCGATGATCCGCGAGACGGCGCAGATGCTGGAGCAGCTCGGCATGACCGAAGGGTCGAACGCCAACCCAGGCCAGTTCGTGATCGAGCGCGCTTTCGTCGATTGAGCCTACCCTCCACCCGGCCCTCGCCGGGTGGATACATCCCGCGTGACCACGCGCCGCCCCTTCACCCCGGCGTTCCGCCAGCTATGCTGCGCACAACAAAGGGGGATTCGCATGCGCCGCACCATCATCACCGCTCTGCTCTGCGCCGTCGCCACGCCTGTGGCGGCCGCGCCTGACTATCAGGCGCAGATCCAGGCTGACTGGGATCGTGATCTGGGCAAGCTGTGGGACCAGTTCCACCGGAACCCCGAACTGTCCTTCCGCGAGTTCAAGACAGCTGCAGCCATCGCCGCCGAGTTGCGCAAGATCCCGGCCATGCAGGTGACCGAAAAGGTCGGCCAGACCGGCGTCGTGGGCGTGCTGAAGAACGGCAGCGGTCCGGTGGTGATGATCCGCGCCGATATCGACGGCCTGCCGGTGGAGGAAAAATCGGGCCTTCCGAATGCCTCCACCGCGCGGCAGGTCGGCGTCGACGGCGTCGAGGTGCCGGTGATGCACGCCTGCGGCCACGACACCCATATCGTGGGCATGATCGCCACCGCGCGACGGCTGGCGGCGCTGAAGGACCGGTGGAAGGGCACGATCGTCTTCATCGCCCAGCCTGCGGAAGAGCGCGTCGGTGGCGCCAAGGCGATGATGGAGGACGGGCTGTACACCCGCTTCCCCAAGCCGGACTATGCCCTGGCCTATCACGTTGCGGCGGCGATGAAGACGGGCACGGTCGCGGCCGGCGAAACGATCCAATACTCATCGTCCGACTCGGTCGACATCGTGATCCCCGGCGTCGGTGCGCACGGCGCCAGCCCGCACATGGGCAAGGACCCGGTCTATATGGGGTCGCAGATGGTGATTGCGCTGCAGGGGCTGATCAGCCGTGAGCGCCCGCCGCTGTCACCGGGCGTCATCACGGTGGGCTCGTTCCATTCGGGCTTGAAGCACAACATCATCACCGATGAGGCGAAGCTGCAGGTGACGGTGCGCGCCAATGACGAAGTGACCCGCGCCCAACTGATCGCCGGCATCAAGCGCGTGGCCGAGGGCGTGGGCGTGATGAACGGCATGCCCAAGGACAAGATGCCGCGCGTGTCCGTGATCGAGGGAACACCCACAACGATCAACGATACGCCGCTGGCGCAGCGGCTGAACGCGGTCATGGTCAATACGCTGGGTGCCGACGCGGTGGTGCCGTTCGAACAGATGGGCATGGGCGCGGAGGATTTCGCCTATTTCGTCCAGCCTGATACCGGGGTGAAGGGCTATTATTTCGCGGTCGGCGGCACGCCCAAGGCCGCGTTCGAGGCGGAACGGAACGGCGGCCCGCCAGTGCCGTCGCATCACTCGCCGTTGTTCAAGATCACGCCGGAGCCGGTGGTGGTAACCGGGGCGACGGCCATGACGGCGGCGGCGCTTGATCTGCTGAAGCCGGCGGCCGCGCAGTGAAGCGGGTGCTGCTCGCCGCCCTGGCGCTGGCCGGCTGCGACGTCGGGCCAGATCCGGCGGAGATTGCGCGCGTGCGCGAGGGCACGGAAACCGTGCGCCAGCACCTCAAGCTGCCGGAGACGGCACAGTTCAAGGGCGTCGCCGCGCACGGCGAAGCGGTGTGCGGCGAGGTGAATGCCAGCGTCGGCATGGGCCGGACGGGCTATGAGCGGTTCATCGTCAGGCAGGGCGAGGTGACGCTGGCGTCGCAGCTGTCCACCGATGCCGAGATGGACGCGCGGTGGAAGGCGGATTGCGGGGAATGATTCCAACCTCGTCGCCCCGGGCTTGATCCGGGGTCCCGCTTCGCTCCACCGTCGCGGCAGGCAGCGGGACCCCGGCTCAAGGCCGGGGTGACGTATGGGTCAAACCGTAGCCGCGAGCGCCTTCAGGTCGGCGAGCGGGCGGGCGCCGAAGTGGCTGATCACTTCCGCCGCGCAGACTGCGCCGAGCCGTAGCGAGCGCTCCAGCCCCCAGCCCTTCGCCTGACCGTGGAGAAAGCCCGCGGCGAACAGGTCGCCCGCGCCGGTGGTGTCGACCACCTTGTCGACCGGAGCGGCCGGCACCTGCACGCGCTCGTCGCCGGCAATCGCGCACGCGCCCTGTTCGCTCATCGTGACGACCACGAGCGGCACCTTGCCTTTAACCGCCGCGATTGCCGCCTCCGTATCGGCCGTCTGGGTCAGCGAGACGATCTCCGCCTCGTTGGCGAACAGCACATCGATCTCGCCGGCGTCGATCAGCTGGAGGAACGCATCGCGGTGGCGATCGATCACGAATTCCGCCGAGAGCGTGAAGGCGACCTTGCGGCCCGCCGCCCGCGCCACGTCAATTGCCGCGCGCATCGCGGCTCGCGGCTCTTCCGGATCCCAGAGATAGCCTTCAAGGTATAGGTACTTGGCGCTTGCGATCAGATCGCGGTCGAGCGCCTCGGCCGGAAGATAGTGCGAGGCGCCGAGGAAGGTGTTCATCGTGCGCTGCCCGTCGGGCGTCACGAAGATCAGGCAGCGCCCCGTCGTCGGGCTGCCGGCGCGCGCGGCGGTGTCGAAGCGGATGCCCGCGGCGCGGATGTCGTGCGCGAACACGCCGCCGAGCTGGTCGTCCGCTACCTGGCCGATGAAGGCACATTTACCGCCCAGCGCCGCCATGCCGGCGATCGTGTTTGCCGCCGATCCGCCCGACACTTCCTGCCCCGGCCCCATCTTGGCGTAGAGCGTGTCGGCCTCCTCCGGCGAGAAGACGAGCGCCATAGCCCCCTTGGTCATGCCGTTGTCGGCGACAAAGGCGTCGGTGGCGGGGGAAAGAATGTCGACGATAGCATTGCCGATCGCCACGACATCATAAGTGGGCTGGGTCAAACGAACGATCTCCGATCGCGGATGAGGTGAGGGTTGCGCGCGGCCGTAGATGCCACGCCTGCCTTGCGCAACCGCGCGCATGCGCGCATTTCCGCGCCCGATGTTCACCGCCCTTGCCCTCAGCCTGGCGCAGCTCGGCGACCGTGCGATCCTGGCGGTGCTGGTCAAGAGCCTGGCGCTCACGTTGGCCGTGTTCGCGCTGCTCGGCCTCGTCGTGTGGTGGGGTGTCGACACGCTGCTCGCCACCTGGACCTATCATGGCGCGCTCGCATCGGCGGCATCGCTGGTAGCGACCGTTCTGGCGCTGTGGCTGCTGTTCCGCGCCGTGGCGATCGCCGTGATCGGGCTGTTCGCCGACACGATCGTTGCCGCGGTGGAGCGCAGACATTATCCCGATGCGCTGGCGAGCGCGCGCGACGTGTCGGTCGCGCGATCGCTGCGCATGGGGCTGGGCTCGGCGGCGCGCTTCGTCGCCATCAACCTGCTGCTCGCGCCGCTGTACCTGGTGCTGCTGGCGACGGGCATCGGCACTGCCGCCTTGTTCCTGGCAGCCAATTCATGGCTCCTCGGACGCGATCTGGGCGACATGATATCGGCGCGCCATCTCACCCCCGATGCCATGCTCGACTGGCGGCAAGCCACCACTGCCCGCCGCTTCCTGCTCGGCCTTGTCGGAACCATGCTGTTCCTGGTGCCGATCGCCAACATCCTGGCGCCGGTGATCGGCGCCGCGATGGCCACTCACATCTATCACCGGAGCCGTCGATGATCCGCCTTGCCGCCCCCCTGTCGATCATTTTGCTGTCGGGCTGCGCCACCGCTGTCGGCACGGCGCCGGAAGGCGGCGCGCCGGTGCCGCCGTCCTATAGCGGCGTGGGGCTGGAACGGGTGATCGGCCAGAATGCGAACGGCCTGGTACGCCTGTTCGGCGAGCCCGACGCCGATGTACGTGAAGGCACCGCGCGCAAGCTGCAGTTCCAGAGCCGGATCTGCGTGCTCGACACTTATCTGTACCCTAAGGGCGCTAGTGAACCGCGCGTCACCTATGTCGACGCCCGCCAGCCCGATGGCCGCGCCATCGATCGTGCGAGCTGCGTGGCGGCGTTGACGCGACGCGAGGGCGGCAAATAGCGCCACGGCCGTTCGCCGCACCCAGCAAGATCAACGTCAGCTTTTCGTGCCCCGCTCAGTGGATGCGTACGTCATCGCCTCCGCCGTGCCAGTTGCCGGCTTGAGCTCAAACCAGTTCTGACGCTCAATCGCGACAAGGAACAATAGCAACGCGAGCCCGAATCCCAGGAAGAACACGGATGCCCAAATCGGCTCATCAGTGGACCCGCCCGACTTCTTTGGTTCTTGGCTCATATACATGGCTCCTCTGATTGAGGATCAGCATATATGGCCCCGTTTGTTTCTTCGCTTCTGCGGAATGTAAGCAATTTTTGCTGCAACGCAGCGGTGCGACGAGCAGTTGCGCCGAAGCGGCACTCCGGTGGCAGCGGCGGCCTGCAAAGTGCTTGTGTTCACCGCCGGCCACCCGGTAGCAGGCCGGTCCGGACGACGAAGAGCGCCGTCCCTTTCCACACCGAAGGGCAGCGGCTCGTCGGCGCATTGCAGGACATCCCGCCGTGGCGCGCAACGCAGATCCCGTTATCGTCGCCAGCGGACTGGTGAAGCGCTTCGGCGGACGGCGTGTGGTGGACGGCGTGGACCTGATAGTCCCGCGGGGCATGATATATGGCGTGTTGGGCCCCAACGGCGCCGGCAAGACCACCACGCTGCGCATGTTGCTGGGCATCATCGAGCCCGATGGCGGCGAGCGCCACTTGCTTGACGCCCGCCACCCGCGCGATGCGAGCGATCGCGTCGGCTACCTGCCCGAGGAACGTGGCCTTTACCCCGCGATGAAGGCGCGCGAGGCGATCGCCTTCATGGGCGCGTTGCGGGGTCTACCCTGGCACGAGGGACGCGCGCGCGCCGGCCTGCTGCTGGAGAATGCCGGGCTCGGCCATGCCGCCGACGAGAAGATCCGGAAGCTCTCCAAGGGTATGGCACAGCTCGTCCAGTTGCTGGGTTCGGTGGTGCACCAGCCGGAGCTGCTGGTGCTCGACGAGCCTTTTTCCGGCCTCGACCCGGTCAACCAAGAGCGGCTGGAGGCGCTGATCCTGGCGGAGCGCGATCGCGGCGCCACGATCATCCTGTCGACCCATGTCATGGCCCACGCGCAGCGGCTGTGCGACCGGCTGGCGATCATCGCGCGCGGCAAGCGACGGTTCGAGGGAACCGTGGGGGAGGCGCGCGGCACGCTACCGCAGCAGGTCCATTACGTGCCCCATTTCCCGGGCCCGGGGCTGACCTCCCACCTGCCGCCCGATACACGACCGAACGGCGACGGCTGGCGATTCGAATTGCCGCCGGAGGGGATCGAGGCATTGCTCAAGCGGCTGATCGACGCCGGCTATGGCATCTCGGGTCTCTCGATCGAGCGTCCCGGCCTTCACGAGGCCTTCGTCCGGATCGTCGGTGAGGCGGCGCTGGAGCAAGCCGCATGAGCACCGATGCACACCCCCTGCGGCGGCGCCTGCGCCAGACGCTGACCATTGCGCGGCGTGACTTCACGGCGACCGTCTTCACGCCGATTTTCCTGCTGTTCCTGTTCGCGCCGGTGATCATGGGATCATTCGGCGCGATCGGCGGCCTCGGCGCAGCCTCCGTGTCGGCCGGATCCGCTGCGACCGAGCGACTGGTTGCGATTGCGTCGCCACGCGAGGCAGCGGCGCTGGTTGCCGCCGATCGCCAGCTGCGCCGCCTGTTCAGCCAGGACGCCGGCCCTCCCCCGCTGGAGGTGCGCGCGCCTCAGGGGGATTCCGCGGCACAGGCACTGGAGGCGCTCAACACGCAGGACGCGGATGTCGTGGCAGTGCTCCGCGGTCCGCTTGCCACACCCGACATCCTTTATGGTCAGAGCCGACGCCCGGCCCGCTACCTTGCGGTGCTTGCCGAGCAGGCGTTGCGCGTCGACCGGGCCGGAGCGACGCCGCTCAGCAAGCCCACCTTCACCCGCACCGCGCGCGACGCGCCCACCTTGGGCGGGCGCAATACCTCGGCCTTCTTCGCGGTGTTCGGCATCTTCTTCCTCACCCTGTTCCTGTCCGGCCAGGTGGTCGGCACCATGGCCGAGGAGCGCAACAACAAGGTAATCGAGGTGCTCGCCGCGGCGGTGCCGCTGGAAAGCGTATTCCTCGGCAAATTGCTCGGCATGTTCGGCGTGGCGGTGCTGTTCGTCGGCTTTTGGGGCGCGGTGGTGAGCCAGATCGGCATGCTCCTGCCCGCGAGCGCGAATCTGGCGGAACTGACGCCCGCCGTCGGGTTCGGCACCTTCGCCTTGCTGTTCGCGGCCTATTTCACCACAGCCTACCTGCTGCTCGGCTCGGTATTCCTCGGCATCGGGGCGCAGGCCTCGACGATGCGCGAAATCCAGATGCTGTCGCTGCCGATCACCATTCTTCAGGTGGGGATGTTCGGCCTCGCCTCCGCCGCGGCGTCGAAGCCGGGGAGCTGGATCGCCACGATCGCGGAGATATTCCCGCTTTCCTCCCCGTTTGCCATGGCGGGCCATGCGGCGAACTCCGCCGAACTGTGGCCGCACCTCGCCGCGCTGGCCTGGCAGCTGCTATGGGTGACGATCTTCATCATGGCAGGTGCGCGGCTGTTCCGCCGCGGCGTGCTCCAGTCGGGCAGCCCGGCCGGCGCATGGAAGAAGCTGTTCCGACGCACGGGCGACCGCACCGCCTATTGACAGATTTGTTAATTGGGTTTTCTCTCGCAACCGATAAGTATTCGGGAGAGAAATGATGGCGACGCTTGCTAGGGACGCGTTCGTGTCGGCGGATCCGTTCGATGTCAGCCGGCCGGAGCTGTACCGGGAGGATACGTGGCGGGAGCCCTTTGCCCGGCTGCGCGCCGAAGCGCCGGTCCATTACGTTCCCGAATCCGAGTTCGGGCCTTACTGGTCCGTGTCGACCTACAAGCCGATCGTCGAGGTCGAGTCGCTCCCCGACCTTTATTCTTCCGAGAAGGGTGGGATCACGATCGCCAATTTCGACGAGGATGATCCCAATGCGGTGCGCATGCCGATGTTCATCGCGCGCGATCGACCCGTCCATACCGCGCAGCGCCGCACCGTCTCGCCGGCGTTCACGCCATCGGAAATGACCCGCATGGCCGCCGATATTCGCCGGCGAACCGAGGAGGTGCTCGACCGGCTGCCGCGCGGCGAGGCGTTCGACTGGGTCGACACGGTGTCGATCGAGCTGACCACCGGCATGCTCGCGATCCTGTTCGACTTTCCGTGGGAGGATCGCCGCAAGCTGACCTTCTGGTCCGATTGGGCGGGCGACATCGAGATCATCAAGAACGACGAGCTGCGCCAGCAGCGGCTGATGCACATGTACGAATGCGGCAGCTACTTCCGCCGCTTGTGGAACGAGCGGGTCAACAAGCCGCTGCAGCCCGACCTCATCAGCATGATGATCCACTCCGACGCGATGCGCGAGATGGACGATAATGAGTTCATCGGGAACCTCATCCTCCTGATCGTCGGCGGCAACGACACGACGCGCAACACCATGTCCGGCCTCGCCTATGGCCTCGACAAATATCCCGACGAGCGCGCGAAGCTGGAGACCGATCCGTCGCTGATCCCCAATGCGGTGAGCGAGATCATCCGCTGGCAGACGCCGCTGGCGCACATGCGCCGCACCGCGACGCAGGATACCGAACTGATGGGGCAGCAGATCAAGGCCGGGGACAAGCTCGCCTTGTGGTATATTTCCGGCAATCGCGACGAGAGCGTGTTCGGCGAGGATGCCGACCTGCTGAAGGTCGATCGTCCGAATGCCCGCCGCCATCTGGCGTTCGGCCATGGCATCCACCGCTGCGTTGGCGCGCGGCTGGCCGAGTTGCAGATCGGTATTCTGCTGGAGGAAATGGCCAAGCGACGCATGCGCGTGAACGTCGTCGGCACGCCCGAGCGGGTATCGGCCTGCTTCGTCCATGGCTATCGCAAGCTGCCGGTGGAAATCAGCCAATATTGATCGCGCGCGCGAACGCTTCTTGCCACCGGAAAGGCGACGCCCGTATGCTTCGCCGCGGAGGGCGGCATGGCGGACGGGATCGAGGCGAGCGCTGATATTGTCACGGGCGGGCTGTTCGGCCGCGCGGCTGAGCGCGGCGCGGGCGAGGCGCACGCCGCCCATGATCATCCTGCCGCTTGCCTCAACTGCGGCACGCCGCTGATCGGATCGCATTGCCACGCCTGCGGCCAGGCCGGCCATATCCACCGCACGGCAGGGGCGATCCTGCACGACATCGGCCATGCGGTGTTCCATTTCGAGGGCAAGGCGTGGCGCACGTTTCCCATGCTGGTGATGCGGCCGGGCGACCTGACCCGCCGCTACATCGACGGCGAGCGCGCACGGTTCGTATCGCCGCTCGCCATTTTCCTGTTCACCGTCTTCCTGATGTTCGCCATCGTCGCCAATCTGCCGGGCTGGAGCTTCGGCGATGGCGATTTCCTGAAATCCGGCATCACCGGCGGGATGGCGGAAGCACGCGCCAAGCTGACCGAGGAGCGGGTGCGCGCCGAGGCGCAGGTCGCCAGCTATCGACGCGAGCTCACCGAGGAGCGGCAGGATAGCGAACCCGATGCGGAGCGGATCGCCCGGCTTGAAAAGCGGCTGAAGGTCGCCGCGGAGGCGCGCGCCGATCTGGCCACGGCAGAACGCGCACTCCCCGTTCCATCCACCTTCGACGTTGCCGGTGCGCCGCCCCCCGCGGACGAAAACTGGCTCGATGCCAAGTTCCGCCATGCCAAGGAAAATCCCAAGCTCCTGCTCTACAAGCTCAAGACCTCGGCATACAAATACAGCTGGGCGCTGATCCCGATCTCGATCCCGTTCCTTTGGCTGCTGTTCCCGTTCAGCCGCCGGTTCGGCCTGTACGACCATGCCGTCTTCACGACTTATTCGCTGACCTTCATGTCGCTGCTGACGATCACGCTGGCGGTGCTCCAGGCGATCGGCCTGCCCATGTGGATGGTCATCACTGCGGCGCTGGCGGTGCCGCCGTTCCATATCTATCGCCAGCTCAAGGGCACCTACCAGCTTGGCCGCATCGGCGCGCTGGTGCGAATGGTCCTGCTGGTTTCGCTGATCGTCTCCGCGATCGTCCCGGCGTTCGCACTCGTGCTGCTGTACCTCGGGCTGGCCTGACCGGACCGCGAGTTCCAATCGGCGAATGTTGAGGAAGTTGAGGCGCGGGCGCGTCTTTCTCCAACAAGCGTCAACATTGGCGACGGGAACGGAAAATTGCATACCGGCAATGTATCTGCCGGGCGGCGTGTAGGACAGCGAGGGGCTGTTTGGGCACGTCCGGGATTTAGGGCTCAGAGCGGCTTTGCCCACCTTGATCCGTTCGACCCGAGCAACGTCGAGGGACATGCCACCAACGCTTCCTATGGTGTCTCGACTTCGCTCGACACGAACGGCTTGAGGGCAAGTCAAGTAAGTCGAAAACCGCTACGGGGTCTGATCCGCCTTAGCTGGAGCAGCTCCCCGGCGAAGGGCCGGTGTGACGAATACTGGCCGCGCGTGCTGACCACCTGGCAGAACCGAACCTGAAACACGTTCAGGGTGACGGTAAGTGGGTAATCGGTGAGGGTGGCCGCGCAGGTGGTGGATCCGCGCGGCCGCTCCCTATCATCATGCCCCGGCGGGTGACGGGTTCCCGAACGGGCCCTGCGGGCGCCGCGTCTTGGGGATCGACGTGCCGACGGTCGGGATCGAAACCTTCTTGGGCTGATCGGTGCGGCCGATGCCTTCACCGGCAATCAGCTTCTTGATCTCATCGCCGGACAGCGTCTCATATTCGAGCAAAGCCTCGGCGAGCACGTGAAGCTGGTCATTATGCTCGGTCAGCACCGTCCTCGCGCGGGCGAGCCCGCCCTCGACGATCGTCTTGATCTCGTGGTCGATCAGCTGCGCCGTTTCGTTCGACATGTGCGTCGGCTGCGAGGACGAATAGCCGAGGAAGCTCTCGCCCTCCGGCTGCGCATAATCGACCGGCCCGACCTTGTCCGACATGCCCCATTTGGTGACCATGTCGCGCGCGAGACCAGTGGCGTACTGAATATCGCCCGACGCGCCCGACGAGACCTTGTCGTAGCCAAAGATGATCTCCTCGGCGACGCGGCCGCCCATCGCCACTGCCAGGTTCGCGTACATCTTGTCGCGATGATAGCTGTAGCTGTCGCGCTCCGGCAGGCGCATCACCATGCCCAGCGCGCGGCCGCGCGGGATGATCGTCGCCTTGTGGATCGGATCGGACGCGGGCTCATGCAGCGCGACGATCGCATGCCCCGCCTCATGATAGGCGGTCATGCGCTTCTCGTCCTCGGTCATGACCATGGAGCGGCGCTCGGCCCCCATCATGACCTTGTCCTTGGCTTCCTCAAACTCCTGCATCGCGACGAGGCGCTTCGATTTGCGTGCCGCCATCAGCGCGGCCTCGTTGACGAGATTGGCCAGGTCGGCGCCCGAGAAGCCCGGCGTGCCGCGCGCGATGACGCGCGCGTCGACGTCGGGCGCCAGCGGCACCTTCTTCATATGCACTTCGAGGATCTTGATCCGACCCTCGATGTCGGGCCGCGGCACCACGACCTGGCGGTCGAATCGACCCGGACGCAGCAGCGCAGGGTCAAGCACGTCGGGACGGTTGGTCGCTGCGACGATGATGATCCCCTCGTTCGCCTCGAAGCCGTCCATCTCGACCAGCAGCTGGTTCAGCGTCTGCTCGCGCTCGTCATTGCCGTTGCCCAGCCCCGCGCCGCGGTGGCGCCCGACGGCGTCGATCTCATCGATGAAGACGATGCACGGCGCCGACTTCTTGGCCTGTTCGAACATGTCGCGCACGCGGCTGGCGCCGACGCCGACGAACATCTCGACGAAGTCCGAGCCCGAAATGGTGAAGAAGGGCACGCCGGCCTCACCTGCGATCGCGCGCGCCAGCAGCGTCTTGCCGGTACCGGGCGACCCGACCAGAAGCGCGCCCTTGGGGATCTTGCCGCCGAGCCGCGCAAACTTGGTCGGATCCTTCAGGAACTCGACGACCTCCTCCAGCTCCTCGCGAGCCTCGTCGATGCCCGCGACGTCGGCAAAGGTGACCTTGCCTTCCTTCTGCGTCAGCATCTTCGCACGGCTCTTGCCGAAGCCCATCGCGCCGCCGGCACCGCCGCCTTTCTGCATCTGGCGCACGACAAAGAAGGCGATCCCGAGGAACAGGAGGAACGGCAGCGCCTGGACCAGCATATACTGCCAGATCGAGGGGCCCTCGTCGCGCTTGCCCGAGATCTCAACGCCAGCCTTGCGCAAGCGATCGGTCAGCGCGGGATCGGAAACCGGATCGGTGCGAAACTTCTCACCGCTGGACAGCGTGCCCGAGATCTGGTCGCGCGAGATCACCACATCCTTGACGGTGCCCTCATCGACCTTGTCTAGGAACGCCGAATAGGCGATCGAATTGCCCGTCGCCCCGCTGGTGCGGCCGTCGAACATCGTCACGACGATGGCCAGCGACAGGAGAATGCCCACCCAGATCAGCAGGCTCTTCATCCAGGGATTGGGGCCATTGCCACCATTGTCGCCGGGCTGCTTGTCGTTGTCGTTCATGCGCTACCTTTCAACGACCCACAATATGGGCTGCGCCAGGTTAATGGCAATGGAACGGATCGGCGAATTTGGCCGGTCAGAGTGATCGGCGCGGCGGCGCCAGACGAAAGTACCATTGGCCGCGACGAACACCGGCCAGAACCTCGCCGTGCGTGGCCCGCCGACCGGCGGTCAGCGAATCGAGCAGCGGCTCTATATTAGCCGAGTCGTCGAAGCCGGGCTGGGTAATCGCATGCGCGGCGCGCACCGTGGCGACGGCCCGGCGCGACAGCCGGCGCAACGTGTCTCGCGGGAGACCAGCGGCATTGATCGTCACCACGCCCTCGGCCACCGATGCCCGTTCGCGCCACAGCAACATGGCCAGATCGGCGAGGCCACGCTCCGCCTCGCCGACCGCTGCCGCCGTCCGCGCAAGCGCTGGCGGATCGAGCCATTCGTGGCGATCCAGCAACTGCCGAAAGCGCGTGCGATCGTGCCGCGGATCGCTGTTGGCCGGATCGTCGACGAACGGCACGCCGGCGCGCCGGACGATGGCGCGCAGCGACGCCCGTCGCCAGCCCAGCAGCGGCCGAACGACCGCAGCCCCGGACACCACCACCTCGGCGCGGATCGCCGCCAGCCCGGATATGCCCGACCCGCGCGCCGCCCGCATCAGAAACGTTTCCGCCTGGTCATCGGCATGATGCGCCGTCGCCACGGCCATCCCCCGCATGCGATCAGCCCAGGCGGCGAGCAAGGCGTAGCGCGCCTCCCGCGCCCGCGCCTGGAGGCTGGAGCCCGCGATCGGCTCGGACACGCCGAGAATTTCGTGGGGCACCCCCAGCGCCAGCGCCTGCGCCGCGACCATCCGCGCCTCGGCCAGCGAATCGGCGCGGAGGCCGTGATCAACCGTCGCTGCCACGACCCCTCCGGGGAAGGCGCGCGTCGCCAGCATCAGCAGTGCCATGCTGTCGGGCCCACCCGAAACCGCCACCCCGATCGGCCGGTCCTTCCGGGGAGCCTCCTGGGTGAGCGCGATCAGATCCCGACGGAAGCGCGCAACATCCGCCGGCTCCACCACCGTATCACTTGCACTTGGCAGAGGTGCGCGCGCGCGCGACATCGTCCTTCATGCCCTGGCCGATCTTGTCGCCATAGACATCGATCAACTCGCCATAGACCTTGCAGGCATCGGCCGGCTTGTTGAGCTTCATCAACGCCTGGCCGAGGAAGTAAAGGCTGTCGGGCGCCCGCTCGCCATCGGGCATCTTCTTGTAATTATCGTAGAAGGCGATCGACGCGAGGCTCGGCTTGCCGTCATCGAGATAGGACCGGCCAAGCAGGTTCTGCGCATAGCTGGCGCGACGCGACCGCGGATAGGCGGCCACCACCTTCTTCAGCTGTTCGGCGGCCTCGGGATAGCGCTTCGCCGCCCAGAGACGATAGCCGTAGAGATATTCGTCCTCGTCGGGCTGGCCGGTCGACGGCTTTTCGATGCCGGCCACCGCCTGCGGCTTTCCGGCGACCTGCTGCGGCCTCTCCCCGACCTGCGCTTCCAGGCTGCTGCCGCCGCGCGCCGTCGCGCCCGCCGGACGCGGGGCCGGCGGCACGACCGGGCCGGCTGTGCCCTCAGCCGCTTCAGCCGGCGCCGCGCCGCTGCCAAGGCGTTCATCCGTCGCCTTCTTATAGGCGGCGAACTGGTCCTCCAGCTGACGCATGCGATACTGGGTTTGCTCGATCTGCCCCGTCATGGACGCGATCTGCCCTTCCAGCGACGAGACGCGCTGGGTGAGATCCAGCACCGCACTGGAGGACGGCGCACCGATCTCCTCCGGAGCGGACGGCGCCGGGCGGACCTGCGGCTCAAGATATGTCCCCGCGCCGCCCGGAAACACCTTGCGCTGCACGGCGCGCATTTCGCTTTCAAGCTTGCCGACCCGGCCCTCCAGGCCGGATTGCGCAACGGCGGGCGTTGCCACCCCGGCGAGCATCGCGGCAATCAGGAACGTACGCATCAATCAACACCCCCCGGTGCAAGCCAACATCTTGCTATACCTACACCGGCGCGCCTGTCGCCAGCCTTAAGGGCGATCAGTTTTGCCGCCCTCGGTCGCCGCCGGCGCCGGTTGCGCCGCATCCGGGCCCGCGAATGCCGGTGGAACGGAGGGACGCGATGTCGGTGCGGTGGCCGGCGCAGCCGTGGTGGCGGAGCCCGTCGTGGCGGGTGCCTCGCCGCCCTGCGCCCGAGCGCCGAGCGCCTTGGCGCCGACGCGCACATCCTTGATCGCGCGCTCGCCCGTGCCCAGCGGCGGCAGCATCGAGCCGTTCAGCAGCACCTGCAGCTTGTCGGGCCGTCCCACGTTGATCATCGGATCGTTCGCGGTGGGCGGCACATCGAACTGCTCACCGGCCTTCATCGTGCCGATGTACAAGGTCTCGTTCGCCGCATCATAGACGCGCAGCCACACCTCGTCCGTCGCGCGCAGCGTCACCTGACCACCGTTCACCGGCGGGGGCGCGGCGGACGGGCGCGCCGCGGGCACCGCGACGGCGACCGACGGCGTGGCGGCAGGCACCTGCTCGGCGCCGCGGAACAGCCCGCTGGCAAACCACAGGATGGCCAGCACCACGATGGCAACCCCCAGCCCGGCCGCCGCAATGACCAGCGCGCGGCTCGGCACGCGCGTCGGATCGGCGATCTCATAGGGCTGATATTGCGGGGTGGTACGCGGCGCCTTGTGCGCCTCGGCGCGCACGTCGCGGGCGAGCACCACCTCGTCCTCCCCGATCGCACGCGCATAGGCCCGGACAAAGCCGACCGCGTAGGTCGGCGACGGCAGCGCGCCGTAATTTGATGCTTCGATCGCTTCCAGGTGGCGCAGCGGCACGCGCGTGCGCGCGCCCACTTCGGCCAGCGACATGCCATGCCGCTCACGCGCGGCGCGCAGCCTTTCGCCAACGGGTTGCGGGAAGAGCGTCGCGTTGTCGCTGCGCTCGGCGTCAGTCATTCGCTTCTCCGCTTCGGGCAGACCGACCCCGTCCGCCCTCGGGCGCACGTCTCACAGAGCCGGCAACCTGTGTCAATCGAGCCACAGTGCTTTTGATCGGCGGCGGCACTCGGCTCGCCGCCTTGCTCACCCCAGCTCGACGCCCTGCCGCTCCGCCCAATTCGTCAATTCCTCCCGCAGGTTGCGGGGCGGCGCAGCCAGCAACCGGCGCATTTCCGTTGCAACGGCACCCCGGTCCAGCGAGCGGACCATCGCCTTGATCGGCCCCACCGCGGCCGGGGTGATCGAAAAGCGATCAATCCCGATCCCGATCAGCGCCAGCGCCTCCAGCGGGCGGCCACCCATCTCGCCGCACACGGCCACCGGCACGCCAGCCGCGCGGCAAGGCTCGATCACCGACTGGAGGAAGCGCAGGATCGACGCCGACAGCCAATCATAACGCTCCGCCAGCTTCGGATTGGCGCGATCGGCGGCGAACAGGAATTGCGTCAGATCATTGGTGCCGATGGACAGGAAATCGACGTTCGGCAGCAGCAGATCGAGCTGGTAGGCGAGGCTCGGCACCTCCAGCATCGCACCATAGCGGATCTCGATCGGCTGCCGCCGGTTGCGCGACGCCATCCAGGCGCGCTGCTGCTCGAACAGCGCGCGCGCCTCATCGAACTCCCACGCCTCGCTGACCATCGGGAACATGACGCTCAGCGAGCGCCCCGCCGCGGCCTCCAGCAGCGCGCGGGCCTGCGCCTTCATCAGCCCGTTGCGTTCCAGCGCGAGCCGGAGCGCGCGCCAGCCCATCGCGGGGTTTTCCTCGTCGCCTTCGTCCTGGATTAGGTACGGCAGCGCCTTATCACCGCCGATATCGACCGTGCGGAAGATCACCGGCCGATCACCGGCAACATCGAGAACCTCGCGGTAGAGACGCTGCTGCCGTTCGCGCTGCGGCAGGGTGGCGGAGACGAGGAACTGGAATTCGGTGCGGAACAGGCCGATGCCGTCGGCGCCCGTCAGATCGAGCGCCGCCACGTCGTCGCGCAGCCCGGCGTTGATCATCACGGTGACGCGATACCCATCCTTGGTTCGCGGCGCGACATCACGCAACGCCGCATAGGCTGCCCGCCGCTTCTGGCGGAGCGCCAGCTTGGCGTCGAACGCTTCCTCCATCGTCGTCGACGGGCGCACAACCACCGATGCTTCCGATACGTCGAGCAACAGCAGATCACCCTCGGCGATCTGGCGCCGAATGTCGCGCACGCGCCCGAGCACCGGCACGCCCATCGCCCGGGCGACGATGGTGACATGGGCGGTGAGCGAGCCTTCCTCCAGGATCACGCCCTTCAGACGGCGGCGATCATATTCTAGCAGCTCGGCCGGCCCGAGATTGCGCGCGATCAGGATCGCATCCTGCCGCAGCCCCAGCTGGGCGGCGGTGCCCATCTGGCCGGACACGATCCGCAGCAGCCGATTGGACAGATCCTCCAGATCATGCATGCGATCGGCAAGCAACGGATCATCGATCTGCCGCATCCGCTGGCGCGTGCGCTGCTGCACCCGCTCGATCGCCGCTTCGGCGGTAAGCCCACTGTCGATCGCCTCGTTGATGCGGCGCGCCCAGCCCTCATCATAGGCGAACATCTTATAGGTCTCGAGCACCTCCTCGTGCTCGCCCCCTACCCCGAACTCCGCCTCGCGGGTCATCCGGTCAATCTGCTCGCGCATCTTGTCGAAGGCGGCGTACACGCGGTGACGCTCGGCCTCGATATCCTCCGCGACGGTGTGCTCGATGTGGATGCGCGGCTGGTGGAACACCGCGCAGCCCACCGCCATGCCGTCGACCAGCTTCTGCCCGGTCAACCGGATGCTGGCGGACAACTGCTGCGGGCGATCGCGCGGGGCGCTCGGATCGATCAGCCCGGCGTTGGCGATCAACTCGCTCAGCACCATCGCCACTGTCTGCAGCGCCTCGATCTCGATATCCGCGTAGCGGCGGGGCTCCACGTGCTGCACCGCGAGCACGCCAACCGCGCGCTCGCGCCGGATGATCGGCACGCCGGCGAAGCTGTGGAACCGCTCCTCCCCCGTCTCAGGCTTGTAGGCGAAATCAGGGTGGCTAGCCGCCTCATCGAGGTTCAGCACCTCGTTGTTCTGCGCGATCGTGCCGACCAGCCCCTCGCCGAGCGCAAGCTTGGTTACGTGCACCGCGTCGGCGGCAAGGCCGCGGGTTGCGAACAACTCCAGCACGCCTTCGCGAAGAAGGTAGATCGAGCAGACCTCGCTATCGAGCGCCTCACCGATGATCTCCACCACCTGGTTGAGCTTGGCCTGCGCATTGGAGCGCGCCGCCATCACGTCATGCAGGTTGACAAGTATCTCTCGGGCGGAGGCGGCAGCGGATAGCATAATGGCTGGCTAGCAGGCGGCAGGGCCGGGTGCCACGCAACATTTGCTGCGCGGCATCGCAGCAAAAAATCAGCCCTTCGCTTTATCCTTCTTGGCTTTGCCCTTCTTACCCGTGGGCGCGCTTTCGCGGGGGAACAGCACGGCGGCGACGCCGATCGCGATCGCTCCCACGCCCGCAGCCGCACCGACAATCTTGCCGAACGACCAGCCGCCCTTCGCCGGCTCTGCCCACTCGTCGGACTGGTCCGGAGCCGCAGGTGCGTGCGGCGGCTCCTGAAGGGGGTAAGGTGAGGTATTGGCGGGGGGCACGGGCGGCGTATGCGTCATCATGATCCTCATTGGTGTGAACGGATAACGCCGCGGGGGCGTCGCGGCTCCCGGTCAGTCGAACAGCCCGTCCTGGCTGCCCGCCGGCGGGTTGAGGCCGAGGTGCTTCCACCCCCCGGCGTTGAGAACGCGCCCGCGCGCCGTTCGCGCAACCAGACCGAGTTGGATGAGGTAAGGCTCGATCACCTCCTCGATGGTGTCGCGCGGCTCGGACAGCCCGGCGGCGAGCGTTTCCACCCCCACCGGGCCGCCACGATAGATGTCGGCGATCATCGTCAGATAGCGCCGGTCCATCGCGTCGAGCCCGAGCTTGTCGACCTCCAGCCGGTTCAGCGCGCGATCGGCGGCGGTGGCATCCACCTCGATCACCCCGGCGACATTGGCGAAATCACGCACCCGGCGCAGCAGGCGGCCCGAAATGCGCGGCGTGCCGCGCGAGCGCCGCGCAATCTCCGCCGCGCCGTCGGGCGCGATGTGCAGGTCAAGCAAGGATGCGGCGCGTGTCACCACTCGCGTCAGTTCCTCGACCGTATAGAATTGCAGCCGGATCGGAATGCCGAAGCGATCGCGCAGCGGCGTCGTCAGCAGCCCCTGCCGCGTGGTCGCGCCGACCAGCGTGAAGCGCGGCAGATCGATACGCACGCTGCGCGCCGAGGGCCCCTCGCCGATCATCAGATCAAGCGCGCGATCCTCCATCGCCGGATACAGCACCTCCTCGACGGCGGGCTGGAGGCGGTGGATCTCGTCGATGAACAGCACGTCGCCGTCCTCGAGATTGGTCAGCAGCGCGGCGAGATCGCCGGACTTTGCGATCACGGGGCCCGAGGTGGCACGGAACCCGACGCCCATCTCGCGCGCGACGATCTGCGCCAGCGTCGTCTTGCCGAGCCCCGGCGGCCCGAAGAACAGCACATGATCCAGCGCGTCGCCGCGCCCCTTGGCCGCTTCGATGAAGACGCGCAGGTTCTCGCGCGCGGCGGCCTGGCCGACGAATTCGTCCAGCCGCTTGGGACGCAGCGCAGCGTCCGCATCCTCGGCGCGGCGCGCGGGCGTGATCAGGCGATCGGTGTCGGTCATTGTTGCTCACCAAACGCTGCGATCGCGTCCTGGGATTGGTGGAGTATGCGGATGATCGTCACTTGACCGTCGTCGACTCGATAATAGATGCGATGTGACCGGTGGGAAAAACCACGCACGCCCTCTCCAAGATAGTGTTCGGGCGGGCCGATCCGCGGTCGCTGAACCAGCAGCAGAAAGGTGCTCCGGAGCCCCGCCAGATAGTCGAGGGCGATCCGTGGCCCGAAGGCGCGCTTGCTGTGCTCGTTGATCTCGCGGAGGTCGGCGCGCGCCTCCGCCCTGATCCTAGGCGCAGTCACGCAAGTCCGGATCTTCGGCGATGATCGCGTCGATTACCTCGCATGCATCCTGATCCAGGATCGGCGACGCCAGCCCCTCCTCGATCTGCTCGCGCAGACGCTCACGCGCTGACACCGCAACACGATCGCGACGGATCAACTCGCGCAGATAATCGGCCGCATCGGCGAACTCACCGGCCTCCAAGCGCCGATCCACCCAGTTTTGCAGGGCCGGCGGCATCGAGATGGTCAGGCTGCTCATTACGTCGATATAGCGTACCCGAACCACAGTCGCCACCTACGCCTTCATCCCGGTCAGCGCCGCCTCGATCCGCTGCCACAATGCCGCGACCGCCTGCACGCCCGGCGCGCTGTGGGGGGCGAAGGTGCCCAGCGGCGCGCGACGCTCGGTCATCGCCTCGAAGGCGCTGGCCATCGGGATTATCGGCCAGTCCGGGTGCTGCGCCAGCGCCTCGCGGTGCAGCGCCCGGCGGCGGTCGACCATCGAGAAGACCGGGGCGAGCGTCACCTTGGGCCCTTTCTTGCGCCCGACATGAGCGGCGATCGCATCCAGCGCGCGACGCGACAAAGCGGACGGAATCACCGGCACCGCGACGAGATCGGCAGCCCGCATGATCTGGTCGGACGTATCGGTCAGCCCCGGCGGGCAATCGATCACGATGCGGTCGTAATCGCGGGCCAGTTCGTCGACCAGCTTCGCCAGCCGGTTCTTCTTGTCGAGCACGTGAAAGGCCACGTCGAGATCGCGCAGCGACGCATCGGCGGGCAGCAGGTCGAGCCGATCGACCGCCGTGGGGCGCACCAGCCGGCGCGGATCAACCTCGCGCCGGATCGCCGCGCCGGCTTCCCGACCGTTCGGATCGTGGCCGAGGATCCAGGTCGACGCCGCCTGCCCATCGAGATCCCATAGCAGCGTACGGCGCGACGACAGGATCGCCGAGGCCCAGGCGAGGTTCACCGCCAGCGTCGTTTTCCCGACCCCGCCCTTGAGACTATAGACCGCGATCGTCCGTCCACTCATCAGTCGTGCACGATCCCTTCGCCCGTGATCGCCACCCAGGAATGGCGCCGATTCTCGTACACCGAGAACGCCGGCGCCGGGAAATGCGGATCGGCGAACGCCCCCACCGCCACGGCGACCAGCGCTGGCTGCCGCTCCAGCACGTAGAACAAGGTCAGCCCGCACGTGTCGCAGAAGTGGTGGATCGCCGCGCTGCCGCTGCTGCCGATCCGGCGCCACTGCCGCGCCGTACCGATGACACGGGTGCGCTCGACCGGAAAGCGCGCCTGCGCTCCGAACGCCGATCCGCTGCGGCGCTGGCAATCGAGGCAATGGCAGACCGAGATGCGCACCGGTTCGCCGATGCACTCGATCGCCAGTGCACCGCACATGCAGGCCGCGCGGCGGGTCACTTCTTGGCG
>JBELMF010000031.1:0-24635 GCA_042096015.1 Sphingomonas sp.
CACCAGGACATAGTAGCCGGCTATCAGGCACGCTTTGGATGAGCCGGTTTCGGAACCTCTGTCATAAGATCAAACCGCTCATGGATGTAAATTACCGTATATTCTACAACTTCGGTCCAAATGGTGGTGTCGGAGATGGATCCCCAAAGGTAGTCAGATACGATCTCGGCGTATGGCGCGAAGCACGTAAGGAGATTGTACATAACAATGCAAGAATTCGCGAGCTAATAGAGTCTAATTTTGATGCTATTCCGCGAAGGTTTCAGCCCACATTCTCTGCATGGTTAAATCACATAAGCGCTTTCCACGCTCATGTCCTTGATCCCGAGGTAGATTATAGAGACCATCAATTCCCAAGAGAAGCATCAATAGTTGTTAGTCGTTATGGTTGACAAGAAGATTATTGTCGGGTGGCTAAAGGATAATATCTCCCCTCCACTTTCCAGATGCTTCGTATTCGGATCCGCACTGGAACGTTCCACGCCAAATGATGTTGATGTCGTTATAATTGCGTTAGAGTGGAACGTACGAGATATTTTAAGCAGACTTCGAATGGACTTTAGAGCGAAATTTCAATTACCCCTTCATATTCAACCTTTTCATATATCACAGGTAACTGAGATAAAGATTTTCTTTGATCGTATACACAGGTGGGAGGATGTGGTGTGACGAAGGATCTCTACTACACGATACCGCTATACTTCCTTGATAGGATGCACGAGCATAGCTCGGTCCGATCGGTTGAAGATGTAAGCACCGAGGATCACTTTCTTTTTCGAGTGTCTCGACACCGATATGGCAGTATGCTGGTGTGGCTTTCCGATGCCTACTCATTCACCGACATGGATTACGTGAATCGACCCAAAGAGCTTTCGCGCGGAGATTACATTCTTATTGCTAAGCCGGAGGGCGGTGGCGGCGCATCACAGCACCTGATTGAATCAGCCCAAATCGGGGTTGGCAAGCTCGCCGAGTTCATGGGCGCTTTAAATAGGCGCGACATGTGGAATTATGTCGCGCCCACTTGGGAGGAACGGCAGGAGCGAAAAAAGCGGTTTGAAGCTCGACGGCGATAAGCACTCCTGCTTCACGCTTGGGGGTCACGAGCCGCAAAGTGTAGCCCGCGCGAGGCCCCTCAATCCTGCTCCCGCCCGCCGGCGCCCATGTACAGCTCGCGCCCTGTATCCTCGTACACGCCGCTCATCTTCGCCATGCCTGCCTCTGCCTCGGCGGCGATGAAGCTTTCGCTACCTTGGTTCTGGAGCCGCGCAAAATCCCGCACTTCCTGCGTGATCTTCATCGAACAGAATTTCGGGCCGCACATCGAGCAGAAATGCGCCGTCTTCGCGCCTTCGGCAGGCAGCGTCTGGTCGTGATATTGCTCCGCCGTCTCCGGGTCCAAAGACAGGTTGAACTGGTCGCGCCAGCGGAACTCGAACCGAGCGCGTGAAAGCGCATCGTCGCGCAGCTTCGCCGCCGGGTGGCCCTTCGCCAGGTCCGCGGCGTGCGCTGCGAGCTTGTACGTCACCACGCCGACCTTCACGTCGTCGCGGTCGGGCAGGCCGAGATGCTCCTTGGGCGTGACGTAGCAGAGCATCGCCGTGCCGTACCAACCGATCATCGCCGCGCCGATGCCGCTGGTGATATGGTCATAGCCCGGCGCGATGTCGGTGGTCAGCGGCCCCAATGTGTAGAAGGGCGCCTCGCCGCAGACCTCGAGCTGCTTGTCCATATTCTCCTTGATCTTGTGCATCGGCACGTGGCCGGGGCCCTCGATCATCACCTGCACGTCCTGCGCCCAGGCGCGATGGGTCAGCTCGCCCAGCGTATAGAGCTCGGCGAACTGCGCCTCGTCATTGGCGTCGGCGATCGATCCGGGGCGCAGGCCGTCGCCGAGCGAATAGGCGATGTCATACGCTTTCATGATCTCGGTGATCTCGTCGAACCGCTCGTAGAGGAAGCTCTCCTTGTGGTGCGCGAGGCACCATTTCGCCATGATCGAGCCGCCGCGGCTGACGATGCCGGTCACGCGCTTGGCGGTGAGCGGCACGTAGGGCAGGCGCACGCCGGCGTGGATGGTGAAATAGTCGACGCCCTGTTCGGCCTGCTCGATCAGCGTGTCGCGGAAGATCTCCCACGTCAGATCCTCGGCGATGCCGCCGACCTTTTCGAGCGCCTGGTAGATCGGCACGGTGCCGATCGGCACGGGCGAATTGCGGATGATCCATTCGCGCGTGTCGTGGATGTTCCGGCCGGTGCTGAGGTCCATCACCGTGTCCGCGCCCCAGCGGATCGCCCAGACGAGCTTGTCGACCTCGGTGGCGACGTTGCTGGCGACCGCGCTGTTGCCGATGTTGGCGTTGATCTTGACCAGGAAGTTGCGGCCGATCGCCATCGGCTCGGATTCGGGGTGGTTGATGTTGTTGGGGATGATCGCCCGGCCGCGCGCGACCTCGTCACGGACGAATTCGGGCGTCACGTAATCGGGAATGGCGGCGCCGAAGCTCTCGCCGTCGCGGACGTATTCGCGCAGCATTTCGCGGCCGAGATTCTCGCGCGTGGCGACATATTCCATCTCGGGGGTGATGATGCCGCGCTTCGCGTAGTGCATCTGGCTGACGTTCTGCCCCGGCTTGGCGCGCAGGGGGCGCTTGACGACGTTCGGGAAGGGCTGGACGCCGCCCGAGCGATCGGGGCCGAGTTGGCCGTTGTCCTCGGGGCGGATCTCGCGCGCGTCGTAGCTTTCGACGTCGCCGCGAGCGAGAATCCAGTCGCGGCGCAGTTGTGGCAGGCCGGCCATGATGTCGATGCGGGCGTTCGGGTCGCTGTACGGGCCGGAGGTGTCGTACACGTTGAGCGGCGGCTCGCCCGACGACGGCTCGAGATCGATCGCGCGCATCGCGACCTTGAGCGGGCCGACGTGGATCTTGCGGCTGCCGCGGATCGGGCCCGTGGTGACGCCGATTTCAGTGCGTGCGGGAACGTCGGCCATGTCTGTCACTCTCCATAAGCCGAAGAGCGAAAGACGGATTGCCGATGATGGCGCCCGCTCCCTCCCTCCGCCGGTGTCAACCGGATCAGGTTCAGCGGGTCGGGGGCTCGTGCCCCCCTCTCAACCGCCGTCAGCGGTCCCCCGGGGATAAGGGTAAGTTTAGGCGCTTCGGGCCCGGGCGTAAAGCCACGCCGTCAGACGGCGCCGGCTGCGCCGCCGCCGCTGCCCGCCGTGGCGAGTCCTTCGGATTGCTCGCGCAATCCGAAGGACGCCCGCTCAGTTGGCGGTGCTGACCTTGAGATCGCCGTTGAGCCCCGCCGGGAAGAACCCGCCCGCGGACACCGACGCCTTGTTGATATACAGGATGTTGAGCACGCCGCCGCTGGCGCGGCTGTAGGCGATGCCGTTGCCGTCCGCCGGGGTGATGTTGGCCGCGCCGTCCGTCGCGGCGACGCCCTGGTCCTGATCACTCGCGCCGTCGAGCGAATCGCGCCAGTCGCTGAACTGGCGCGCGGGGACGTGCCAGGCGCTGTTGCCGTAGAGCGAGGTGCGGATGAACCCGGCGTAATGGCCATGCGCCGCGACACTGCCGATGAACGCGGTGCGGGTGGTGCTGAGATTGGTCAGCGGCACCAGCGCCTTATAGGCCGTGACGATCACGTCCTGGAGGACGAACGCGCCGAGCAGGAAGTTGCGCTCACTGGCATAGGGATCGAACGTCTCCCCTGCCCCGACCACGCCCGCCGCGCGCGCCGCCGCGGTGAAGGCGCCGTCGGACGCGCCCGATATGTTGATCGCCGGCTGCGCCACCGCCTCGGCCGCGATCAGCCCGCGGATATAGGCCAGCCGCTGCTGCGCATCGATCGCGACCTCCCGCGCGCCGGCGGCGATCACGGTGTCACTGAACGGCACGGAGGCACCGCCCGTCACCGTGCCGCGCGTTTCGGTGCCGGTCAGCAGCGCATCGGGCACGCCGGTGCCGGTGGTGGCATAAGCGAAATATTGCGCATGGAGATATTCCAGCTGCAGCGCATAGTTGAGCGCCGCGCGATCCGCATTGCTGGTGGAAGTGGGCGTCGGCGTGGGGCTGGGCGTCGGGCTGGGCGTGGGGGTCGGCGAATCGTCGTCGCCGCCGCACGCGGACAGCAGCGCGAGCCCGCCCGCCGCGACGGAGGCGCCGCCGGCAAGCTGGAGGAAGCGGCGGCGCTCGGCACGGCGGTTCGCGGCGGCATCGAGCATCGGGGGAATGGTGTCCTGATCGGTCATGGCGGGAACGTCCTGGGAAATCGGTTGGCGCGGGGCGGGCGGCGCTGGATCAGCTGGTTGTGGTGGCGGTCGACGTGATCGTGCCGTTGAGCCCGGCGGTGAAGAAACCGCCCGTGGTGGCCGTGCCGCTGTTCAGATACAGGATGTTCAGCACCTGCTGCGGCGTGCGCCCGACCGCGATGCTGTTGCCATCGAGCGGAGCGATGTTCGCCACGGTGGCGCCGGTGGCCGACGTGCCCGGCCGCACGCCCTGATCGAGCTCGGTGCTGCCGTCCAGCGTATCGCGCGCGTTCGAGATCGCCTCGGCCGCATCGATCAGCGACGGCGTGGCGAGCCCCTTGCGATAGAGCGTGGTGCGGATCGTGGCGGCGTGGTGCGCCTCCACGGCGAGGATGCCCGACACCGCTTCGACATAGGCCAGCGTCGCCACGGTGCTGAGGATGCCGGTATAGGCGCTGACGCTCAGGTCCTTGAGCATGAAGGCGGCAAGCAGGAAGTTGTTGTCGCTCGCATAGGGATCGAAGCTCTCGCCGGCGCCGACCAGCCCGGCGAGCCGCGCCAGGCTGCTGAACGCCCCCGATGCGCCGGTGCCCAGATCGATCGCCGGCTGCGCGACGGCGTAGGTGGCGCCGATCGACGTGCGCAGGAAGCGGACATGCGCCAGCTCGTCGGCGGCGATTTCCTTGGCAAAGGAGGACAAAGCGGTATCGGCGAACGACAGCTGGCGACCGCCCGTGGCGCTGCCCGCGGTGCCCACGCTGCCGGAAGTATCCGCGCTGGCCAGCGCCGCACCGCCCGTGGCGAAGGCGTAGAAATTGGCCTGCAGATATTCGAGGTTCAGCGCAAAATTGAGCACGTCCAGCTCGGTATAGGCAGTCTGCGCGGCGGCCGGCGCCGCAAGCGTCAGCGCGCCCGCCCCGATCGCCGCCGTGCCCAGCGCGGTGGCGAAGAAGGCGCGCCGGTTCGCGCGGAAGGATCCTCGTGCCTTCCCGTCCGCCTCAAGCGTCTCGTTCAACGGGTCCGTCTGCGACATCGCGGCTTCCTTCTTCTCTGCACGCGCGCCGGGCCAGCGCGTCACGGCCCGGTGCCTAACTCGTTTCGCTGTCGGATTCCTGAACGGATCGACAGGAGCCCGGTAGCGCGAAAGTCAGGCGAGGGAAATCACCCCTTCCACCGACCGGGCCAGCTTCATGCTGCCCCGCACCCTTCATGTGGGACGCAGACGATCGGCGGAACCCGCATCGCCGGCGCGATCAGGCGTCGGCCCAGCGGCGCAGCAGATTGTGATAGACGCCGGTCAGCTGGATCACCGCCGGATCATCCTGCCCGCGATCCGCGGCAACGGTCTGCACGCTGCGATCGAGATCAAACAGGATGCGGCGATCGGCATCGTCGCGGATCATCGATTGCAGCCAGAAGAAGGAAGCGACGCGCGTGCCGCGGGTCACCGGCGTCACATGATGCAGGCTGGACGAGGGATAGACCACCGCATGGCCGGCGGGCAGCTTCACCTTCTGCACGCCGAACAGATCCTCGATCACGAGCTCGCCGCCGTCATAATCGTCCGGCGCGGCGAGGAAGAGCGTACAGGAAATGTCCGCGCGGATGCGAAAATCGGTGCCGCGCTGGATGCGGATCGCATTGTCGACATGGGTGCCGAAGGTCTGCCCGACGCCATAACGGTTGAACAAGGGCGGGAAGACCTTGAGCGGCAGCGTCGCGGCGAAAAACAAGGGCGAGCGGCCGAGCGCGTCGAGCACCATCCGCCCCGCCTCCTTCGCGGCGGCGCTTTCCTCGGGCAGTTGCTCGTTGCGCTTGGCGAGCGCGGACTGGTGGCCGGAGGTGACGTTGCCGTCGACCCACTCGGCCGCGTCGATGATTCCGCGCAGGCGCGCAAGCGAGGCGGGATCGAGCAGGTCGGGGATGGCGATCAGCATGGGTTGGCCTTGTACTGGAAGGCTTCCGTTCCGCGAAGGTGAACGGTCACGTCGGACGGGGCGTTGCCCCGCATATTCCGTCATCCCGGACTTGACCCGGGATCCAGGGCGCGGCGAGCGCTCGCGGATCGTTGGATTCCGGCGCAAGGCCGGGATGACGCGACAGTCAATCAATACCGATACGCCACCGTCAGCACCGCCGAGCGCGCGTCGCCCGGTGTCGCCCAGCCGTTGTTGCGGATGCGCGTGAAGTACAGTTCGTCGCCGATGTTCTTCACGTTCACCTGCGCGGTGAGGTTCGGCGAGAAATCATAGGATAGGTAGGCGTTATGCACCCAATAATCGTCCGACCGATAGATCGTCGGGCTAGCCGCGGTGGGCAGGTTGAAGGCGAAGGTGCCCTGATAGGTGACGCCATAGCCCAGCGTCAGGCCGAACGGCAGGCGATAGGTGGTGAACAGGCTGCCCGAATGATCGGGCGCATTCTGCAGCGGTGCGCCGCGCGCCGGATCGGGATTCGCCGCGGTGTTGGTGCAATCGCCCTGCCCCGGATTGGCGAGGCAGAAATCCGAAACCGACTGCAGCAGCTTGGGATCCAGATAGGTGTAGTTGGCCGTGATCTCCCAATTGGGCGTGATCTTGCCCGTCGCGCCCAGCGAGACGCCGTCGACCCGCGATCGGCCGTCCAGCGCCTGATCCGGAATGGTCGGATCGCCCGAGGCGACACGATATTTGTCGCGTTCGTTGCGGAACAGTGATGCGGTCAGCAGCAGGCGCCCGCCGACCAGTTCCGCCTTGGCGCCGATCTCGTAATTCTTCGCCGTTTCCGGATCGACGTTGCACGTCGCCGTGGTGCAGGCGCCGTTCACGGCGTTCTGCGAGGGCGTCATGGAATTGCCGTAGGCGGCATAGAGGCTGACCGCCTCGATCGGCTTGTACACCAAGCCGACGCGATACGAGAACAAGGTGGCATCATTGTACAGCCGCTGCCCCACGACCAAAGGCCCCTGCGGGGTGGTCGCCGTCGCATTGGTCGAGGTATCGGTCTGGTAATTGCCGCGATTGTCCTCGAGCCGGAGGCCGCCGTTCAGCTCGACCTTGCCGAGCTTCATCGTGTCAAACAGGTAAACCGCCCAGTTGTTCAGCTCGCCGCGCTGGCGGCCGCCCTCCACGCGGTTGACCGGACCGGTGTAGAAGTTGCTGCCGTAGGTGAAGCCGGCCGGCCCCGGCACGACATTGTTCGGGTCCGAGAAGTTGATCAGCGGAAAGCTGCCGAAGGCCGCCGTGCGGTTCGCGTTGCGATAGACGTTGCCGGTCGAGAGCGTAAATTCCTCCCAGCCATACGATGCGCCGAGCACGATCGTATGCTCCACGGCGCCGGTGTTCACCGTCGCACGCAGATCGAGCTGATCGTACATCAAGAGGTTGGTGACATCGCGGTAATTCCCGCGCGGGCCGCCGATCAGATAATAGCCGACCGGCGTCGTTGCCGGGCAGGCCGCCCCCGCGGGCGTCACATTGCCGGGCAGGCAGAAGGTGCCCTGCGGCGGCCCGACGATCGACAGCTGCTGCACGTTCTGCCAGCGCGCCAGATTGCGCAGCGAGACGCGATCGGAAAACTCATGTTCGAAGATCAGCGTCGCGCGATCGATCGTGATGTCCTGCGTATCGACGTTGCGATAGCCGAAGTAATCGCTGCGATCGATGCCGGGCAGCGGGCCGTTGTGGAAGGCGTTCTTGTAATAAGGCACGCCATATTGCGGGATATTGTCGTCTTCCTCGTGGAAGTAATGGACGGTCAGCCGCGTGTCGCCGTCGAGACCGAGCGTCGCGGACGGCGCGACACCCCAGCGCTTGTTATATTCGACGTCGCGGCCGGGCACGTCATTGTGGTGCGCCATGGCGTTGAGGCGCAGGCCGATCGTGTCGCTGGCGCGTACGTTGGCGTCGATGGTGGTGCGATAATAATCATCGGTGCCGATCCCGCCATCGACCCGGATCGCCGTCTCGCGCTGCGGATATTTGGTGACGAGGTTGATCGATCCGCCGACCGAGCCGGCGCCCGAATAGACCGAATTGGCACCGTTCACGACCTCGACCTGTTCGAGGATGAACGGATCGCCGCGCGAATATTGGCCGCTGTCGCGCACGTTATCGACGGTGATGTCGCTCGACGCCGAATAGCCGCGCAGCGTGATCTGGTCGGACGGCGCGACGCCCCCCTCCGCCGCGCCGAAGGTGATGCCGGGCACCGTCGACAGCACGTCGCGCAGGGTGAGCAGATTCTGCTGCTCGATCGTCTTGTTCGTCAGGATCGTCACCGTCTGGGGCGTGTCGCGGACGGGGCGCGTGGTCTTGGCACTCGCCTGCTCCGATTTCACCTGCTGGCCGGTGACGATGATGTCGTCGCGGCGGCGATCCTCCGTCGTGACCTGCTGCGGATCGGCGCTAACCGATCCGGTGCCTCCCGCCGGCCCGGCCTGGGCCGGTGACGAGGCGATGAAACCGACCGCGGCAAGCGCCAGAAAGGCAGGCGCACCGCGTGACGCAGACATGTCAGACATTGTTGGCTCCCCTTAGCTCAGGGACGCCCGCTATTGAGAGTCGATCGCACTGTCAATGCTAATGCGAGCCATTCTTACCGTTGTCGCATTTTGTATCCATCAACCAGCTTCTTAGCGCGCTGGCGAGGTTGGGCGGATCGGGCGCGACGATGCGCCGCGCGTCGATTTCCGCCACCAGCGCGGACAGCGGCAGACGATGCGCCGCCGCCGCCTCTTCCAGCGCGCTCCAGAACAAGGGTTCGAGGCTGATCGAGGTGGCATGGCCCGCGATGGTGATCGATCGCTTCACGGGGCCGACGAAGCCGCCACGCGGCGCGCGAATGGCGTCAGCCACGCGGGCGGGGGGCGCCGTGTCAGGATCGTCGTCTCGCATCTGCCCCTCTGGCCGCCGCTTCCGTCCGGCTATGCCGTGCGTCGGTGCGCCACGCAAACGGGCCGGCGACGGGCGCGACTATTCCAGATCGGCCTCACTGACGACGATCGGCACGGCATCCGAATTGCGGCTGAGGGCCGACAGTGCGGCGTCCGAGACCTGGTCGATGAACCGGTTCAGCATGTCCGCCCCGTCGCCGTCCGGCCGATCACCGCTCAGCGCCTCCAGCAGATCATATTGTACGGCGAACTCGTAATCGTCGCCGTCGACCTCCGCGGTGAACTCGACAAGCTCCGCGTCGATATTGTCGAGGATCGTATTGGTATCGATTTCCAGCTGGCTACCCGCCATCATTCATTCCTTTGCTGCATTATACCGTTTTCGTCAGCCCGGCAGGCGGCGCGCCACGTCCCCGATCGCCTCGCCGACGAACGTGTCGAGCGGCATGTCGGGGTTCAGCCAGATCGGCCGCTCCAGGGTCAGCACCGCTTCCTCGCGCATCTCGGGCGCGAGCTGCTGCCAGGCACGCACCGCGGCCTCAAGGTTGGTCACCTCCGGCACTTCCGATCCGCCGCGGGTGACATTCTCCAGCGAGGCGCTCATCTTCCAGTCGATTGTCGGGGCGGTCGCATCACCCCAGGTCGCTTCCGCCATCCCGTTCATCCTTCGCATTGCGCTCCGCCCAAATCGCCGGAACCCGCGGCTGGGTTCCCGCGCGGATCGTCCGACAGGGTGGCCGGTGCGGATTCCATCGCCTAGGACGATGCGGAAACGGCAAGCGGGTATCACATGACGCGACATCTTCCCTGGATCGCCCTGGCGCTGGTCGGCGCGGGCAGCCTTGGCGTCGTCGCCAGCGTGCGGGGCGAGCCGGTCAATGCGCTGTGGATCGTCGCGGCGGCCGTGTCGGTCTATCTCGTCGCTTATCGCTATTACGCGCTGTTCATCGCCCGCGCGGTGGTCGGCATAGATCCGTCACGCCCCACGCCCGCCGTGCGCCGCGCCGACGGGCTGGATTATGTCGCGACCGACCGGCGCGTGCTGTTCGGCCACCATTTCGCGGCGATCGCCGGCGCGGGGCCGCTGGTCGGGCCGGTGCTCGCGGCGCAGATGGGGTATCTGCCCGGCACCTTGTGGATCCTGGCCGGCGTGGTGCTGGCCGGCGCGGTGCAGGATTTCATGATCCTGTTCATCTCGATGCGGCGCGACGGGCGGTCGCTGGGCGAACTCGTCCGTATGGAAATGGGCGCGATCCCCGGCACGATCGCACTGGTCGGCGCCTTCATGATCATGGTCATCATCCTCGCGGTGCTCGCGCTGATCGTGGTCCGCGCGCTGGCGGAAAGCCCGTGGGGGCTGTTCACCGTCGTCGCCACCGTGCCGCTGGCGATGCTGATGGGCGCCTACACCCGCTGGATCCGCCCCGGTGCGATCGGCGAGGTATCGGTGATCGGCTTCATCGGTCTGATCGCGGCGATCATCTTCGGGCAGAATGTGGCGGAAAGCGCCTTCTGGGGACCGGTCTTCACCCTGACGCCGGTGCAATTGTGCTTCGGGCTGATCGCTTATGGCGCCGTGGCGTCACTGCTCCCCGTCTGGCTGCTGCTCGCGCCGCGCGATTACCTGTCGACGTTCCTCAAGATCGGCGCCATCGCCGCGCTGGCGATCGGCATCGTCGTGCTCGCGCCGCCGCTGCGGATGCCGGCACTGACCGAGTTCGCCTTCACCGGCACCGGCCCGGTTTGGGCCGGGCCGCTGTTTCCGTTCCTGTTCATCACCATCGCCTGCGGCGCCGTCTCCGGCTTCCACGCGCTGATCTCCAGCGGCACCACGCCCAAGCTGATCGCCAGCGAGGGCGACGCGCCGTTCATCGGCTATGGCGCGATGCTGATGGAAAGCGCGGTCGCGATCATGGCGCTGATCGCCGCCTCGATCCTCGATCCCGGCATCTATTTCGCGATGAACGCACCCACCGCGATCACCGGCGGCGAGCCCGCGACGGCGGCGGCAGCGATCACCGCCATGGGCTTCCCCGTCTCGCCCGAAACGCTCGCCACCACCGCGCGCGAAGTCGGCGAGACGACGGTCGTCAGCCGTGCCGGCGGCGCGCCGACGCTGGCAGTGGCGATGGCGGAGATCTTCAGCAATGTGCTCGGCGGGCCGGGCATGAAGGCCTTCTGGTACCATTTCGCGATCCTGTTCGAGGCGCTGTTCATCCTCACTGCGGTGGATGCCGGCACGCGATCGGGGCGGTTCATGCTGCAGGACCTGCTCGGGCTCGCCTCCCCGCGCTTCAAGGAAACCTCCAGCTTCATGCCCGGCCTCGTCGCCACGCTGATCTGCGTCGGCGCCTGGGGCTTCTTCCTCTACCAGGGCGTCACCGATCCGCTCGGCGGGGTGAACACGTTGTGGCCGCTGTTCGGCATCTCCAACCAGATGCTCGCCGCGGTCGCGCTGATGCTGGCGACGGTGGTGCTGGTGCGGATGAAGCGCGATCGCTTCGCCTGGGTGACGACCGTCCCCGCCGCCTGGCTCGTCCTGTGCACCGGCACCGCGGGGCTGATGAAGCTGTTCCACCCCGATCCCAAGGTCGGCTTCCTAGCCCATGCCAATGTCTTCTCCGACGCGGTCGCGCGCGGCGAGGTGCTGAAGCCCGCCGCGTCGATGGCGGAGATGGGGCGGATCGTCTTCAACGACCGGATCGACGCAGCCTTGTGCGCGCTGTTCCTGCTCGTGGTCGCGGCAATCGCTTTCTACACGGTGCGCACCTGCCTCGCCGCACGCCGCATCACCCGGCCAAGCGTAACCGAGATCCCGCCGGCGCTCGAGGTGGCGCGGTGAGCCTCTTCTCGCGCCTGGCGGAGACGGCGCGGCTGATGGTCGGGATGCCCGACTATGATTCGTATTGCCGCCACATGGCTGATCGTCACCCCGGCGCCACGCCGATGACTCGCGCCGAGTTCTTCCGCAACCGCCAGCAGGCCCGCTACGGCAGCGGCGGCGGGCGGTGCTGCTGAGCCTGAATTCGTCACCCCGGCCTTGAGCCGGGGTCCCGCTGCCTTCTTCAGCCGAGAGAAGAAGCGGGATCCCGGATCAAGTCCGGGATGACGGGTTACAAATTCGGATAGCGCTCCATGATCGCGCTGGTCACGCCGTTGGTCCAGCCGAAGCCATCCTGCGTGGGATATTCGCCGCCACCGCCGGGCTTGCGCTCCTCGACGTCGTATTTCTCCAGCATCTTGCCCGTCTCGGCATAGGCCGCCTCCACCGTGCCCAGCCAGCGCTTGGCGATCTCCCGCGCCAGTTCGCCTTGCCCGGTCTTCTCAAGCCCGGCGATCGCGACCCATTGCAGCGGCGCCCAGCCGTTGGGGCTGTCCCATTGCTGCCCGGTGCGCATCGGCGTGGTCCGAAGACCCCCGGTCGCGAGCAGATCGCGCCGCACCGTCGCCGCGACCGCCGCCGCCTGCTGCGGTGAAGCGGCGCCGGCGAACAGCGGGAACAGCATCGCCGCGGACACGCGCGGCGTGGGCTTGCGCGCCACCCGGTCCCAATCCGCGTAGCGGCCTTCCTTGGGGACCCAGAAATAGCGGTTGAGCGCCGCGCGGCGCTTGGCGGCGAGCGCGGCGAACTCGGCCGCCCCGGCCCGGTCGCCGGCAGCCGCGGAGCGCCGCGCGATCGCCTCCTCCATCATCAGCATCAGGCTGTTGAGATCGACCGGCACGATATCGGTGGTGCGGATCGAGGCGAGCCGTTGCGGATCGGCGAGCCAGCGGCTGCTGTAATCCCAGCCGCTTTCGGCCCCGGCGCGCAGGTGGCGGTACATCACCGCGAGCGGGCGCGACGGATCCTCCTTCGCGGTGATCACGTCCTCGGCATAGCTCTCGTCGCGCGGCAGCGGGCGATCGTCCCAATAACGGTTGAGCAACGTGCCGTCGGGCATCCGCACCACGCGGGCGCACGCGCCTGTCGCGTCGAGGCACGCGGCGCCCTTCATCCAATAAGCGTGTTCGGTCTTGAGCGCCGCCAGCCGCTTTGCCGCGAGCGCCGGATCGTCGTCCTTCGACAGGTCCAGCATCAGCGCATAGAAAGGCGGCTGCGCGCGGCCCAGATAATAGCTGCGCATGCCGTTGGGGATGTGCCCGTAGCGCTCGATCGTGTCGGTGAAGTTCGCCAGCATCGATTCCACCAGCGGCTGCTGCCCGTCGACGGCGAGGCCGAGCATGGTGAAATAGCTGTCCCAATAATAGATTTCGCGGAAGCGACCGCCCGGCACCACGTAAGGATGCGCCATCGGCAGCAGCGACGATCCGGCGACCGGCGTATCGGGCTGGCGCACCAGCATCGGCCACAGGTTGCGGATATGACGCCTGAGGTCCGCCTCGCCGCGATCGTTGACGCCGGGAACCGAGAAGTTCGCCAGCACGAACGCGCGCAGCGCCTCCGGCGTCGCCGGCTTCTGGCGTCGGTAATCGGCCATGATCGCCTGCGCATCGCGCTTGGGCGCGGCATCGGCGAAGGTCTTCCCGTCAGGGAAGATGCGCCCGGTCTGCACCGCGGCGAACAAGTCGCCGTACAACGCGGCGGGGCTCTGCTGGGCACCCAGAGGCGCGGCGATCAGCGCCAGCGCGGCAATCGACGTGGCCACCGAAACTCCGTGAAACTTCCTCAATGTGCGCTCCCGTCGCTTGCCCGGCCCGTCGCGGCCGTGCCCAGATGCCGGTCAAAGAAGCGGGCGACAAGCCGGTAGGCCTCCATCGATTCCGGCATGTCCGGCCAGACGAAGAAGGCATGGCCAAGCCCGTCGAACAGCTGCAATTCGCTGTCGACCCCCAGCGCCGTCAGCCGCCGATGCTGCCACGTCAGCACGCTGGCGGCGAAATCGCGGCTGCCGGCGAGTTGCAGCGTCGGCGGAAAAGCGCGCAGGGCGGCATCCGACCCGAGCGGATAGGCAATCGTGTCGCCGGCCGGGACGCCCGCCATATAGGGGTTGGCGAGGACACCCGGCAGCGCGCCGGTGCGCGCCGGCTTGCCGGTGGTGACCGGGTCCGACAGGTACGGGCTATCGCCGGCGTAAGCGCCGCCCGTGCCGCAGAAGGTGCCGATCGCGCCGGGCCGGGGCAGTCCCTTGTCCCGCAGCCACGCCACCGACTGGGCAACGATCACGCCGCCCGCTGAACAACCGTATAGGCCGATGTTCTCCGGCGGAAAGCGCCGCAGCAGCGCCGAATACACCGCCGCCACATCCTCAGACGCCGCCGGATAGCGATGCTCGGGCGCCAACCGGTAATCGATCGTCACCACCTCTATCCCCATCGTCGCGGCAATCGGGATCGCCTCCACCAGTGCGCCGCTGCCGCTGCCCCACATGAAGGCGCCGCCGTGGACGTTGATCAGCACCCGGCGGGTGTTGCGCGGCGGGATCCCGCTCGCGGGGGTGACCACATCGACAGGAACGCCCGCGATCGTCGCGCGCCGTTCGACGGTACGAAAAAGGCGGCGCATCTCCGCCAGCCGTTCGTCATTGTACCGCCCCCAGAATGCCCGCGCGGCGACGATGTCGTCGCCGAAATCGGGCGGCCGCACCGCCTGCTGACGCACGATCACCTGCTTCGCCTGCGCACTCAGCAGGCTCGACGGCGGCAGGCGGAAGGCCGGCACATCGACGCTCTGCGCCGTGACGGCCGCGCTCGCCAACAGCCCGGCAGCGGCGATCAGTTTCTTCAATGTCTCGACTCCGTAACAATCGATCGCGCTCGACTGTAGCCCTGAACGATCGTAAGAGGCCACCGCTGTCGGCGTCAGGGTGCCGATAGAAGCTTTTTAGGGGAAGATCATGGTTGCGACTGTTCTTGGCCGTCTGATGGCTGGCGCGGCGATCGGTGCGGTGCTGACGGCCACGCCCTCCTTTGCGCAGGACACCACGGTTACGCAGGCCGCCGACGCGGCCCAGCGCGCCGAGCCCGATACAGGGCTGGTCGACACCACCGCCGAGATCGGCGAGGACATCGTCGTCGTCGGCACCGCCGGCGGCGGCACGCGCCGCCAGGACGCATCTTTTGCGGTCACCTCGCTCAGCAACGACGCGATCGAGCGCGCCGCGCCGAACAGCACCGCCGATCTGCTGCGCACCGTGCCCGGCGTGATGGCGGAAAGCTCGGGCGGGCAGAACGGCGCCAACATCTTCGTGCGCGGCTATCCCTCGGGCGGCGACGCGCAGTTCGTGACGTTCCAATACGCCGGCACGCCGATCTTCGCCCCGCCGACGCTGTCGTTCCTCGAAAACTCGCAGCTGATCCGCCTTGACGAGACGGTGCAGCGCGTCGAGGCCGTGCGCGGCGGCACCGGCTCCTTGTTCTCGAACGGCCAGCCGGGCCTGACCGTCAACGTCGTGCCGCGGATCGGCGGCAGCGAGTTCCATGGCCTCGCCAAGATCTCCTATACCGATTTCGACGAGATCCGCGGCGATGCCTGGATCTCCGGCCCGCTTGGCGAGGATACCGGCTTCATGGTCGGTGGCTATTATGCCCAGAGCAACGGCATTCGCGACCCGCGCTATCGTGCGGAACAGGGCGGCCAGATCACCGCCAACATCCACCACGATTTCGGCACCAGCGGCTCGATCGAATTCTACGCGCGCTATCTCAAGGATCGCGGCCAGTGGCTGCTGCCGATCCCCGTCGTGGTGGATGGCGAGAACACCAGCGAATATCCCGGCTTCGACCATGGCACCGGGACGCTGAACGGACCGGACACGCGGGCCGTGCAGAATGTCGTCGGCAACACCGTCGATCTGCAGGACGGCCGCGGGGCGAACGTGATCCACACCGGTTTCACCTTCGACTATGAGGTGTTCGACGGCGTCCGGGTGCGTGAGCGCATGAGCTACATGGGCGGGAACGCGAACACCAAGGGGCTGGTGCCGACCGAGGCGCCGATTGCCGCATCGGTGATGGCGACGCGCCTCGCCGGCGCCGGCGCCACCGTCTCCTCGCTCGTCTATGCCGACGGCAGCGGCGCGCTGGCGAGCGGCGCGAACACCCCGGTGCTGCGCGCCGGCATCTGGGACGTGCGCAAGAAGCTGTCCTCCTTCGTGACGGATTCGGCGCTGGAATGGACCAGCGGCAACAACAAGCTGACCGGCGGCTTCTACTACACCAACTTCACCTCGCGCGATCGTTGGGCGCTGGGCAACCAGGTGCTGCTGACCGCGGAGCCGAACGCGCGCCGCCTCGATCTCGTGGTCGCCAATGCCGCGGGAACGACGCAGCAGGCGACGCTGCGCGGCTTCACCAGCGGGCCGGCGTTCCAGGTCAGCGCATGGTATGAGGGCGAGGATTACGCCTTCTACGCCGTGGACGAATTCCAGATCACGCCGGAACTGCGCATCGACGGCGGCCTGCGCTGGCAGAAGCACATCATCGATGCGGTGCTCAGCACCCCGATCAGCGGCGGCAACGTCAACCTCGATGGCAATCCCAACACGCTGTACGACAATTCCGTTACGGTGCTCGGCAGCCCGCGCTCCATTCACTACAGCGATGATGCATGGTCGTGGACGGTCGGCGCGAACTATGATTTCAGCCGCTCGGTCGGCGTGTTCGCGCGCTACAGCCGGGGCAACGGCTTCCCGCAGTTCGACAACCTTCGCGAAGCATCCGCGACCAATATCGCCGAAAAGACCGGCCTTGCCGCGGTCGCCGAAGTCGACAGCTACGAAATCGGCCTGAAGCTGTCGACCGACGTGGCGAACCTGTACGCCACCGTCTTCCACAACAAGTTCGACGGCCTGTCGACCACTACGCTGATCAACAACGTGCCGGTCAGCTCCAACGGCGGCGCCAAGGCGACGGGCGTCGAGCTGGAAGGCGTGGTGCGCCCGTTCGACGGCTTCAGCCTCTCCGCCGCCGGCACCTATCTGGACGCCACCTACCGCGATTTCTTCACGGGCAACGGCGCGATCGACAACACGGGGAACCAGGTGCAGCGCCAGCCCAAGTGGACGTGGCGGGTGACGCCGGCCTATGAACTGCCGATCGGCAGCGTGCGGCCGTCGCTGTTCGCCACGCTGCAATATACCGGCGATCGCTTCTCCGATCCGGAAAACCTGCAGATCCTGCCGAACTTCTACCAGCTGGACGCCGGCGTCTCGATCGACATCAACGATCGCGTGCGCCTGCAGGTGACGGGCAACAACCTGACCGACGAGCTGGGCCTGACCGAGCAGAACCCGCGCATCATCGGCGGCCAGGGCCAGGGCGTCATCCTGGCGCGTCCGATCCTGGGCCGTTCGTTCCGCTTCAGCGCGGCGTTCGAGTTCTAACCTGTTAAGTACGCCTCGTCGCAGGCGGGAAAAATGAGCTTACACCGTCATCCCCGCGGAGGCGGGGATCCATAAACGCAACGCATCGAAGGAGCCGCGCCCCTCTGCGTTTATGGATTCCCGCCTCCGCGGGAATGACGGGTGGCAGTAGGAGCGGCCGATGGACAGACGCGACCTTCTGAAGGGCATGGCCGGCGTGGCGGCAGCTTCCGCCGCGCCGGGCCTTGCGCAACCCGCCGCCAAGCAGCGCAACGTGCTGCTGCTGATCTCCGACGATCAGGGCCTCGACCTCGGCTGCTACGGCGTGGCGGTGAAGACGCCGCGGCTCGATCGGTTGGCGCGGCAGGGCACATTGTTCCGCCACGGCTATGCCGCCGTGTCCTCGTGCAGCCCCAGTCGCGCCGTCATCAACACCGGGCTCTACACGCACCAGAACGGCATGTACGGCCTGCAGCACGACGTGCACCACCAGTCGTTGCTTCCCGGCATCGAGACGCTGCCCGCGATGCTGCGCCGCGCCGGCTATGCGACGGCGCTGGTCGGCAAGAAGCATGTCGGGCCTGACAGTGCCTTTCCCTATGAGAGCGAGCTGGTGCCCGAGCGCGGCGGCATTCGCGACGTGCGCGAGCTGGCCATCGCCACCGCGAGCTTCATCCGCTCGACCGACGACCGCCCGTTCTTCGTCACCGTCGCGTACAGCGATCCGCATCGCGCGGCGGTGGATTACGGCAACGATCGCGCCTGGCCGGGGGTGAAGCCCGAAAGCTACGATCCGCACCGGGTGGCAATCCCGTCGCATTTGCCGGATCTGCCCGCCGTGCGGCAGGACCTGGCCGAATATTACGAATCGCTCAGCCGCCTCGATGCGGGCGTCGGCATGATCCTCGACGATCTCGCCGCCAGCGGGCGTGCGGAGGATACGCTGGTCATCTTCCTCAGCGACAATGGCCGCCCCTTCCCCGGCGCCAAGACCAATTTCTACGGCCCCGGCCTTCACCTGCCGCTGATCGTCTATGCGCCGGGCAGCGCATCCGTGGCGAGCGATGCGATGGTCAGCTTCACGGATATCACGCCGACCGTGCTCGACTGGACCGGCGTCGCACCGCCTGCCTATAAGCTGTCAGGACGCTCGCTGCTGCCGATCCTGGGCAAGGCCGACGATCCCACGCGCGATGCGATCTTCGCCAGCCACGACTTTCACGAGATCAACCAATATTATCCGATGCGCAGCATCCGCACGCGGACGCACAGCTACATCCTGAACCTGGCGTACCAGCTTCCCTATCCGATCGCCGGCGACGTGGCAGGATCGCCGTCATGGAGAGCGATCAGCGCCGATCCCTCGATCCGGCTCGGCACGCGCACGCAGGCCGCCTATCTCCAGCGCCCGGCGGAGGAACTCTACGACCTCACCCGCGATCCGGACGAGATCACCAACGTCGCCGCCGACCCCGCCTATGCCGCGGTCAAGGCGCAGCTGGCGGAACGGCTGCGCGCGGTGCGGGCGGCGACCAAGGATCCGTGGCTGGCGGGCCAGACTGATCCTTATGCCCATGTGGGTGAGCATTGATGGCCAAGGGTATCGACCGGCGCGGCGTGCTGCTCGCGGGCACCGGGGGCGCGTTCGGCCTCTACACCTTCACGGCACACGCCACACCGGCGCCCAAGCAGCTCAACCTCCGCCGCAAGACTGGCGCGAAGCCGAAGAACATCCTCGTCATCCTGACCGACGATCACCGCTATGATGCGATGGGCTTCATGAAGGCGCAGGGCTTCGGCGACACGCCGACGCTCGACCGGCTGGCGCGCGAGGGCGTGCACTTCCGCAACGCCTTCGTCACCACCGCGCTCTGTTCGCCGAGCCGCGCGTCGATCTTCACCGGCCTCTACGCCCACCAGCACCGGGTGGTGGACAACAACCACCCGATCCCGCCCGGGCTCACCTATTACCCCGAATATCTCCAGGCCGCCGGCTATGACACCGCCTTCATCGGCAAATGGCATATGGGCGCGGAAACCGACGTGCCGCAGCCCGGCTTCGACCATTGGGTGAGCTTCAAGGGCCAGGGCCACTACCTGCCGCACGAAGACGGGCTCAACGTCAACGGCCGCAAGGTGCCGCAGAAGGGCTATATCACCGACGAGCTGACCGATTACGCGCTCGACTGGATCGGCCGGCGCGACAGCAAGAAGCCGTGGATGATGCATCTGGCGCACAAGGCGGTGCATTCGGAATTCATCCCCGCCGAGCGCCACAAGGGCCGCTACGACAAGGAGACCTTCCGGTACCCCGAGACGATGAAGCCGGGCGTTCCCGGCCGCCCGATGTGGGTGGAGAACCAGCGCAACAGCTGGCACGGCGTCGGCTATCCGTACCACGGCACGCTCGACATCGGCGATTACTACAAGCGCTACATGGAGACGCTGCTCGCGGTCGACGAAGGCATTGCGCGGATCATGGACCTCCTGGAGAAGCGCGGCGAGCTCGATGACACGCTGATCCTCTACATGGGCGACAACGGCTTCATGTTCGGCGAGCACGGGCTGATCGACAAGCGCGCCGCCTATGAGGAATCGATGCGCGTGCCCATGCTGATGCGCTGCCCGTCGCTGTTCGGTGCGGGCGCGGTGGAGCAGGTGGTCGCCAATATCGACGTCGCACCGACGATGCTCGCCGCCGCCGGGCTGGAGGCACCCGACGGCATCGCCGGCGCGAACATGCTGCCGCTGATCAGCGCGAAGGACAATGGCGGCGACGTGCCGTGGCGCCAGGAGCTGATGTACGAATATTATTGGGAGCGTAACTTCCCCCAGACGCCGACCGTCCACGCGCTGCGCGAGGACCGCTACAAGTACATCCACTTCCACGGCATCTGGGATCTCGACGAGCTCTACGATCTCGCCGCCGATCCGCACGAGAATGACAATCTGCTCGCCCGGCCCGGCCATGAGGACCTCGCCGAGCGGATGAGCGCCAAGCTGTTCCGCCTGCTGGAAGAGACAAACGGCATGCAGATCCCGCTCAGCCCCGACGCCGGCGGGCGCAACGAATTGCGCGATCCCAAGGGGCCCGGCCAGGCGCCCTTCCCGCCCCGCTTCTTCCGCCCGCCGGGCCAGTGAAGGCCACGCTCGCCGCCGTCGCGCTCCTGATCGCGGCGCCCGCGGGCGCGCGCGAGCGGGCGGTGGACCTCGTCGACCCGTTCGTCGGCACGCTCGGTGACTTCGGCCAGCTTACCCCGGCGGCCGTCGCGCCCTACGGCATGGTGCAGCTGGTCGCCGACACCGATCCGAAAAACCACGCCGGCTACGACTTCGGCGCCCGCCACCTGCGCGGCTTTTCGCATACCCGCGCAGTGGGCGTCGGGTGCGGCGGCGGGGGCGGCGACCTGCTCGTCTCGCTGCTGCCCGACGGTGCCGGGCCGCTTGCCGCGATGGACAAGGCGAGCGAACGCGCGGGCGCGGGCCGTTATCGCGTCACCTACGCCAACGGCATTGCCGCCGACATGACCGCGACGCGCGGCGCCGGCCTCCTCCGCTTCACCGTCTCGCGCCCCGGCCGCTACATGCTCCGCCTCGACGCCGCCCACGCCTATACGGAGCGTCACGCGGCGCAGCTCGCCGCCAGCGGCAGCGAGCTGCGCGCGACGATGACCGCGGGCACGGTCTGCGACGAAGGCGCTTACACGATCCACAGCGCCAGCCGCATCACCGTCGACGGGCGGCCGAGCAGCCGCGCGACGGCCAGCGGATCGGCCGCGACGCTCCCGCTCGATCTCAGGCGCGGCGCGGTGGTGGAAGTCCGCACCGGTCTTTCCACCGTCGATGCCGCCGCCGCCGCGCGCGTCCGCGACGCCGAACTCGGCACCCGCCCGTTCGCCGCGGTGCTGCGCGACACCCGCGCGCAATGGCAACGCGAGCTTTCGCGCATCCAGGTGGAGGCGCCCCGCGAGCAGCGCGCGCTCTTCTACACCTCGCTGTTCCGGGTCATGCAGACACCGGTCGCGGTCGACGATCCCGATGGCCGCCACCGCGGCAGCGATGGCAAAATCCACCGCTCGGCACCCGGCGAGACACGCTACACCAGCTGGGCATTGTGGGATAACTATCGCACCCAGCTCCCGCTCATCGCCCTCATCGATCCCATGCGTGCCGCCGACATCGCCCGCTCGCTGGTCGCGCTGTACGGCGAGGGCAAGCACCGCTGGTCGACCCGCGCCGAGCCGTTCCTCACCGTGCGCACCGAACATGCCGGCATCGCGCTGCTCGATTTCCGCCGCCGCGGCATCACCAGCTTCGACGCGCGTGCCGCGCTTGCGGGCATGGTGCGCGAATCGGACACGCTCCAGCGCGACACCCCCGACCAGCAGATCGAGGCAGCGTATGACGATTGGGCAATCGCCGAGCTCGCCGCCGATCTCGGCGACACCGCGCTGTCGCAGCGCTTCCGCGCCAGGGCACTATCGTATCGGCCGATGTGGCGCCGGGTGTTCGAGAAGCTCGGCGCGGACGCCGACGTGGTCAAGGCACGCGGCCTCTACCAGGGAACGCTGTGGCAATATCGCTGGGCGCCGGTGTTCGATCTCGACTGGATGGTCGAGACGCTCGGGCGCGAGCGCTTCCTCGGCGAGCTCGACACCTTCTTCACCCGCAATCTCTACAACATGACCAACCAGCCCGACATTCAGGCGCCGTGGCTGTACGCAGCGCTGGGGAGGCCGGAGACGAGCGCGCGGATCGTCCATCGCTACCTGACGCAGGCCGTTGACCACCCCTATGCCAACGAAGGCAAGCGCGCGCAGCCATGGCACGGCCGCAGCTTCGCGCTCGCGCCGCAAGGCTATGCCGACGGCATGGACGACGATGCCGGCGCCATGTCCGCCTGGTATGTCTTCGGCAGCCTGGGCCTCTACCCACTGGTGCCGGGCAAGCCCGAGTGGACGGTCGCGGCGCCGCTGGTGGCGCGCGCGACGGTGAAGCTGGCGGGTGGGCGAGTGCTGGAGATCCGCAGGAACAACGCGGGTCCGCCGACGATCACCATCAACGGCGTCCCACAGGACAAGCGCCCCCTCATCCTCTGATCGTCACCCCGGACTTGATCCGGGGTCCCGCTGCCTTCTCCGCGCGTCGGTAGAAGAAGAAGCGGGATCCCGGATCAAGTCCGGGATGACGGGGTGGGTCGGGTGATCACCCCCGTCCCGTTCGCCCTGAGCGTGTCGAAGGGCGTGTCACAAGCGCTACCGCTCTTACCGCGTGCTTCGACAAGCTCAGCGAATGGAGTGGAATTCTCTCAGTTCAGATTCGGCCGCAGCCATCGCTCCGCATCCGCCACGGGCAACCCACGCCGCGCGGCATAGTCCGCCACCTGGTCCTGCCCGATCTGCGCCACGCCGAAATAGGCCGCATCCGGGTGCCCGAAGTAGAAGCCCGAGACCGCCGCGGTCGGCAGCATCGCCATGCTCTCGGTCAGCGTAATCCCTGCGACATCGCCCGTCCCGTCGCTGAGCATCTCGAACAGCTCAGGCTTCAGCGTATGATCCGGGCAAGCCGGATAGCCCGGCGCCGGACGGATGCCGCGGTACTGCTCGCGGATCAGCGCCTCATTCGTAAGCTGCTCGTCGGGCGCATAGCCCCACAGGGTCGTGCGGACATGCTGGTGCAGTCGCTCGGCGAAGGCCTCGGCGAAGCGGTCCGCCAGCGCCTTCAGCAGGATGTCATTGTAATCGTCGGTGTCCGCCTTGAACCGCGCGAGGTGCGGGTCGATGCCGTGGATCGCCACCGCGAAGCCGCCCAGCCAGTCGCCGTGCGGATCGATGAAGTCGGCTAGGCACATGTTCGCGCGCCCCTCACGCTTCGCCACCTGCTGGCGAAGGAAGCACAGCCGCCGGCTCTCCTCGTTGCTGCGGTCGAGGTCGGGCACGCGGATATGCTCGGGCACGCTGCCGCCATCGGGGGTGCGGTGATCGTCCGAGTGACGGTGCTGCACGAACACATCGTCACCATGACGATGCGCCGGCCAGAGGCCGACGACACCGCGCGCGGTGAGCCACTTCTCCGCAACGATCTGGTCGAGCATGGCCTGCGCATCCGCGAACAGCGACCGGGCGCTCTCGCCGACGATCTCGTCCTCAAGGATCGCCGGGTAATTGCCGGCCAGCTCCCACGAGCGGAAGAACGGCGTCCAGTCGATCGCCTCGCGCAGATCCTCCAGGCTCCAGTCGTCGTAGCGATGGATGCCCGGCTGCAACGGCGCGGCGGGCTTCAGCGCCATGTCGGCGACGAAGGCATTCTCGCGCGCCTTCTCCAGCGGCACGAGGTTGGATCCGCTCGCATTGGCGCGCTTGACGCGCACGTCCTCATATTCGGCCTTGGTCTTGGCGACGAACTCGGCCGACTGCGATTCCGACACCAGCGAGGTGCACACGCCCACCGCGCGGCTCGCGTCGAGCACATGAACCACCGCGCCCTCGTAAGCCGGATCAATCCGAAGCGCGGTATGCACGCGGCTCGTCGTCGCGCCGCCGATCAGCAGCGGCATGGTCATCTCGGCGCGGCGCATTTCCTCCGCCACCGTCACCATCTCGTCGAGCGACGGCGTGATCAGCCCGGAGAGGCCGATCATGTCCGCATCATGCTCCTTCGCCGCATCAAGGATCTTCGACCAGGGCACCATCACGCCCAGGTCGACGATCTCGAAGCCGTTGCACTGAAGCACCACGCCAACGATGTTCTTGCCGATATCGTGGACGTCACCCTTCACCGTGGCGAGCACGATCTTTCCCTTGCCCTTGGCGCCCGGCTCCTTCGCCGCCTCGATGAACGGAAGGAGGTGCGCCACCGCCTTCTTCATCACGCGGGCGGATTTCACCACCTGCGGCAGGAACATCTTGCCCGATCCGAACAGGTCGCCGACGACGTTCATGCCGTCCATCAGCGGACCTTCGATCACCTCGATCGGCTTCGCCGCCTGCTGCCGCGCTTCCTCGGTATCCTCGACCACAAAGGCGTCGATCCCGCGCACCAGCGCGTGCTCCAGCCTTTTCTCGACCGGCCACGTGCGCCATTCCAGCGCCGCCTTGTCGTCCGCCGCGCCGCCCTTCTGCCCGCGGAAGCGCTCGGCGATCCGGATCAGCCGGTCGGTCGGCGTCTCATCCTCGCTGCGCGCCGGCCGGTTGAGGATCACATC
>JBELMF010000032.1:0-24049 GCA_042096015.1 Sphingomonas sp.
CGGCCTGCATGGCGAAGACGCCGATCTCGTCCGTGCCGCCGAAGCGGTTCTTGATCGCACGCAGGATACGATACTGATGGCTGCGCTCACCTTCGAAGCTGAGCACCGTGTCGACCATATGCTCCAGCACGCGCGGCCCCGCGATCGTGCCGTCCTTGGTGACGTGGCCGACCAGCACCAGCGCCGTCCCGCGCTCCTTGGCAAAGCGGATCAGTTCCTGCGCGGAGGCGCGCACCTGGCTCACCGTGCCCGGCGCCCCTTCGATCAGGTCCGAATGCATCGTCTGGATCGAATCGATCACCAGCAAGGCGGGCGGCCTGCCGTTACCAAGCGTCGTCAGGATGTCGCGCACCGACGTGGCAGAAGCAAGCCGGACCGGGGCCTCGCCCAATCCCAGGCGCCGTGCCCGCAACCGCACCTGATCGGCCGCTTCCTCGCCGGAGATGTAGGCCACATCCGCGCCGCCGAGCGCCATCCGCGCTGCCGCCTGAAGCAGCAGCGTCGATTTCCCGATCCCCGGATCGCCGCCGATCAGCGTCGCACTGCCCTCGACGAACCCGCCGCCGAGCGCGCGGTCGAGCTCCGCGATCCCGCTCGCCATCCGCGCGGGCAGCGGCACTTCGGCGTCCAGCGCCACCATCGCCACCGCGCGGCCACCGCCTTGCAGATTGTGCTTGGCCTGAAAGGGAGTGACGATCGCCGGGGCTTCCTCGACCAGCGTGTTCCACTCGGAACAATCGAGGCATTGCCCTTGCCAGCGCGACGCGACCGATCCGCAGGATTGGCAGACATAGCGCTTCTGGAGTTTGGCCATGCCGCTTCGATAAACCAGGAACAGATGGGAAACAATCCTGCGCTCTGCTATCGTTCCATCATCATGTCACCCGCCGAGTCGCCCATCCTTTTGCGACCGTCGCCGGATCTACCGCCGCGGCCGCTGCGGTGGCTGTTCCTCGATCTGAACTCCTATTTCGCCAGCGTCGAACAGCAGCTTCAGCCTGCGTTGCGGGGGCGACCGGTGATCGTGGCTCCGGTCGGCAGTGAGACGACGGTGGCGATCGCCGCATCGGTCGAAGCGAAGCGGTACGGGATCAAGACCGGGACGCCGGTATGGGAGGCGAAGCGGCGCTGTCCCGATGTCGTCGTCACGCCCGCCCGGCACCAACGCTATGTTGAGTTTCACGATGCGATCGTCGCGGAAATCTGGCGGCACATCCCGGTCACCAGAGTGTGCTCGATCGACGAGGTTGCCTGCCGCCTGCTCGACAATGAGAATGATCGCGCCGCCGCGGTCGCGCTGGCGCACCGGATCAAACAGGGGATTCGGGCGAGCGTCGGTGCATGCCTGACCTCCTCGGTCGGGGTCGCGCCCAACCGGTTGCTGGCGAAGCTCGCGTCCGATCTGCAAAAGCCCGATGGTCTGGTCGTGTTCGAGGACCATGACTTGCCGCAGGCGCTCTTCGGACTGCGACTGACCGATATCGCCGGCATCGGCGCGAAGATGGAACGCCGCCTGGCCCGGGACGGCATCAACGACATCGCCCAGCTTTGCGAACGCGCGCCCCGCCAGGCTGGCCAGGCGTGGGGCGGCACGGAGGGAGACCGGCTGTGGTATCTGCTGCATGGCGTGGATCTTCCGGAGAGGAGCACCCAAAGCCGCACGATCGGGCACAGCCACGTGCTCTCGCCCGCGAAGCGCGACTATGAACCGGCGCGGCTCACCGCGCGCCGCCTCGCGCTGAAGGCGGCAAGTCGATTGCGCCGAAAGGGATATCGCGCACGCCTTCTGGTCCTCCACGTCACGTTCGAACATGACAAAAGCGCCTGGCGAACGTCCATTCCGCTGCCGGAAACGCAGGACAGCTTCATCGTGCTCGCTCATCTCGATCGATTGCTTCCGCGCCTGCAGGCCCATGGGCGCGCACGGGTGGGCGGATGCCGGCTGCGGATGATCGGCGTGACGCTCGCGGAGATACGGCCCGAAAGCGGCGACCAGGGAACGCTGTTCGCCCATCTCGATCCCGATGACCCGCTCGCCCGCGAAACCAGGGGGCTCGCCCTCAGTCGTGCGATGGATCACATCAACCGGCGCTTCGGGCGCAATGCCGTGTCCGTCGGTCCGCTGAACGGCGGACGGCTCGATCGCGTCGGCAGCAAGATTGCGTTCGGGCGCATCCCCGAACTGGACGAGTTTCACGAATAGGGATGTAGTGCTGCAATAAAGTGTCTCCAGACGCCCGGCGCGGGTTGACGCACTTTGCTGCATGCGCGAAGCCCGGCGGCGCTATGAAGAGCCCCCTTTTCCTGTCCGCCGCGGCGCTCCTCGCGCTCGCCGCTTGCAACTCCGAGCCCCAGACCCCCGAGGTCATCGACACCAACCCCGATCCGATGGCGAAGGCACTGGCCAACGCCGGTTCGATCGAGCTGCCGCCGGCGATCAAGGCCGACAAGTCACTGCGCTGCAGCGACAACAGCCTGGTCTATGTCACCTTCTTCGAAGGCGACAAGCAGGCGGTGGTGCGCACCGAAAAGGGTGGAACGCCGACGACGCTCACCGCTCCCAACGCCGGCGAGCCGCTGACCGCAGAGGGCGGCTGGTCGATGACCGGCGATACGGCCAACATCACGCTGGAGCAGCCCGGCAAGGCCTCGCTCAGCTGCCACGAATAAGTCGAACGCCAATCGCCGCCGCTCCTTGGCAGGGGCGGCGGCAGTTTCCTATCGTGCGCGGCTAGCATGACGCGCCACCGATCCTTCGAATCACTCGATCCGGCCACGGTGCTGGGTGCCTATGCGGTAGGCGTGTTCCCGATGGCCGATGCGCGCGACGCGCCCGGCGTCTACTGGGTCGAACCGCGACGCCGCGCGATCCTGCCGCTCGACAGTTTCCATCTCTCGCGCTCCTTGCGCCGCACCCTGCGGTCGGAGCGCTTCCGTCTCACCGCCGACGCCGCGTTCGGCTCGGTCCTGGCGATGTGCGCCGAGGCCGCGAGCGACCGCCCCGAAACCTGGATCAATCGGTCGATTGAACAGGTGTTCCTCGATCTGCACGCGGCAGGCTTCGCCCATTCGATCGAATGTTGGGAGGGCAGTCGGCTGGTCGGCGGACTATACGGCCTTGCGCTGGGGCGCGCCTTTTTCGGTGAAAGCATGGTCAGCCGCACGACGGATGCGTCCAAGGCAGCACTGGCGGCGCTGGTCGCGCGCCTCCGCTACGGCAGGTTCAGTTTGCTCGATTGCCAGTTCATGACCGATCACCTCGCCTCCCTGGGCGCGGTCGAGATCGATCGTGAAGATTACATGGTGTTGCTCGGCGATGCGCTGGCGGAGGTGCTGGGTGCGTCGGCGGGCTCGGCCTCCCCCTGGGCCGCCGGTGCGGCGGATTTCCGCGCCGTCGACGGTGCCGCCAGCACGTCGGTGCCCGGTCCCTTGTCTGGAAAGGACATCGTGCAGCTCTTGGGCCATACGTCGTAGATCGGGTGCTGGACGACGTTCAGCGCCGGCCGTTCCTTGTAGAGCCAGCCCGAAAAGGCGCGCCGCCACTTGTCGTCGCTGCCGCGTACATCAAGCTGGACGAACGCACCCGTCAGCTGTTCCTGTTCCCAGGGCGCGGTGCGCTCGCAGGCACGCAGCCGCACGATCGTATCGCCGACGCGCAGCGCCTGCCCGGGCCGCATCGTCAGATCGCGGCTGACGCCGTTCCGCTTGTTCAACAGGCCGATCACCGCCCGGCGCTGCGCCATCGGCGTGCTGCCGGCGTCCACAGGAGCGGTCTCGCCCTCCACCGTCACCAGGTCGCTCGGCACGTCTTCCGCCGCCTCGGGCACCTGCTGGCTGGTGGCAGGCGCCCGCCCGTCGCCATCGTCGTTCAGCCAGCGAGTGCCCTGCCACACGCCGATCGCCAGCAGGGCGGCGGCACCGATCGCGCCCGCCGCGATCGCAGGCTTCACGCGTCGGGGCTCCAGGCCTCGTAATCGCCGGTGGCCGCCTGGCGGCGCCCGCCCATCTCCAGCGCACCCGACGGGCGATACGCCTCGGCGGTGCCGGTCATGTTCGGCTTGGCAGGCTTCTGCCACGGCCGCGGCGGCGGCAGCGCGTTGGCGGGCGCGGCATCGACATGATGATGCAGCCAGCTGAACCATTCGGGCGGAACGCGGCTGGCGTCGTTCGATCCGTTGTAGATCACCCAGCGCCGCGGATTGCCCGCGCCATCCTTGCCGCCTTCGTAATAGACGTTGCCCAGCCCGTCCTCGCCGATGCGCGACATGCCGCGCAGGCCAAACCAGGTGCCGATGGTGGCGCCGTTCCACCAGGTGAAGGGATTGAGGTTGATGCCCATGTCGCCTTCGCGCTTAGCCGCTGCCGCCCGGGGCTTCAATGGCGTCTAAAGGTGTGCAGCGACAGGTGCGCACCCGTTCGCGCCGTCACGAATGCGCCCGCAGCACGGCCCGATGATCGACGCGGGCTGCGGTGCGGCAATCCTTATTTCGCCCAGGTCACCTTGTCGCCCTCGGCAATCCCGAGCTCGGCCGAACGACCGCCATTGAGTTCCAGCACCGCCGCCACCGGCTCGCCCGAGGGAACCTGCGCCTCGGAGAACGGTACGGTGTTCTCCGCGATTCGTGCGATCGTTCCGTCCGCGCGAATGAAGATGATGTCCAGCGGCGACGGCGTGTTCTTCATCCAGAAGCTTGCTTCACGCGGCCCACCGCCTTCCGGGGGATAGGGCGCGAACAGCATCCCGCCGTCCTGCGGGATATCCGTGCGATACATCAGGCCACGCTGCTGCTTCGCGACGGTATCCGCCATTTCGACCTGGAACACGTGACGTCCGTTCGCGCTGGCGATAGTGACGGCGGTCAACGGCGCACGGGCCGCCTCGTTGCTTGCCGATGCGGCGGCATCGCGACCGGTGCAGCCTGACGCGCCGATCAGCAGCACCACCGCTGCCAGGCCATAAAACTTCATCTCAATTCTCCCGCGCGACGCTGACCGCCATCGGCCCCTTACGGCCATCGACGACCCGTGCGCGCAGCCGCTGTTCTGGCAGCACGTCGGTGATCTCGCCCCGGCGCAGCGTCTCCATATGGACGAAGATATCGCCGGGCGCGTCGTCACGCACCAGAAAACCATATCCTTTCAGCCGATTGAACCATTTCACCGACACCGGCTCCCAGTCTCCCGCCTCGTCGACAAGGGTGATAGGATCGATTCGGTTGGTTGGCCGCACCGCCGGCTCGACCGCGGTTGACGTATCGAACGAGAGAATTTCGCGAGCCTGGAATCCCCGATCGCGCTGCACAGCAATCGCATCGATCCGCGTGCCTTCCGGCAGGCTGCGCCGCCCCAGCGGCTGCAGGACGGAAAAATGGATCAGCACGTCGCCGACAATGCCTTCATCGGGAACCAGAAAGCCGAAACCGCGGGTTACATCGAACCATTTCAACACGCCGACGACGCGCACGCCTTCAGCACCGCTGTCAACGGCGGCGTCCTGGCCCCCCACGGCCTCAGACGGTTCGCTACGCATGTTCGTTCCCACCCCTGTTGCGAGACGCTAGCATGGTTGTCGCAACGCACAACATGGCATTGTGTAATCAAGGATCAAAGGTCAGCCTCCGGAACATCGCCGGGCTCGGACAGAATAATTCGCCGCGACAGCGCAAAGCTGTGGCCGGCGCGCAGCATCGCGGCGATCTGGCGCTCGCGCAGCCGCTCGTCCGATCCCGTCTCCGCAAACGGGCCGAACCGGCGTCGGCGGGCGAATGCCAGCGCGCTGGCAAAGGCCTGCGCATCGTTCTGCTCCAGGACCGCCGCGGCATCGCCCGGATCGACAAATGCCGCGCGCAAGGCCTGTGACACGCGCCGGGTGCCGTAACCGCGCCGCGCCAGTGAGCGCGCCCGCGCCTCGGCGAACAGCCGGTCGTCGACATAGCCCAGCGTCGCCATCCGCTCCGCCACGATCGCCGGATCGATCGGCTCTCCTGCCCACCCCCGCTCCCGAATCTTGCGCGACAGATAGGCAGCCAACTTTCCCCTTGTGGTGGCGAACCGCTCGACATAGCGCAGCGCCATTGCCTCCAGTGCGGCAGCGTCCAGCGGCGGGGGCGATCGGCGACTATTGGTCATGCGCCTTTATGTTGCCACACTGGCATCGGAATTTGAATGTGGCGATCTCTCAGGCGGGCCTTCCCCTGGGAGTAGCATGTCGGGCGTCGCGATAGGTCCGGCGCCATGAGCGAGATTTTGAGCAGACAGAGATGACGAGCGCGATCCTTAATCCGACCCCCAGCAGCGATGCACAGCCGCGCCGCTTTGCCGATTTCGCAACGCTTGGCGACGCGCTGGATTATGCCGCGCAGGGAACGCGCGGTCTGAACTTCCACGACGCCCGCGGCACGCTGGTGCGCCCGTACCCGTTCAGCGAGCTGCAGGCGGATGCCAGGAACGCCGCCTACCGCCTGATCGCCGCGGGCATCGCGCCGGGCGACCGGGTCGCGCTGGTCGCCGAGACCAGCGCCGAGTTCGCCGCGCTCTTCTTCGGCACCGTTTATGCCGGCGCCTGGCCGGTGCCGCTGCCGCTGCCCACGTCGTTTGGCGGCAAGGAATCGTATATCGATCAGCTGCGCGTCCAGCTCACCAGCTGCGATCCTGTCATGCTGATCTATCCGCCCGAGCTCGCCGAGATGGCGGGCGCCGCCGCCGCGGCGGTGGGCACGCAGGGTGTCGACTGGGCGGACCTGCTGGGCCGCGACGCACCCGCCGTCGATCTGCCGCAGGCCAGCGGCGAAGACATCGCCTACCTGCAATATTCCAGCGGCTCGACGCGCTTTCCGCACGGCGTAGCAATCACCCACCACGCACTGCTCAACAACCTCGCCGCGCACGCCCACGGCATGGAGCTGATCGAGAGCGACCGGTGCATCTCCTGGCTGCCTTGGTATCATGACATGGGCCTGGTCGGCTGCTTCCTGTCGCCGGTCGCCAACCAGGTTTCGGTCGATTACCTCAAGACCGAGGATTTCGCGCGTCGCCCGCTCGCCTGGCTCGATCTCATCAGCCGCAATCCGGGCACGTCGATCAGCTATTCGCCGACCTTCGGCTACGACATTTGTTCGCGCCGCATGTCGAGCCAGACCAAGGCAGCCGACCGGTTCGACCTGTCGCGCTGGCGCCTCGCCGGCAATGGCGCCGACATGATCCGCCCGGACGTGATGCAGGGCTTCGTCGATGCCTTCGCCGACGCCGGCTTCCAGGCGACCGCCTTCCTTCCCTCCTACGGCCTTGCCGAGGCGACGCTCGCCGTCTCGATCATGCCGCCGGGCGAGGGCATCCGCGTCGAGCTGGTCGAGGAAACGCAGCTGTCGGGCGTCCCGGCCGGGCAGGACCGCCCGCAGCGCTATCGCGCCATCGTCAATTGCGGCAAGCCGGTCCGCGATATGACCGTGGAAATCCGCGAGGAGGACGGCACGCCGCTACCCGAGCGGGCAATCGGCAAGGTGTGGTGCAGCGGGCCGTCGTTGATGGTCGGCTACTTCCGCGACGAGGCTGCCACTGATGCCTGCATGGCAGACGGATGGCTCGACACGGGCGACATGGGGTACCTCTCGGACGGCTATATCTACATCGTCGGCCGTGCCAAGGACATGATCATCGTCAACGGCCGCAACCACTGGCCGCAGGACATCGAATGGGCGGTGGAGCAGCTCCCCGGCTTCAAGCAGGGCGACATCGCCGCCTTCGCGATCACCACGCCGGGCGGTGAGGAGACCCCTGCGGTCCTCGTCCAATGCCGCACTTCCGACGACGAGGAACGCAGCCGCCTGCGCGACGAGATCCGCGACCGCGTCCGCGCGGTCACGGGCATGAACTGCGTCATCGAGCTGATTCCGCCGCGTACCCTGCCGCGCACCAGCTCGGGCAAGCTGAGCCGCGCAAAGGCGCGCAACCTGTATCTGTCGGGCGAGATCAAGCCCTACGCGGTGGCTGCGTAAGTGGCAGGCGCCCCTGGATTGCGCCAGCAACCCAGGGGGACGCCACGGCGGGCAGCGGGACGGCGGACGGCGGGGCATCCTACCGTCATGCCGGCCTCCGCCCGTCCGCCAGTCCCCGGGCGTTAGAGTGAGCGGCCCAGTGGATGCCGGCACAAGGCCGGCATGACGTTTGGAGGCAAACCGGCCGCATAGCGCTTGTCGTCCCGGACTTGATCCGGGATCCAGGGTTCCGCAAACGCCGCAGCCGATTGCTCGCGCGGCACGTTGGATCCCGGATCAAGTCCGGGATGACGGAACATCCGTGGCCAGGAAAGCGCCAAAAACGCCCCCGCTTAAGCGGCCCGCGCTTCGCCCCCTGTCCGCCGTCGCGCCCGCGCCTTCGCGGTCAGCACGATATGCCCGCGCTTTTCCTGAACCCATCCCTGCCTGGTCAGCGCATCCAACGTCCGCGGACAATCGCCGCGTGAAATCATCAGATGCGGCCCGGCAGCGCGCGCAGAACCAAGGATGCGTTCCAGCAACTCGGCGGTAAGCCAAGCGCCATCGTCTTGCTGACCCAATGCGACCCCCCACGGGTTTATACGGCAGCGGTGGTGAATGCCCGCAGGGGATAGATTCTCTTGCTCCAGGTCAAGCGATTCTCCGCGCCAGTATGACTGTCCGGTCGGAATCTTCGCTGAATCGTTCCGTTTCGGCCTTGGAACGTTCGTTTATGCGGCCAGCGGCAGTCGCTCGGCACTGCCGTGCTGCAACCAGCGGGCACAATCGGCGCCGAGTTCGGCAAAAGCGCGCGACTCGTAAGCGGTGCTTTCGGTCACCGTCAGCACGTCGCGCCACCGGCCATTCGTCCCCTTGTTGAGGAACGATTTCGTGCCGTTCTCGAAGATCGCGCCCGCCATCGGCACCACCGCCTCGCCATGCTGCTGCATCCACGCAAAGGTGCAATGCTCCACCTGCGTCGGAAAGCGATTCTCATCGATCGACACGTCGAGAAACGCCGCAACACGGCGCATCTCGCCCGCGAGATCGCGCTTCAGATCCTCGAAATGCAGCATCAGCACGTTGGGCAGGTGGCGGATCGCCCACCAGCTGCGCACATTCTCCCACAGCGACCAGAACGGCGCGCCATCCTCGGCGAACCAGGTCTTCCAGAAGGCATGGACATCATCGCCCGCGGGCGGGATCGGCGGGCCGACGCGCCCGGGCGTGTCGTTGATCAGCGCGAGCGCCTCGGGCGTGAAGGCGCGGTAATGATTGTATAGGCTCCACGCCACGTCGCGCCCGTCGCGGCCGACATAGATGTACTTGGCGTGCGGCGAGAAGACGAGCGCGTCAACCGGCAGATGGGTCTTCAGGAAGCGCCGGTGCGTTTGCGCCTCCAGCATCGGCAGCAGCACGTCCCTGCCCGGGATCCGCATGTCGACCCACGGCGACAGCTCCGCCACTGCGAAGCCGGCGTCGCCGCCGGACAGCAACTGCCCGACGATCTGCTGCGTCCAGGTCGTTCCCGATTTGCCGTAGGTCGAGACGATGATGTCGTCGTCACGAAAGATGAAGTCGTTCCAGATCGTCGAATCGAAATGATGGTTCTGAAACTCCCGGGTTTTCACCGGCAGCGCATAAGCATTGGTCATGATCAGCCTCCCCTGAAAGGAATGCCGATCGCTAATCATGGAGGCACCGCCGCGTCAAAGTGGCCGGCTTTTCCTTAACCGAGCCACTTCAATGACTTGCAAACCCATCGCACCTTGGTCGCCGCTTATTGCGCCCGATTTGCGACCAGATCGTCGACCACGCCCGGATCGGCGAGCGTCGAGGTGTCGCCGAGGCTTCCCACCTCGCCTTCCGCGATCTTGCGCAGGATGCGGCGCATGATCTTGCCGCTGCGAGTCTTCGGAAGGCCCGGCGCGAACTGGATCGCGTCAGGGCTCGCGATCGGCCCGATTTCTTTGCGCACCCATTGCCTGAGCTCCGCCGCCAGCTCGTCCGAAGCTGCCACGCCCGAGTTCAGCGTGACATAGGCGTAGATGCCCTGTCCCTTAACGTCATGGGGCATGCCGACCACCGCGGCCTCGGCCACCTTGGGATGGAGCACCAGTGCGCTCTCAACTTCGGCGGTGCCCATGCGGTGGCCGGAAACGTTGAGCACGTCGTCCACCCTGCCCGTGATCCAGTAATAGCCGTCCTCGTCGCGGCGGCAGCCATCACCAGTGAAATACTTGCCGCGATAGGTGGTGAAATAGGTTTGGAAGAACCGCTCGTGATCGCCCCACACCGTACGCATCTGCCCTGGCCAGCTAGCGGTGATGCACAGGTTCCCGCTGGTTGCGCCTTCCAGCACCTGTCCGGTCTCGTCCACCAGTTGCGGGTGGACGCCCGGCAGCGGCTTGGTCGCCGATCCAGGCTTCAGGTCGGTCGCGCCCGGCAGCGGGGCGATCAGCGCCCCGCCCGTCTCGGTCTGCCACCAGGTATCGACGATCGGCGCGCGCCCTTCGCCCACTACGTCGTAATACCAGCGCCACGCCTCCGGATTGATCGGCTCGCCGACCGTGCCGAGCAGCTTGAGGCTCGCTCGGCTCGTCGTCTGAACCGGCGCGTCGCCCTCCTTCATCAGCGCGCGCAAGGCGGTCGGCGCAGTGAAGACGGTGTGGACCTGATGGCGGTCCACCACCTGCCAGATGCGGCTGGCGTCGGGCCAGTTGGGCAGGCCCTCGTACATCAACGTCGTCGCGCCGTTCGCGAGCGGGCCATAGATCACATAGGTGTGCCCGGTGACCCAGCCGATGTCGGCCGCGCACCAGAAGACGTTGCCGGGGCGATAGTCGAACACCAGGTCGTGAGTGAAGCTGGCCCACAGCAGATAGCCGCCGGTGGTATGCAACACTCCCTTGGGCTTGCCCGTCGATCCCGAGGTATAGAGGATGAACAGCGGGTCCTCCGCATTCATCGGCTCGGGCGCGCAATCGGTGGAGGCGCCCGCCGCCGCCTCATGGTACCAGACGTCGCGATCGTGCATCGGCACGTCTTCGCCCGCCGCCTTGATCACGATTACCCGCTCCAGGCTCGGCGCATGCGCGGCAGCGGCATCGACATTGGCCTTCAGCGCAATGCGCTTGCCCCCACGTCGTCCGCAATCTGCGGTGATCACCAGCCTCGAGTCGCAATCCTCGATCCGCCCCGCCAGCGCTTCGGGGGAGAAGCCGCCGAACACCACCGAATGGATCGCCCCGATCCGCGCACAGGCAAGCAGCGCGAACGCCGCCTCCGGGATCATCGGCAGGTAGATCGTAACCCGGTCGCCCTTGCCGACGCCCTCAGCCTTCAGCACGTTGGCGAAGCGGCATACTTCCTCATGAAGCTGCGCATAGGTGAAGCGCCTGGGCTCCTCGCTTGGCTCATCCGGCTCCCAGATGATCGCGATGCTGTCGCCGCGTTCGGCGAGATGCCGGTCGAGACAGTTGGCGGCGACGTTGAGTACGCCGTCCTTGAACCAGCTGATGCCGAAGTCCGCTTCGTCGAACGACCATTCGCCCGCGACGCTGGGCGGCGTGATCCACTCCAGCCGCTCTGCCTGCTTCAGCCAGAAGGCGTCCGGATCACTGGCTGCGGCGGCATACATCGCCTCATAGCCGGCCTGATCCACCTTTGCCTCGGCCGCCCAGGATTGGGGTACCGGATAAAGTTGCTGATCGGCCATGCATCGTCTCCTTTGCCGGCTCTGATGGCCGCTGGAGAGGAGGCTTGGCAACCGCCTTGCGCAACCATCCCGCTTCGGAACCGAATGCGAAGCGCTTGCCCCTTACCCCAGCTGCTGCTGCACCCCGTCGATCACGAACTGCACCGCCAGCGCCGCCAGCAGCACGCCCAGCAGCCGGGTAATCACCGCCTCGATCTTGTGCCCCAGCAGTCGCATCAGCGGCCCGGCAGCCAGCAGCGCGGCGAGCGTCAGCAGCAGGATGCACCCCATCGCCGCCAGCACCACCAAGGTCTGCTCCAGTCCGTTGCTGCGCCCCATCAACAGCATCACCGTCGCGATCGATCCCGGACCGGCGATCATCGGCATCGCCATGGGGAAGATCGAGACGTCCTCCGCCTCCTCCTCGGTCACCTTGGCGGCGCGGTCCTCGCGGCGCTGGGTGCGCTTCTCGAACACCATTTCCAGTGCGATCAGGAACAGCATGATCCCGCCGGCGATGCGGAACGAGGCGAGCTCGATGCCCAGCCCGTGCAGCAACGGCTCGCCGAACAGCGCGAAGAGCAGCAGGATCAGCGCGGAAACCACCACCGCGCGCACCGCCATCGCACGCCGCTGCACTGGGCGTGCGCCCGCCGTCAGCCCGGCATAGATCGGCGCACATCCCGGCGGATCGATTACCACGAAGAATGTGATCAGCGACGATACGAACAGCTCGATCACCGCGGCTTCACCCTTGCCGGCGGCGCGGGCACGCGATCGTCGATCACCGTCTCATAGGTCGCGCCGGTCCATAGCTGAACGGCGAAGGTATGGCCGCCGTCCGGCTCGACTGTCCAATGCCAGCGCAGCGTCCCGTCACGCGATGCTCCGCCTTGAGCGTCGGCTTCTTCGTTGTGGGTCGGCGTCCCCTGGCACGATGCGCGGCGGATAACTGGGCTGCTGACCCGCGCGCGCGGGGTGGCCAGATCGTTGCCGTGGTCCAGCATCCATCGCCAGCCGCCATCCGGCTGCCGCCGCCAGATCGTCGAGAAATAGCTCGATCGGCCACCCGGCCACAGCGCGCCGCCGGTGTTCGCAGCGGTCGCGCCGTCGCACGATACGAAGCTTGCCGTAGGCCACCAGTCGACGGACACGGCAGGGTCGGGTGCATCCTTCAGCGCCGTGGACACCGGGTGCGGCGGCAGGAATATCGCATCCGGCGCTGCCCATTTACGAAATGCGGTCCACTGGCCGATCGCTTGCGCATCGGCGGCAAAGGCACGCTCCGCCTCCACCGCCGTCTGTGGCGCAGCCGCGGCGAGCAGCAGGGTGATCGCGATCATAGCGCCTTGGCCAGCGTCACGCCCTCACGGCGCGCCGCGGAAACCACGGTGTTGCGCAGCAGCACGGCGATGGTCATCGGCCCCACGCCGCCAGGCACCGGTGTCATCGCGCCCGCCACCTCGGCACAGGCCGGATCGATATCGCCGACCAGCCCGTCATCGGTGCGGTTAATGCCGACATCGATCAGCGTCGCGCCCGGCTTGATCCAGTCGGGCTTCACCATGCCCGCCCGCCCCACGGCGGCGACGACGATGTCCGCCCGCTTCACCACCTGCGGAAGATCATGCGTGCGTGAATGCGCCACCGTCACCGTGCAGCTGTCGCCGATCAGCAGTTGCGCCATCGGCTTGCCGACGATGTTTGACCGGCCGATCACCACCGCGTCCTTGCCGCTGAGGTCACCCAGCACGTCGCGCAGCAGCATCAGGCAGCCCAGCGGCGTGCAGGGCACGAACCCTTCCAGCCCAGTCGCCAGCCGGCCGGCGTTGACCGGGTGGAAGCCGTCGACATCCTTGTCGGGATCGATGCGCGTGATGATCGCGCTTTCGTCGAGATGCTTGGGCAGCGGCAGCTGGACGAGGATGCCGTCTACCGCCGGATCGGCGTTGAGCCGGTCCACCAGCGCCTCCAGCATCTCCTGCGGCGTATCCGCCGGAAGGCGATGTTCGAAGCTTTCCATGCCGGCCGCGACAGTGGCCTTGCCCTTGGAGCGGACATAGACTGCGGAAGCGGGATCTTCACCCACCAGCACCACCGCCAGGCCCGGCTTGCGCCCGCTTGCGCCCGCCACCTGTGCCGCTGCGTCCGCCACGCGTCCGCGAAGATCCGCCGCGAACGCCTTTCCGTCGATGATCCGTGCCGTCATGGCTCGGTGCCATAGAGGCTGGCGGCGATGCGCGCCAGCGCGGCGGCGTCACCCGCGATGAACAGGCGCTTCAACCGTGCCGTCTCCCCGCCGGTGATCCGAACGGCCCGGCGCGGCACGCCGAACGTCCTGGCGGCAAGCGCGATCAGCGCTGCATTCGCTGCGCCGTCCACGGGGGGCGCCGCGACCCGAGCGACGAAATGCTCCGGCGCGCCCGCGCTCAGCACGTCGCCCCCGCCGCGCGGGGTCAGCCGAACGGCGATGGCAATGCCATCCGCCCCGGCCGACCAGGCGGTCAGACCCCGCCCATCACGACGCTGGCCGCGACATTGTTCAGGATGATCGTCAGGATGGCAATGCCGATCAGCACCACGGCCGGCGCGAAATCGATACCCCCGGTCTGCGGCAGGATGCGGCGGATCGGCCGGTACATCGGCTCGGTCAGCCGATCGAGCCCGTAGTAGAGCGACCGCACGAAGTTCGACTGCATATTGACGACGTTGAACGCCACCAACAGCGACAGCACGAACTGAATGACGATGACCCACCAGACGACGTTCAACAGCACTTCCAGGATTTGAATGATGGTGAGCATCAACAACGGCGATCTCCGTTCGGGTGTGTCATTCCTATATCACACGTGGGCAGCATGGCCGCCTCGGTCAACCCTTGCGGATCAACGTTCCCGCGCCGCGCCGCGTGAAAATCTCCAGCAGCATGCCGTGCGGCACCCTGCCGTCCAGCACCACCGCCGCATCCACGCCCGCTTCGACCGCGGCGACGCAGGTCTCCAGCTTCGGGATCATCCCGCCCGAAATGGTGCCGTCGGCGCGAAGGCCCGCGACGTCGGCGGGGGTCAGGTCGGTCACCAGCTCGCCCTGCTTGTCGAGCACGCCGGCCACGTCGGTCAGCAGGAAGAAACGCTTGGCGCCCAGCGCCGAGGCAATCGCCCCGGCCATCGTGTCGGCGTTGATATTATAAGTATGCCCGTCCGCACCGATGCCGATCGGGGCGATCACCGGGATGATGCCGTCGCGGCTCAACGTATCGATGATGCGGCGGTCGACCGCCACCGGCTCGCCGACGAAGCCGAGGTCCACCTTGCGCTCGATACCCTGCAGCTGGTCCGGCTCGCTGCGGCCGACCTTCTCGGCCTGCACCAGGCCGGCATCCTTGCCCGAAATGCCGACCGCACGCCCGCCGGCGGCGGCGATCCAGGACACGATCTGCTTGTTGATCGATCCGGCGAGGACCATCTCGGCGATGTGCGCGGTCTCCGCATCGGTGACGCGCAATCCGTCGACGAAGCGCGATTCGACCCCCAGCCGCTTCAGCATCGACCCGATCTGCGGCCCGCCGCCGTGGACGACCACCGGGTTGATCCCGACCGCCTTCATCAGCACCACGTCCTCGGCGAAGTCACGCTGCGCCTCGGGATCGCCCATCGCGTGCCCGCCGTATTTCACGACGAACGTCGCACCGGCATAACGCTGAAGGTACGGCAGCGCCTCGACAAGCGTCTCGGCCTTGGCGAGCAGTGCGGGCGCGGGGGTGTGATCGGTCATGGTGCGTGCGCCTAGCCGACCGCGACCGAAAGCAAAACCATCCCTACGATATTGGGCACAGCCGGCGGCGAATGTTGACAATGTTGAGGCGCCAGCGCGCTTTTCTCCCACAGCGTCAACATTCGGGTTTCCATGACCGCGCTATCTCACGAACACGGCCCTGTAGGACAGGAGGTTACCGATCCAGCCGCCGCCCCAACGCCACCGCCGCGTAGATCAGCGGCGGCACCAGCACGATCGACAGCACCACCTTGGCGATCATCTGCCCGACCAGCAGTTCACCGATCGGGAACACGCCGTAGAAGGCGATGGTGACGAACAGCAACGTGTCGACGATCTGCGACAGCACGCTGGCGACCGCCGCACGCAGCCACAATAGCCGCCCGCCCTCGCGTCCCTTCAGCGCGGCGAAGATGGTGACGTTCAGCGTCTGCGAGGTGCCGTAGGCGACGATGCCGCCCATCCAGATGCGCGGCGTACCCGTCATCATCAGGTCGAACGCGGCAAGCCGCTCGGGCTCCATCGCCGACGATGCCGGTACCGCGAGCACCACCAGCGTCAGCACCAGCGACACGATCAGCGGTATGAACCCGATCTGCACCAGCCGATTCGCGACATGCCGCCCATGCAGTTCCGCAATCGCGCTCGATGTCACTACCAGCAGCAGGAAGGCGAAGATACCCGCCTCCACGGCGAGCGGGCCCAGCGCGACCTGCTTGTTGCCGAGCACCCCGGCGATGCACACCATGCCCCCATAGAAGATCGAGAAGGCGAAGAGCGAGCGCGCGATCGGCGCCGAGCTGCGTGATTCCATCCGGTTGGCGGTACAGTGCGGGTGGCGGTTGCGAAAGCGGGATGTTGACCACCTGCCCGTCCCACGCGAATCGTCATTCCGGCCTCGAGCCGGGATGACAGGGGATATGCGGCGCCCGTCCCCTCCCGCCACACACGCTTGTCGAACCCTTTCCCCCTTCCCTATGAAGGCACACGGAAAAGCATCCGGCGGCACAGCTCCGCCCGCAGCGGGAAAGTGTCGCAGTTGAGCCGTTTTCTGATCGGCATCGCCGGTATCGTCGTGATCCTCGGCCTTGCCGTCGCCCTGTCCACCGATCGCCGCGCGATCCGCCCCCGGGTCGTCGCGAGCGCCTTCGCGCTGCAGGTCGGCATCGCCGTGCTGGTGCTCTACGCACCGTGGGGCAAGCGCGTGCTCTCTGCGATGTCGGCGGGCGTATCCAGCCTGCTCGGCTATGCCAAGGCCGGCGTGGATTTCCTCTTCGGCCCGCTCGCCAGCCCGGAAATCGGCGGCAACAGCTTCGCCATCGCCGCGCTGCCGGTGATCATCTTCTTCGCCAGCCTCGTCTCGATCCTCTACTATCTCGGCGTGATGCAGCTGATCGTCCGCTGGCTGGGCGGCGCGATCGAAAAGGTGATCGGCGTTTCCAAGGTCGAAAGCCTGTGCGCGGCGGCCAATGTCTTCGTCGGGCAGAGCGAATCGCCGCTGGTGATCCGCCCCTATCTCGCCGGCCTCACCCCGCCGCAGCTGTTCACCGTGATGACCAGCGGCATGGCGGGCGTCGCGGGTACGATCCTCGCGGCCTATGCCTCGATGGGCATCCGCATCGATTACCTGCTGGCGGCCAGCTTCATGGCCGCGCCGGGCGGCATCCTGATGGCGAAGATCATCATGCCCGACCGCAGCGTCCCGCCGGAGGGCGAGCTGCCGCTCGGCGACCTCCCCGACGCCGATCGCGAGATCCTCATCTCCGAAGCGCGGATCAGCGGCGTCGGCCCCGCCGCGCTGCTGCCCGAGGGCACGCCGGGCGAGCCGATGCCGCAGGCGACGCATGACGAGGAAAAGCCCGCCAACCTCATCATGGCCGCCGCGCAGGGCGCGCAGACCGGCGTGCGACTCGCCGTGGCGGTCGGCGCGATGGTGCTGGCGTTCGTCGCGCTGGTCGCGCTGGCCAATGGCCTGCTCGGCGCGGTCGGCGGACTGTTCGGGCGGCCGGACCTCAGCTTCCAGATGTTGCTCGGCTATGTCTTCGCACCCGTGATGTTCCTCATCAACGTGCCGTGGAACGAGGCGCTGCGCGCCGGCGGGCTGTTCGGCGAGAAAATCGTGCTGAACGAGTTCGTGGCGTACATCGATCTCGGCAAGCAGGCCGCCGCCGGCCTGTCCGCGCGCACCGTGGCGATCGTCACCTTCGCGCTGTGCGGCTTTGCCAATTTCTCGTCGATCGCAATCCAGATGGCGGTTACCGGCAACCTAGCCCCCAACCAGCGCCCGATGATCGCCAAGCTGGGCATTCGTGCGTTGCTGGCGGGAAGCCTCGCGAACCTCATGTCGGCGGCGCTCGCGGGGCTGCTGATCGCCTAGCGGGACGATCCGCTGGCTTGAGCGAGCGATCACCGTTCTGTCGTCACCCTGAGCTCGTTTCAGGGTCCACTGCTCCACAAGCGCGGGCACGCTGGGGCTCGGTGGATGCTGAAACAAGTTCAGCATGACGGGAAATTCAGTATGGCCGGTTTCGCCCCGTTTGCGGCCGTTCGTCTGTGGGCTAATTACCCATATGCCTGTCGCCTCACCGCCAGTTCCGCCAAGGACACCCGCACCCCTTCGGGAAGGCGAGCGAGAGTTCATCAAGGAGGCGGTGCGGCGCTTCTACGGACATGACGCCGTCGTTCGCAACTTCGGTCCTGACCCGGACCGGCTGGAACTTCACGTCGAGACTGACGCTGACGACGATATGAGGAAGTATGACTGCCTCGGGGTGCTGCTTACCCGCATCGATCGACAACATGTTAGCCTAGAAGTCACGAAGCGTCGCGCCAAGGCGCATGGAAGTGCGAAGCTGGCATATCGCCAAGGCGTGGTTCTTTAACGTCGGCTTTCCTCCCAACTCCGCCATTCAGCCCTAAACCTCGCGCCTCTCGCTCGTCCGCATCCCGATCAGCCCCGCCCCAACCGCATCCGCTTGCGCACCGCGCCCGGCATCCACCGCGACGCGAACGCCAGCCGCCGCGCGGTCTTGCCGACGAGCGTATGCACCCGATCGCCATGCACCGCTGCCCAGGCGGCCTCGGCGACCACCTCGACCGGCGTGAACTCCAGCCCCGCCTCGACCACCGTCTCGCGCACGCTGCGGTTTGATCCGCCCACCGCCGCGGTCAGCAAGGGCGTGTCGATGAACCCCGGCATCAGGCTGCGCACGCGAATGCCGTCCCCCGCCCATTCGCCGTCCAGCGCCTCGGTCAGCCCGCGGACCGCGAACTTCGTCGCCGAATAGATCGCCGCGCCCGCGGTGCCGTACAGCCCCGCCGCGGACGCGGTGTTGAGCAGGCACGATCCCGGCGTGGCGGCAAGATATGGGTGCGCCAGCCGGGCGCCATAGACCACGCCCTTCAGGTTGACGTCGATTGCGCGGTCCAGATCGTCGAGCGAAGCCGCGCCGAACGGGCCGCCGACGGCCACGCCGGCATTGTTGAACAGCACGTCGAGCCGCCCGTCGCTTGCGCCCGTGAACTCGGCCAGCACTTCCTCCCAATCCTCGGGCGAGCGCACGTCCATGACATGGCGGGTGGTGCGATCCGCCGGCAGCAGCGCGGCCGTTTCCGCCAGCGCCGCGGCATCGCGGTCAGCCAGCCCGACGCGCCACCCGCGTACCGCGAAAAGCTGCGCCACCGCCCGCCCGATGCCCGAACCGCCGCCGGTGATCAGGATAGCCTTCATGTTCCACTCCGTTTGACCTTGGTCTCCGCATCCCGCATCCTCGCCCGCGATGCCAGCGGAAACACCCGGCCCATCGGTCGCCTTCCACGGCGTCACCAAGCGCTTCGGTGATGGCCCGCCTGCCGTGGACGACGTGTCGCTGGAGATCGCCGGCGGCCGTTTCGTCGCACTGGTCGGCACCTCCGGCTCGGGTAAGTCCACTCTGCTCAAGACGATCAACCGCCTCGTCCAGCCCAGTGCAGGAAGGGTGACGATCGACGGCGCGGACGTGACGGCAAGGCCACTCCCGGATCTGCGCCGCAGCATCGGCTATGTCTTTCAGAACGTCGGCCTGTTCCCGCACCTGACCGTCGCCGAGAACATCGCGCTGCCGCTGCGCATCGCCGGTGAACCGCCGCGGTCCCGGCTCGGCGAGATGCTCGACCTCGTCGAACTGCCGCACGATCTCGCCACCCGCCTCCCCGCCGAACTGTCGGGTGGACAGCGCCAGCGCGTCGGCGTGGCCCGCGCGCTCGTCACCGGCCCGCGGCTGATGCTGATGGACGAGCCGTTCGGTGCGCTCGATCCGGTCACCCGCGATTCGCTTGGCGGCGCGGTGCACGCGCTGCACCAGCGGCTCGGCCTCACCACGATCATGGTGACGCACGACATGGCGGAGGCGCTGCTGCTGGCGGATCGCGTGCTGGTGATGCGCGGCGGCCGCATTGTCGCCGACGAAACACCCCAGGCGCTGCTCGCCGGTGCCGGTGGCGAGGCGGCACAGGCGCTCGTCGCGGTCCCGCGCACCCAGGCCGAACGATTGGCAGCGCGATGAGCGGCGCGTGGAGCCGCGTTCCGGAGCTCGCCGCGCAGCATCTGCTGCTGGCAATGGCCGCGCTGGCACTGGGTATCGCGATCGCCGTCCCGCTCGGCTTCTGGTCGGCGCACCGCCCCACGGCGGCCCGGATCGCGCTGGGCTTTGCGAGCCTGGTGCAGACGATCCCCAGCCTCGCGCTGCTGGCGCTCTTCTATCCGGTGCTGCTGTGGATCGGCGGCGTGCCCGCGCTCGGCTTCCTGCCGTCGCTGCTCGCGCTGACGCTCTACGCGCTGCTGCCGATCCTGCGCAACGTCGTCACTGGCCTGCAGGGGCTCGACCCGGCGGTGATCGAGGCGGCGGACGGGATCGGCATGACACGCTGGCAGAAGCGTCGTCTGGTCGAGGCGCCGCTGGTGCTGCCGGTGGTGATGGCGGGGATCCGCACCGCGGCCGTCTGGACGATCGGCGCGGCGACGCTCTCCACCACCGTCGGCCAGCCGAGCCTGGGCGACCTGATTTTCGCCGGGCTCCAGACGCAATCTTGGCCGCTGGTGCTTGCCGGCTGCATCGCCGCGGCCGCGCTGGCGCTCGCCATCGACGCGCTGCTCGGCCTCGCGGAACACGGCCTGCGCACGCGCCGCCGCTGGCTGGCGTGGGCGTCGCTTGGTCTGATCGGTGCCGCGACGCTCGCCGCCTCTACCCCGCTGTGGCGCAGCGGCGGCAGCGCGCGGGTGGTGGTCGGCGCCAAGAACTTCTCCGAGCAATATATCCTCGCGCGGCTGGTCGGCGATCGCCTGCGCGCTGCGGGCTACCGGGTCGAATATCGCGACGGGCTCGGCTCGGCGGTTGCGTTCGGCGCGGTCGCGAGCGGGGCGATCGACGTCTACGTCGATTACGCCGGGACGATCTGGGCGGGCCAGATGAAGCGCACCGACGTTCCCGCGCGTGACGCACAGGTGCGAGCGATCGGTGAGTGGGCCAAGCGGACGCATGACGTGACGCTGCTTGGCGCGCTGGGCTTCGAGAATGCCTATGCCTTTGCGATGCGCGCAGGCGAGGCGCAGCGACTGGGCATCGCCAGCCTGTCGGACCTCGCCGCCCGCTCGCCGCAGCTGCGGCTCGGCTCCGACCTCGAATTCCTGGAGCGACCCGAATGGGCGGCCGTGCGCCGCGCCTATTCGATGCGCTTCGCCGCGACGACGCCGTACAGCCCGACTTTCATGTATCGCGCGCTGGCGAGCGGGCGCGCCGACGTGATCAGCGCCTTCTCCTCCGACGGGCGGATCGCGGCGGACAAGCTGACGGTGCTGAGCGATCCGAAGCAGGCGATCCCCGGTTATGACGCGATCCTGCTGGTCTCGCCGCGGCGCGCCGACGACGCGCGCTTCACCGCGGCGCTACGCCCCCTGATCGGCGCGATTTCGGTGAGCGCGATGCGCGAGGCGAACTACATGGTCGATCGGGATACCGACAAGGCGACGCCGGAGGCGGCGGCGTCGTGGCTGGCGGATAAGATCGCTCGCTGAACCTCCTTCGTGTACCCCGGCGAAGGCCGGGGAACGGGCCACCAGCGGCGTGAGCCTCACCCCATCGTCAGCACGATCTTCCCCACATGGTCGCCCGCCTCCATCCGGCGGTGCGCCTCCGCCGCCTCGGCGAACGGGAACACCTTGTCGATCACCGGCTTCAGCCGCCCCGCCTCGACGTGCGGCCAGACCGTGCGCGCCAGTTCGTCCGCCACCATCGCCTTGAAGCCCGTGTCGCGCGCGCGCAGCGTCGATCCGGTCAGCGTCAGGCGGCGCATCATGATCTCGAAGATCGGAATCGTCGCCCTGGCCCCGCCCTGCACCGCGATCGAGACGTGCCGGCCGTCCTCGGCCAGGCACTTGAGGTTGCGCGCGACATAATCGCCGCCGACCATGTCGAGCACCGCCGCGACGCCCTTGCCGCCGGTGATCTCCTTCACCCGCTCGACGAAATCCTCGGTCTTGTAGTTGATCGCATGATCCGCGCCGAGCGCCCTGGCCGCCTCGACCTTCTCGTCCGATCCTGCCGTCACGATGATCGAGACGCCGAAGATGTTGCACAGCGCGATTGCCATCGTGCCGATGCCACTGGTGCCGCCATGGACCAGCACGGTATCGCCCTCGGTTGCATAGGCGCGCTCGAACAAATTGGTCCACACGGTAAACAGCGTCTCGGGAACCGCCGCCGCCTCGACCATCGACAACGCCTCGGGCACCGGCAAGCACTGCCCGGCCGGTGCGGCGCAATATTCCGCGTAGCCGCCGCCCGCGATCAGCGCGCAGACCGGCTGGCCGACCATCAGGGAGTCCACGTCGTCGGCCAGCGCGACCACCTCGCCCGACACCTCAAGGCCGTAGATCGTCGGAGCCCCCGGCGGTGGCGGGTAAAGGCCGCGGCGCTGCATCACGTCGGGCCGGTTGACCCCGGCAGCGGCGACGCGGATCAGCACCTCGCCCGGTTGAAGCTGCGGCACCGGGCGTTCGGCCAGCACCAGCACCTCGGGGCCGCCCGGTGCTTCCGGGTCAATCGCCTGCATCGTCGCCGGAATCTGGTACATTGCCGCCCCCTTAACCACGCTTGCGGCGCCTTATTGACTTCGCAACCACAAGGGTCAACGATGCCGTCCATGGATCTGGATGATATCCTCGGGTCCCGTCCCGACGATCCCCTGGCCGCGCTGCTGCGTGAGGATCTCGATCGCCTGTCGGTTGCGGAGCTGGAGGCGCGGATCGCCGCGCTTGAAGGCGAAATCGCCCGAAGTCGCAGGAAGATCGATCATGCGGTTAATCACCGCGCAAGCGCAGACGCGCTATTCAAGCGATGAACGCTGGCACACTGGGCCGGCTGATCGCTCCCAGTGTGGAAGCCCCAGCGCTTGATGCGGGGCCCTTCCCTTCCGACATTACGGAAAACGGGCGGCGCGTCCTGACGCGGCCCGAACGGAGTATCCTGAATGCCATCCTTTGCCAGCGCCCTTGAGACCACGCTGCACAAGGCGCTCGAAGCCGCGTCCACGCGGCGCCATGAATATGCCACGCTCGAACATCTGCTGTTCGCGCTCGTCGATGACGAGCACGCCAGCCAGGTGATGACGGCCTGTGGCGTCGATCTCGGCGAGATCAAGACCACCGTCGCGCACTATCTCGATACCGAGCTCGGCGCATTAAAGGTCGATCAGCAGACCGACCCCTCGCCCACCAGCGGCTTCCAGCGCGTCGTTCAGCGCGCGATCCTGCACGTCCAGTCCTCCGGTCGCGACGAAGTGACCGGCGCCAACGTGCTCGTCGCGCTCTTTTCGGAGCGCGAGAGCTACGCCGTCTATTTCCTCCAGCAGCAGGACATGAGCCGGCTCGACGCGGTGAGCTTCATCAGCCACGGCGTCGGCAAGGGCGTGTCCTCGCCCGAGACTGCAGCCAGCCCCAAGGGCGCCGAGGACAAGGAAGAGAAGAAGCCTGCGGAGAAGGGCGCGAAGGGCGAAAGCGCGCTCAAGCAGTTCACCGTCGATCTCAACGAGAAGGCGAAGAACGGCAAGGTCGATCCGCTGATCGGCCGCGGCCCCGAAGTCGATCGCACGGTGCAGATCCTGTGCCGCCGCTCGAAGAACAACCCGCTCTATGTGGGCGATCCCGGCGTCGGCAAGACCGCGATTGCCGAAGGCCTCGCGCGCAAGATCGTCGAGGGCGACGTGCCCGACGTGTTGAAGCCAGCGGTGATCTACTCGCTCGACATGGGCGCCTTGCTCGCCGGTACACGCTATCGCGGCGATTTCGAGGAGCGGCTGAAACAGGTCGTCAACGAACTCGAAAAGCTGCCGCACGCGGTGCTCTTCATCGACGAGATCCACACCGTGATCGGCGCCGGCGCGACGAGCGGCGGGGCGATGGACGCGTCCAATCTGCTCAAGCCGGCGCTGTCCGGCGGCACGATCCGCTGCATCGGCTCGACGACGTACAAGGAGTTCCGCAATCACTTCGAAAAGGACCGCGCGCTGCTGCGCCGGTTCCAGAAGATCGACGTCAACGAGCCGACGATCGAGGATACGATCAAGATCC
>JBELMF010000033.1:0-23973 GCA_042096015.1 Sphingomonas sp.
GCGTTCAACGATACGCGCTACGTCACCGCCATCTATATCGTCCTGCCGGTGATCGGCCTGCTCGAACGCAACGGGCTGCAGGCACGCGCGCGGGCGCTGGTGGCCGGGCTGAAGGGGCTGACCACGGGGCGACTGCTGATCGCCTATCTCCTGTTCCGCCAGATCAGCGCGGCGCTGGGGCTGACCTCGGTCGCCGGGTCGGCGCAGACCGTGCGGCCACTGATCGCGCCGATGGCGGAGGCCGCGGCGGGGGACGCGCATGATCCCGAGAAGGTGAAGGCGCTCGCCGCCGCGACCGACAATGTCGGGCTGTTCTTCGGCGAGGATATCTTCATCGCGATCGGATCGATCCTGCTGATGAAGGGTGTGCTGGAAGGATACGGCATCATCGTCGAGCCGCTGCACCTGTCGGTCTGGGCGATCCCCACCGCGGTCGCGGCGTTGCTGATCCACGGCAGCCGTCTGCTGTGGCTCGATCGGCGGGCGACGCGCGGATGATCGGGTTGAACCTGATCTACGGCGTTGCCGGGCTGACCTTTCTTGCCTTCGCGCTGCTGGGCGCGGGCGAGCGGCGCTGGGCCAATGCGGCGTTCCATGGGCTGATCGCTGCGAGCTTCCTCGTCGGCGACTGGCTGGGCGATATCGGCAACGGATTGCTGGTGCTGGCGCTGGTGGCGATCGCGGCGAGCGGGCGGATGAAGCGGCGGGTGGACGCTGGCGAGCCGCGAGCCAGCGGCGCGATGGTGTTCGTGCCGGCGCTGGTGGTCCCGGCGACGGCACTGCTGGGCACGCTGGCGTTCAAGCAGGTGCCGTGGCTGGTCGATCCGAAGCAGGCAACGTTGGTGGCGTTGACGGTCGGCGTGCTGCTGGCGCTGGCGCTCTGCTATGCCTGGCTGCGGCCGGCGCCGGCCGAGCCGTTTCGCGCCGGGCGGGCGCTGATGGACGATATCGGCTGGGCCGCGGTGCTGCCGCAGATGCTGGCGAGCCTCGGCGCGGTGTTCGCGCTTGCCGGCGTGGGCGGGGTGGTCGGGCGGCTGGTGGGGGTGGCGATCCCGGCGGGCAGCGTGCTCGGCGCGGTGCTGGCGTTCGGGCTCGGCATGGCGCTGTTCACGATGGTGATGGGCAATGCCTTTGCCGCCTTCCCGGTGATGGCGGCGGCGGTCGGCATTCCGCTGCTGGTCAATACCTATGGCGCGGACCCGGCGCCGGTCGCGGCGATCGGCATGCTGGCGGGATTCTGCGGCACGCTGATGACCCCGATGGCGGCGAACTTCAACCTGGTGCCCGCAGCCCTGCTCGAGCTCAAGGACCGCAACGGCGTGATCCGCGCGCAGGTGCCCACCGCGCTGCCGCTGCTCGTCTTCAACCTGTTGCTTCTATGGTGGATCGTCGCATGAGCCTGACCCCCGAAACCGCCGCCGGCTTCGCGCGGCTGACGCTCGGCCACATCGGGCAGCGCTATCCGTTCAAGCTCGACCAGGTGCTCGCCGGGCCTGAGGACGTGGTGGAGCCGCATGTGCTGCACCCGATCTTCCATGGCAGCTTCGACTGGCACAGCTGCGTCCATGGCTGGTGGCAGCTGCTGACGATCGCACGGCTGTTCCCTGGCCTGCCGGAGGCGGGTGAGATCCGGGCGCGGGCGGACATGATGCTGGTGCCCGACAAGGTGGCGGGCGAGGTGGCGTATCTGGCGCGGCCCTATGCGGCCGGGTTCGAGCGGCCCTATGGCTGGGCCTGGGCGCTGGCGCTGCATGGCGAGGCGGCGCGGCATGATGCCGCCTGGGGAAGGGCGCTGGAGCCGCTGGCGCGGGCGTTCGCCGAGCGGTTTCACCAGCATCTGCCCAAGCTGACCTATCCGATCCGGGTGGGCACGCATTTCAACACTGCCTTCGCACTGACCCTGACGCGCGACTGGGCGGTGACGCATGATCCGGCGCTGGTCGAGCTGATCGACGTGCGCGCGCGCGACTGGTTCGGCGAGGACCGCGGCTGCCAGGCGTGGGAGCCGGGCGGGGACGAGTTCCTGTCTTCGGCCTTGTGCGAGGCGCTGCTGATGAGCCGCGTGCTGGGCCCAGAGTTCGGCGGCTGGTTCGACGGGTTCCTGCCCGATGCGGCGGACGGCCGGCCAGCGAGCCTGTTCTCGCCGGCGGTGGTGTCTGACCGCAGCGACGGCAAGATTGCGCATCTGGACGGGCTGAACCTCAGCCGCGCCTGGTGCTGGCGCGCGATCGCCGCCGCCCTGCCGTCGCACCCGACCGCGCCGGCGGCGCAGACCACAGCCGCGGATCACCTTTCCGCCAGCCTGCCACATCTGGCCGATCATTATATGGGCACGCACTGGCTGGCGACCTTCGCCCTGCTTGCCCTGACAAGCTGAACAGGTGCACGAAAAAGGCTGGTACCAAGGCGCGGGCCATGCCAACCCGATCTTCGAAAAGATCGGGAGAGGGCCAATGGCGCTGAACACGCGCGTCACCGAGATGCTGGGAATCGAAAAGCCGATCATCCAGGCGGCAATGGGCTGGATCGCGCGGTCGCACCTGTCGTCGGCGGTCTCGAATGCCGGCGGCATGGGCATCATCGAGACCTCGTCGGGCGATCTGGAGGCCGTCCGGGCCGAGATCATCAAGATGCGCGAGCTCACGGACAAGCCGTTTGGGGTGAACGTCGCGCAGGCGTTCGTCCGCGATCCGGGCATCGTCCAGTTCGTGATCGATCAGGGCATCCGCTTCGTCACCACCTCCGCGGGCGACCCGATGAAATATACCGGCATCCTGAAGGCGGCGGGGCTGACGGTGTTCCATGTCGTGCCGAGCCTCGCGGGCGCCTTGCGCGCGGTCGAGGCGGGCGTCGATGGCCTGATCGTCGAGGGCGGCGAGGGCGGCGGGTTCAAGAACGCCAAGGACGTATCGACCATGGTGCTGGTCCCGCAGGTGGTGGAGGCGGTGGACGTGCCGGTGGTCGCGGCGGGCGGGATCATGGACGGGCGGACGATGGCGGCGGCCTTCGCGCTGGGGGCCGAGGGCGTGCTGATGGGGACGCGAATCCTGTCGTCGGCGGAATGCCCGGTGCATGCCAATTGGAAGCAGGCGATCGTCGAGGCGGATGCGACCGATACGGTGTTCCTCAACCGCAGCGGGCCGGGCCCGGCGCTGCGCGCGCTGCGCACGGATCGTACGACGCGGATCGAGAAGGAGGGGACGGCCAATATCTTCGGCGAGTTCGCGGATACGCAGGCGGTGTATTTCGGCGGTGACCTGGAGGCGGGTATCGCGCTGACCGGGCAGGTCGCCGGGCGCATCCGCGAGGTGAAGCCGGTGGCGCAGATCTTCGACGAGACGATGGCGGAGTATGAGGCCACCGTCGCGCGGATGGCGCGGGCGGCGTGATGACCGGCAACAACTAGCCCCGTCATCCCGGACTTGATCCGGGGTCCCGCTTCTTCTCCGACGTAGCGAAGGCAGCGGGACCCCGGCTCAAGGCCGGGGTGACGAGGGAGAAAAGGAGAGGGATGATGAGCGAGGACGTTACCTACGAAGTGTCCGAGGGCGTCGCGACGCTGACGCTGAACCGGCCGGAGCGGATGAACACCATTTCCGGGCCGATGCTCGATGAGCTCACCCGGCTGCTGGTGCGCGCGGGCGAGGATCGCGAGGCGCGGGTGATCGTATTGACCGGCACCGGACGCGCGTTCTGTGCGGGCCTCGATCTTAACGCCGCGCAGAAGGGCGAGGGGATCGGCTCCTCCTCCGCCACGTTCGGCGCGACGATCGACCTCCGGAACACGCCGCCCACGGTGCTCCACGCGCTCGACAAGCCGGTGATCGCGGCGCTGAACGGATCGGCGGCCGGCTATGGCATGGACATGGCGCTGGGCTGCGACATCCGCGTGATGGCGGCGGAGGCGAAGCTCGCCGCAGCGTTCGTCAAGCGCGGCATCCTGCCCGAATCGGGGGGGACGTGGTTCCTGCCGCGGATGCTCGGCTGGGCGAAGGCGGCGGAGATCATCTTCACCGGGCGCACCCTATCGTCCGAGGATTGCCTGAAGGAGGGCCTGGTCAACGAAGTGGTGCCGGCGGATCAGGTGGCGTCGCGCGCTCGGGAGATCGCGCTGGAGATCGCCGGCAATGCGCCGATGGCGGTACAGGCGGCGAAGCGGCTGATGCGCATGGGGATGGAGGAGACCTTCGATACCCATGTGCAGCATGTCTACCTCCAGCTGCTGCCGCTGTTCCAGAGCCAGGATTTCCGTGAGGGCATGGCAAGCTTCCTGGAAAAGCGACCTGCCAAGTTCACGGGGAAGTGATTTAAGAGCCCCTCCCCTTCAGGGAAGGGGTTGGGGGTGCGGCGGTGTCTCACCGAGAGCGGCGCTCTTGAGACTCGTGACTGCCCCACCCCAACCCCTCCCCTGAAGGGGAGGGGCTCAATAGCGGTGCTCACCCCCGCAGTTTCTCGTGGTGGCGGATCACTTCGTCGATGATGAAGCGCAGGAATTTTTCGCTGAACTCAGGGTCCAGCTCCGCCTCTTCGGCCAGTGCGCGAAGGCGCGCGATCTGCGCGTCCTCGCGGCCGGGATCGGCGGGCGGCAATCCGGACTGGGCCTTGTAGCGGCCGACCGCCTGGGTGACCTTGAACCGTTCGGCGAGCAGGCAGACAAGGGCCGCATCGATATTGTCGATGCTCTTCCTGTAACCCTTCAGCACCTCGTCCGGCATTCGCGCCCTCCCTTTGCGGCCCTCCCATTGCGGGCTCGCGCTAGCGTCCGTAGAGGCAGTTGCAGATGAGCGCTACCGTCCACCGCCTTGCCGGGCATGAGCCTTCGCTAGACCCGATGATTCGGCTGGTCGCCGATGACATGAATCGCGTGAACGATGCGATCCGCCGTCGCATGCAGTCCGAGATCCCGCTGATCCCCGAACTGGCCGGTCACCTGATCGCCGGCGGGGGCAAGCGGATGCGGCCGATGCTGACGCTGGCGAGCGCGCGGCTGCTGGATTATTCCGGCGGTCGCCACCACGGCCTCGCCGCGGCGGTGGAGTTCATCCACACCGCGACGCTGCTGCACGACGACGTGGTCGATGGGTCCGACATGCGTCGCGGCAAGCGCACCGCCAATCTCATCTGGGGCAATCCGGCGAGCGTGCTGGTCGGCGATTTTCTGTTCTCGCGATCGTTCGAACTGATGGTCGAGGCGGGTAGCCTCAAGGCGCTGAAGATCCTCTCCAACGCCTCCGCGGTGATCGCCGAGGGCGAGGTGAACCAGCTGACCGCCGTGCGGCGCGTCGACCTGGCGGAGGATCGCTACCTGGAGATCATCGACGCCAAGACCGCCGCGCTGTTTGCCGCGGCGTGCCGGGTGGCCGCCGTGGTGGCGGAACGGTCGGAGGCGGAGGAAGCCGCGCTCGATGCCTATGGCCGGAACCTCGGCATCGCGTTCCAGCTGGTCGACGATGCGATCGATTATACCTCGGACGCGGGCACGATGGGCAAGGACGCCGGCGACGATTTCCGCGAGGGCAAGATGACGCTTCCGGTGATCCTCGCCTATGCCCGCGGGAACGCGGAACAGCGGGCGTTCTGGAAGGACGCGGTCGAGGGTCGGCGGGTGAGCGATGCGGATTTCGCTCAGGCGGTGGATCTGGTTCGCTCCTCCCGCTCGGTGGACGATACGATCGCGCGGGCGCGGCATTACGGCCAGCGTGCGATCGATGCGCTGTCGCCCTTTCCCGCGAGCAAGGCCAAGGATGCGATGATCGAGGCGGTCGAATTCGCGGTGGCGCGGGTGTATTGATCCATCCTCCCCGCAAGAGGGAGGGGGTCAGACGGCTTCGTCAGGCTCCAGCACGCACGGCGCCTCGCCCGTTTCCACCTGCAGCGTCGCGTGGCCGATGCCGAAGCGATCGTGCAGCATGTCCTGCGCCTGGCGGAGGAAGCCGTCGCCCGGATGGCCCGATGGCATCAGCAGGTGCGCCGTCAGGACCGGTTCGGTGGTCGACATCGGCCAGATGTGCAGATCGTGGACCTGCGCGACGCCCGGCAGGGCGGCAAGCGAATCCCAGACGCGATCATAGTCGATCGCACGCGGAACGGCGGCCAGGCTCATCTCGACCGTCTCGCGCAGCAAGCCCCAGGTCTGCCAGAAGATCAGCGCGGCGATGACGAGGCTGACCGCGGGGTCGATCCACGCCGTGCCCGTCGTCCAGATCACGAGCCCGGACACTACCACGCCGGCCGAGACCGCGGCGTCGGCGAGCATGTGAAGATAGGCGCCGCGGATATTGACGTCGCCCTTGCGCCCGCGCGCGAAGAGCAGGGCGGTGAGCCCGTTGATCACGATGCCGATCGCCGCCACCGCCGACACCGTCAGCCCCGGCACGGGCGCCGGATCCGCGAAGCGATGCCCCGCCTCCAGCGCGATCGCGCCCAATGCCACCAGCAGCAACAGGGCGTTCGCCAGCGCTGCCAGGATGGTCGAACCCTTCAGCCCGTAGGTGAAGCGCTTCGACGGCGCCGCGCGCGCCAGTGCCGCTCCGCCCCAGGCTACGGCCAGGCCGAGCACGTCGGACAGATTGTGGCCGGCATCCGCAAGCAGCGCGACCGAGCCGGTCCACAAGCCGGCGCTCGCCTCCGCAACGACATAGGCAAGGTTCAGCGCGATGCCGATGGCGAAGGCGCGATCCCAGGATTCCGGCGGCGCCGGGTGGTGATGGTGGCCGTGATCATGCCCATACCCATGCCCATGCCCCGGCGCATGGCCATGCCCGTGATGATGCCCATGGCCGTGATGCGCGTGACCCATGACGGCAGGCGTAGCAGGGCGGACAATCGAGGGCCATGGCGTGACGCCGCCGCCAGCGGACGATTTCGCACGCGGCCTTAACCGATCGGCGGGTAGAACGGGCGCCATGCTGCGCGTCCTGATGCTTTCCACGCTGTTTCCCGATGCGACCCGGCCGAATTTCGGGGTGTTCGTCGAGCGTCAGACACTCGGGCTGGCGGCGGCCTCGGGAGTTGCGGTGCGCGTGGTCGCGCCGATCGGCCTGCCGCCCGCCCCGCTGCGGCGGCACCGGCATTATCGCGCCTTGTCGGCCCTGCCGGCCTCCGAGACCTGGAAGGGCCTGACCGTCGATCGCCCCCGCTTTCCGGTCTGGCCGGCAACGCAGGGACGATTCCACGCGGCCGGACTGACCCGCGCCCTGATCCCGCTGCTGGACCGGATGCGCGATCAGTTCGCTTTCGACGTCATCGATGCGTCCTTCTTCTTCCCGGACGGCCCGGCGGCGGTGGCGCTGGGGCGGCGCTACGGCGTTCCCGTGTCGATCAAGGCGCGCGGTGCTGACATCCACCACTGGGGACGGCAGCGAGCGACCGCCGCGCAGGTGCGGGCCGCTGGCTGTGCGGCGGACGGGTTGCTCGCGGTCTCCGCGGCGATGCGGGACGATATGGCGGCCCTCGGCATCCCCGCGGATCGCGTCCGCGTGCATCACACCGGCGTTGATCTAGATCGGTTCTTCCCACTCGATCGCGACGCGGCAAAGGTGCGGCTGGGCGTGGCCGGCGCTCTGGTGGTGTCGGTGGGCGCGCTGATCGAGCGCAAGGGCCATCGCATCGTCATCGATGCCATCGCGCGGTTGCCCGACACGACGTTGCTGATCGCGGGAGAGGGGCCGGACCGTCCTGCCATCGAAGCGGCGATCGCGCGCGCGGGGCTGGGGGCGCGCGTTCGCCTGCTCGGCGCGATGCCCCACGCCGATCTGCCTGCCCTGTTCGCGGCCGCCGACGTCATGGCGCTGGCCTCGGCGTCGGAGGGGCTCGCCAACGTCTGGGTCGAGGCGCTGGCCTGCGGCACGCCGATCGTGATCACGCCGGCGGGCGGCGCGGCGGAGGTGGTGAACGGGCCTGCAGCGGGACGGATCGTGCCGCGTGACGCGGGTGCCTTCGCGGCCGCCCTTTCGGAGCTGTTGCAATATCCCTCGTCGCAAGAAGCGGTGCGGGCGCATGTGTCCGGCTTCACCTGGGAAGCGAACACGGCGGCGCTTCATGATCACCTGACCGGGCTGGTTGCCCGGGCCCGCCGGGTGTGACCGGGTAAATCTCCTCGGCCGAACACAGTAAAGGCCGCGGTGCCCCCCGACACCGCGGCCTTCTCCCCGACGTGCGGGAATGATCAGGCGACTTGCGCGGCCACCTCGTCGGGCTCGCGCAGCACATAGCCGCGGCCCCAGACGGTCTCGATGTAATTTTCGCCCTCGCACGCCATGCTGAGCTTCTTGCGCAGCTTGCAGATGAAGACGTCGATGATCTTCAGTTCGGGCTCGTCCATCCCGCCGTACAGGTGGTTGAGGAACATTTCCTTGGTCAGGGTGGTGCCCTTGCGGAGCGACAGCAGCTCCAGCATGGCATATTCCTTGCCCGTCAGGTGAACGCGCGCGCCATCGACTTCCACCGTCTTGGCATCAAGGTTCACGGAAAGCTTGCCGGTCTTGATCACCGACTGCGAATGTCCCTTGGAGCGGCGCACGACGGCGTGGATGCGGGCGACCAGTTCCTCGCGATGGAACGGCTTGGTCACATAATCGTCAGCGCCGAAGCCGAAGCTGCGCACTTTCGATTCCATCTCGTTCACGCCGGACAGGATCAGCACCGGCGTCGATACCCGGGCGACGCGCAGCCTCTTCAGCACGTCATAGCCGTGCATGTCCGGCAGGTTCAGATCGAGCAGGATGATGTCGTAGTCATAGAGCTTTCCAAGGTCCAAGCCCTCTTCCCCCAGATCGGTGGAATAGACGTTGAACCCCTCGGCGGAGAGCATCAGCTCGATTGCCTTGGCGGTGGTCGGCTCGTCCTCGATCAGCAGCACGCGCATCGGTCATTCCCCCGTTTGGGAGCATCCGACGATGCGGGACACCCCAAGCGATCCATTAACCATTCAACATCTGAACGCAAAAGGTAAATAAGGAATTAATCCAGCTTTTCCGGCGAGTCGCGGCGAAAACCTGCCGAGTCGAACAGCGTTCGGTGGCGCGATCGCGGGATATCCTCCCCCAGAACGTCGCGCAAATACAGGCTCCGGACTAGCGTGTAGACGACCACTAGGATCGCTGCCGAGAAGAACAGGCCGAACAGCCCGAAGACGGCGCCGATCGCGAGAATGGCGAACAGCGTGATTGCGGGCGGGATCGCCACGACGCGGCTGGTGACAAAAGGCGTGATGAAATTGGTCTGCACCACGCGGACCACGGCGAACACGCCCAGCGTCCACAGCACGTGATTGACCGATTGCGTGGCGGCAAGGCCCAGCGCCGGCACCATCGCCGCCAGCGGGCCGACATAGGGGATGAACTCGCTGAGCCCGGTCAGCAGCCCCAGTGCCGGGGAGGAGGGCACGCCGACCAGCCAGAGGCCAAGGCCGACCAGCACCCCCATCGTCGTCATCTGGATCAGCTGCGCGCGCAGCCACAGCCGCAAGGTGGACGCCGTGTCGAGAAGGGCGTCCTCGACCACGGCACGCTTGGATGGCGGCATCAGGAGCAGGAAGCCGCGCTCATAGATCTTGGGATCGACCGCGAAGAAAATCGCGCCGACCAGCACGAGCAGCGCGTTCAGCACGAACTGGCCGGCGCCCTCCGCCAGCCCGCCGATATCCTGCGCCACGCGGCTGCCGGCGAAGGCCGCGCGGACCGCATCCACCACCTTGGCACCGACCGGCGAGACCGAAAGCTGCGCCCCGATCTCCTCCAGGATACCCGGCAGGCGGGTGACGAGGACGTTCACCTGGGTGCGGAACTCCACCCCGAACAGCCAGCCAAGGAAGACGATAAGCGCCAGAACCGTGATGATCGCGCCGCCGAGCGCCGGGCGGGCGGACAGGTGCAGACGCTCCTCATAGATCTCCGCCATCGCGTGGATGACGATCGCGCCCAGTATCGATCCGAACGCCAGGATGAGCAGATCGCCGGTGAAGTACAGCGTTGCCGCGAGCGCCGCGACGCCGAGCGTCAGGAACAGCCGGCGAATGTATCGCGCGTCGTCTTCGTCAGGTGAAAGCCGGTTCATCATCGATGAACGTGGCAGATCGGGGCGCGTTGCAACAGATCAGGTGCGTTTTCCCGGCGCGACCTTCGGCTCGCTCGCCAGCCATTCGGCCAGCGACCATTCCCCGACGGGTCGTACCTCCGCGCTCATGCTGTGCGCCATCATCTCCAGCGCCCAACGGCCGCGTTCGGCATGTTCCGCGCCGACCGCGTCGGCGGGAACCCACAGGTCATATTCGCGCATGTGTGCGTCCGCCGCCGTGAACAGCACGCAGATATCGCTCGCCACGCCGATCAGTACGAGGCGCGAGACCCCCAGGCGCGGCAACAGCGCGGGCAGGGTGGTGGCATAGAAGCCGGACGATTCGGGTTTGATGACGAAATAATCGCCCGGGCGCGGCTTCAGCTGCTCCGCCAGGTCGCCGCCCTTGCCCTCCCGAATCACGAAGTCGATCAGCGCGCTGGGCTCGTCATGCCATCGGCCGTAATTGTCGTTGACGAAGATGACGGGAACATCCGCCGCCGCGGCCTGGCGGCGCAGCGCCTCGATCGGCCCGGCCATCGCGCGGACACGCTCCCGCAGCGCCTCGCCGCCGCCGAAGTCGAAGGTGTTGAGCAGGTCGATCGCCAGGATTGCGGCTTTGCCGTTCATGCCGCCGATCCTAGCGCATCGAGGCGGCGCGACAACGATCTGGATCAGCGAACCGCTTCGGACGGGTTTTGCCCGTTAATCCTTCAGCCGATCGCTGAGAAAGGCGATGAGCGCCTCGACTCGCGCGGGGCGCAGCGGGCTCGGCGGGGTGAGCAGGTGGAGGCCGATCGGTGCGGGTCGCCATTCGGGCAGGATCTCCACCACCTTGCCGGTTGTCAGCGTATCGCCGAGGATGAAGGCGGGCAGGCGCGCGATGCCGAGCCCCGCCACCAGCGCGGGGATCAGCGCATCGCCGCTGTTGGCGGCAATCGGCCCCTGCGCCTTCACCGATACCTCCGCCCCGCCCGGCCCGCGGAAGCGCCACGGCCCGGAGACATTGGTATAGCCGAGCAGGTCATGCTCGCCGAGCTGGCCCGGGTGGGTCGGCGTGCCCCGCCGGTCGAGATAGGCGGGCGCGGCGACCAGATAGGACGCGATCGAGCACAGCCGGCGCGCCCGAAGCGAACTGTCGGGCAGCTCCGCGATGCGCAGGGCGATGTCGAAGCCCTCCGCAACGATATCGACGCGCGCGTCCGACAGGTGCAGCTCGATCTCGATCCCCGGGTGGTGCGACAGGAACTCGGCCAGCAGCGGCGAGACATGGCTGACGCCGAAGGTCATCGGCGCGGCCAGACGGATGCGGCCCGCGGGCGCTGTGGCGGCATCCCGCGCGGCCTCCTCCGCCGCCTGCGCCGATGCGAGTATCAAGGCGGCATGCTCCGCGAGCGGTCGCCCCGCTTCGGTCAGCGCCAGGCGACGCGATGTACGGTGGAACAGCGACTGGCCCAGATCGGCCTCCAGCCGGGACACGGCCTTCGAAATCGTCGCCTTGCTGAGCCCCAGCGCATCGGCGGCACCGGTGAAGGAGCGGTGCTCGGCAACGGTCGCGAAAATCGCCCATGCTTCGAGATCAGGCAGGCGCATGGCATGGTCCTCGTTCCGCGGTTCGGCGCTTGATTAACTGTTGAAACAATCCGTTTCAATCGTTTCTATTTTCGACAGCACGCCTCTTACTTATTTCCGTCGCAACCGATGGAGGTTTGACATGACCGACACCATTACCCGTATCGAGCGGCGACCCTTCGACAGCCTGGGCCATGCCGATCACGGCTGGCTGGACGCGCGCCACCATTTCAGCTTCGCCGATTATTATGATCCGGCCCGGATGGGCTGGGGGGCGATCCGTGTGTGGAATGATGACACGATTGCCCCGCAGAACGGCTTCCCGCCGCATCCGCACCGCGACATGGAGATCATCACCTATGTCCGTTCCGGCGCGATCACGCACCAGGACTCGATGGGCAACAGCGGCCGCACCGAGGCCGGCGATGTCCAGGTGATGAGCGCCGGGTCGGGCGTTCGCCACGCCGAATACAATCTGGAGAACGAGCCGACCACGATCTTCCAGATCTGGATCGAGCCGCGCAGCAAGGGCGGCAGCCCGAGCTGGGGCGCGAAGCCGTTCCCCAAGGACGATCGTTCCGGCCATTTCGTGACGCTGGCGAGCGGCTTTGCCGACGATCGCGAGGCACTGCCGATCAGGGCCGACGCCCGCGTGCTGGGCGCGACCATCCGGTCGGGCGAAAGCGTCACGTACACGGTGGGCGAGGGGCACCACGCCTATCTCGTCGCGGCGACCGGCGCGATCACCATTGACGGCGAAGCGTTCGCCGCCCGTGACGGCGCGGCGCTGATCGGTGGCACCTATACGATTGCCGCCGCCGAGGATGCCGAACTGGTTCTTGTAGACGCAGCGTAAAGCTCCCCTCCCGCTTGCGGGAGGGGCTGGGGGTGGGCGTTTCCACTCCCCGACACTTCAAGATTGTTCCCACCCCTAACCCCTCCCGCAAGCGGGAGGGGGATTTATGGAGACACATCATGGCGAAGGTTCTGGTTCTTTATTATTCGTCGTACGGCCATCTCGCGAAGATGGCCGATGCCGTAGCCGAGGGGGCCCGCGAGGCCGGCGCCGAGGTGGACGTCCGCCGCGTGCCCGAGACGGCGCCGAAGGAGGTCGCAGCGGCGGCCGGTTTTCAGGTCGACGATACGCATCCGGAGATCGAGGGCGTGAACGCGCTGGCGGACTATGATGCCATCATCATCGGCGCGCCCACCCGTTTCGGCCGCATGCCGAGCCAGATGGCGGCGTTCCTCGATCAGGCCGGCGGCCTGTGGGCACGCGGTGCGCTGAACGGCAAGGTCGGCGGTGCCTTCACCTCGACCGCAACGCAGCATGGCGGCCAGGAAGTGACGCTGTTCTCGATCATCACCAACTTGCTGCATTTCGGAATGACGGTGGTCGGCCTGGACTATGGCTATCAGGCGCAGATGACGATGGACGCGATCCATGGCGGTTCGCCCTATGGCGCGACCACGCTGGCGGGCGGCGACGGCAGCCGCCAGCCCACCGACATCGATCTCGGCGGCGCCCGCTATCAGGGCAAGCGCATTGCCGAGACGGCGGCGAAGCTGAAGGGCTGATACGTCCGCGCCAGATCAGCGGCTCTCCGGCGAGAATCCCGGAGGGCCGCTTTTCGGTTTTGGCGTTCGCAGGGCCGTGCCTATCGGCTTTCCGCCCGGCGCTGCCGCCGTTCACGCCGCTCGCGCCGTTCCCGCTCCCGCCGCTGCATCTTTGTTTCGGGCGCCGCGACCGGCGCCGCCTGAACGAGCGGCGGGGGCGTGACCTTAACCACCACCGGATCGACCGCAGGATTGGCCGGGAAATCACGGCGTGCGCGGGCGAAAAGAAAGCGCGCCCTGGCCGCGCCGGGCGCGGCGGCGGACATTCCCACCCAGCGCCAGTGCCACGGTTCCCACTTCACGTTCTGCTTGTTGCTGGCGGGAAACGACATCTCGAATCCGAACCGCGCGGCATGGGCGATGAGCCAGCGGAAAGCGGGCTTGGCCGCCATGCAGGCCTCGGCATCCGGGCAGCCGTCGGCTGGTCGGACGGTGAAATCCAGCGCATAGCCGGTGGCATGCTCGCTGTGCCCCGGCGGGGCGGCGGAGATGGCGCGATCGAGCCCGTTGGCACTCTCACGCGATCGGCAGAACGTCGCCTGCTGGTGCCCGAGCGAGCGGTGGCACGAAAAGGCATAAAGCTGCCCCTTCACCGCCGGATCGTTCGCCGCCGCCGCGAGAAGCCGCGCGAGATCCGCTGCAGCCTCGGGGCGAAGACGGCAGGTTCCGAGCGCCGTTCCCGCGGGCGCATCGACCAGCGTGCCCGGCGCGGCATCGCCATAGGGAAGGTGGCCGAGCACCCGCCCGTCGGTGCTGACCGGGGCGCTGGCGCCGTCGCACAATTGTGCCTGCGCTGGCACGGCGGCGAGCAGAAAGAGGGCGGAGAGAGAATGACGCATCCTTGTCTCTCTGGCCTCCGGCGCGCGACAATGGCAAGGGCGCTTGCATGCTAGGCGACAGGGTGCTCTTCCTCGATGGCGAGGCGTTGGTGATCGACAAGCCCGCCGGGCTGCCGGTCGATCCTCCGCGCGATGGCTCGATCAGCCTCGAAAACCACCTATCCAACCTCACCTTCGGCTTTCGCCGCTGGCCGCAGCCGGTGCACCGGCTAGATCGCGATACCAGCGGCTGTCTGCTCTTGTCGCGCAACCCCAAGGCGCATGCGCGGCTGCAGCAGGCGTTCGAGGCGGGGGCGGTGACGAAGCGCTATGTCGCGATCCTTGACGGCGTGCCGGCGGGAGAAACGGGCGAGATCGACCTGCCGCTCGGCAAGGTGTCGAGCGCCGAGCGCGGCTGGCGCATGACGCGCGATGCGGCAGGCAAGGCGGCGCGCACGGCATGGCGGTTGATCGACGTGCGCGACGGTCTGGCGCTGGTCGAGTTCCGCCCCGCCACCGGCCGCACGCATCAGATCCGCGTCCATGCGCTGGAGGGGCTGGGCGTCCCGGTGCTGGGCGATCCGGTGTACGGCCGCGCGAACCCCGGCGGCATGATGCTCCACGCCGCCGCGCTCACGGTGCCGCGCGCGGGCAAGCCCGACGTCGCGGCCGAAGCGCCCTGGCCCGAGCGGTTCGCGGCGGCCAAGTTTACGGGTGAGGGGGAAGCGAGCCCGGCAAGCTGATCTTGTCCTCCTCATGTGCACGCATGGGGAGGTGAGCTTGGCGGAGTGTCAGTTTTCGCCCCATCACCGGACATTCGTCGCCCAGTCGCGGAAAGCCTCAAGCAGCGAGCGAAGGTGGCGAGGGCCGCCGGCTCCGTGGAAAGCATTCCCCTCTGTCCAACAGGTCCACCAGTCCGTCTCGTGCTCGTAATTGTGAGCGATGCGATCTAGCACACGTCCATCGCAGTCCGTTCCGGATAGCTCGACCTTCAACGACCAGCCGGGATTGTCGATGGTCCCGATGCTCGGGCCAAACCCGTGCTCCCAATCGCCATCGCACTGCGCCTCATACCAGAGCGCGAACCAGTCCAGCACGTCCATGCATCGACGGTAACCGAGCGGCTGCGGCATGGGAAGGAAGGTCCGCTTTCCTTGCCGATTCCGGTCACTTGCGGGTGTTGAGGCGCTTCCCGAAAGCGGAACGGCAGCTATCATGGGGACGGTTTTCGAAAGCGGAAATTCCGCCACCGCCCAGTTGCAGACGATCCGCAGGTATGAAACTCTGCGGCGATGACGACCAGTACCGGTGGATGCCAATGCGGAGCGGTGCGCTTCCGGATTGAAGGTGAACTTGGAGAAGCCTCCATCTGCCATTGTCGCATGTGCCAGAAGGCGACGGGCGGGCTATTCGGCCCTTACGTCGGTGCGCCATTCGATGCAGTGACTTGGACCAGAAATCGACCGCGTTATTTCCAGAGTTCTAACAAGGTGCGGCGAGGGTTCTGCGGAGAATGCGGTACACCCCTGACCTTCGAATACGGTGAGGGCCACATAAGCTTCGCGCTCGGCGTCATGGACAAGCCGCCCGTGCTTCAACTGAGAGAGCAACTTGCCTCACCGGATCGCATCGCTGATTTTGCAGCGTTGGCTAGATTGCCTGAGCACCCAGCAGATGAGCCAAGAGCCGCTGCTCACTTGGCCGGGATCATTTCGTTCCAGCATCCGGATTATGACACCACTGATTGGCCACCGAAAGCTTGAGGGAGCGTCCGCTTTCCTCCCCATTGCCGCCGTTAGTCACCCTCAATCAACCGGCCGCCGCCGGTTGGCCTTCACCGCACCCCGCTTCGACTTCGCATCCACCCGGCGCGTCTGTGACGCCTTGGTCGGCTTGGTCGGGCGGCGCTTCTTGGGGACGATCGTCGCCTGCTGGATCAGTGCCACCAGCCGGTCGCGCACTTCCTGACGGTTGAGGATCTGCGACCGGCTGCCCTCGCTGCGCAGGACGAGCACGCCTTCGCGCGTCATCCGGCTGCCCGCCAGCACCGCCAGCCGCTCCTTTACCGCCGCCGGCAGCGAGGGGGAGTTCGCGACGTCGAAGCGCAGGATCACCGCGCTGTCGGTGGTGTTGACGTGCTGGCCGCCCGGCCCGCCCGCTCGGGTGGCGCTTTCGATCAGTTCGTCGCTGTCGATGCTGATCGAACGGGTGATGGGAATGGCGACCATGGAGGTGGTAATGATGCGCGCGGCCGTTCCTGCCAAGCCGCCGGCGGATATTGAATCGGGGCCCACGTGTATTATATCGGCGATACACTCACGAAACGGGGCGACGATGGCGAAGAAGGGCAAGAAGGGTTTCCGCATTCCCAAGGAGATCGGCGGCGTGAAGGTGCCCAAGGAAGCACGCCGGGCGGGCGAGGCGCTGATCGAGAAGGCGCAGAGCCGCGAAGGGCGTCAGGCATTGGCGTCCGGCCTGGCGATGGCGGCAACGGCGGTGGCGGCGATCGCGGCCAAGCAGGCGCGCGCGCCTGCCCCCGCGGCGAAGCCGGCACCGGAGCGGCCGGGCGAGACAGGTGCGGCCGATCACACGCAATTTGCCGACGCCATGGGCAAGGCCGCCGATGCCTTCATGACAAAAATGTTTGGACAGCGATAACCTGGCTGCAATCGCTGGTTTTTGGTTAAGACATGCGTTAAGGCCCTGTTCAAACAGCAGAGTTGCAGGGCTTGGGGCAGCCGCAGGCAATTGAGGGGGCGTTTCTTGCTGCGGCGGTCGAGCCGGAGCAATGGCTTGACGCGCTCGGGCATCTGGCAGCGGCCACCGGATCCGATCACGCGCAAATCATCGGCATCGGTCGTGACTTCGAACTCGGTTTCAACTGGGTCAGCAACATGGATGCCGCCGCTCATGCCGCGGCCGATCGCGCCGAGCTGGTCACGCCGAGCACCAACTTCCGCGTCGCCGCGGGCGTCACCACGCCGGCCAGCACGATCGTCTGGGAAGATCGCTACGATGCGGTGAAGCGTCATCTGGTGGACGATGCGTATCTCGATCTCTGCAGTGACCTGCGCATCCCTTATGGTTGCCAGACGAACCTGCTGACCGGCGAGACCGGGCTGATTGGGCTTGCGCTGCTTCGATCAGAGCGGGCCGGCCCGACGACGGACGAGGCGAGAGCGTTGTTTTCGCGCGTCAGGGGATCGGCCTCAGCGGCGGTCGCACTGCAGGTCGCCCTGGAGCGCGAGGGGCATCGGCTGGTCGCGGGCAGCTTCGAGGCGATGGGCACCGCGTGCTTCGTTCTTGACCGCACGATGGCGGTGCGCGCGGTCACCCTTGCGGCGGAGACCCTGCTTCACGACGGGGTGCTGAGCCTGGCCGACGGCCATGTCCGCTTGCCGCACGCGGCGGAGGATCGGCGGCTGGCGGCAGCTTTCGCGGCAGTGGCCGGCGGGCAGGTGCTGGCGCGCAATGTCGCGGTGGCGGATGGGACGGGCGTGCTGATGCTCAAGCTGCATCGCCTTCCCGCGCGCGAATGGAACATGGGCTTTGCGCCGTTCGCGATCCTGGTCGCGAAGCGATCCGGCGGATCGAGTGCGGCTGACCTCGAATTCCTGCGCGAAGCCTATGGTCTGACGGCCAGCGAGGCGGAGATCGCGCTGCTGCTGCGGGCGGGGCGTCCGCGCGATTCGATATGTGCTGCCCGCGGCATTACCCGTGAAACGCTGCGCAGCCACTTGCGCGCGCTGTTCGCCAAGCTGGGCGTGAGCCGCGAGACCGAGGCCATTCATCTGCTGCACGCCTTGCTGAACTGACGCGCGGCGCGGCCGCTTCGTCGCTTTCGTCGCTTTCGTCGCTTTCGTCGCCGCCGTCGCAGCACTCGCCGCTCCAGTCGCGCATGTCTGGCCTCGCCGCGGGCCGATCATAGACCACGCACAAAGCGGCGCGACGGGCGCGCGCGAGTGACGAGGTGAGGACGATGGCGGCGATCGCGAACGGCGTGTGGGAAGTGGCGGACGACAGCGACTGGTTCGCGGTCGAGCTGGTGGCTGGGCAATCCTATACATTGGTGATCGATGGTGCCGCCGGCGGCGTCTTTCGCGTTCAGGGCCCCGGCGACGAATTCTACCTGTTCGACGGCGAGGCCGGCTCCAATCCGGACCAGCCCGGCCATTTCACCGCGCTGACAAGCGGCACCTACTGGTTCAGCGCCACCGGCGTGCAGGCCGGCAGCTATTCGATTCGCATCAACGAGATCGCTGACGACTTTGCGGACAACAGCCTGTCGACGGGCGTGGTGGCGGCGGGGCAAGTAGCGACCGGACGCGCCGAGGCATCGGCCGATGCGGACTGGTTCAAGACTTCGATGGTCGCGGGCCGCGAATATACCTTCACCGTAAAATCGACCGGCGAGTTCGAGGCCTTCGTCACCACGGCGGACGGGGCGATCGTCTCGCCGTTCACGCTAGACGGCAACGGCAAGGGCACATTCGTCCCGCTCACCTCCGGCGAGTATTTCATCGTCGTGCGCGAGGCGGGAGATCCGGCCGGCTTCTCGGCAGTCAATTATCGCCTGACGCTGAGCAGCGCTCGGGTGGAGGATGATTACGGCCAGACGCCGCGCACCGCCGGGACGATCGTGCTGGAAGACGGCGTCGGTGCGATCGACGCGCGGCTGAACTATGTCGGCGATGCGGACTGGTTCAAGGTCGACATGGTCGAAGGGGAAACCTATCGCATCCGCCTGTCCGGCGCCGAGGCCGGCAGCAACGGCATGCTGGCCGTGCTTTCCCCGCGCGGCGAGTTTCTGTCCTTCCCGGGCGCGTTCGGCGCCGGCACCCCGAACGAGACGTCGTTCACGGCGACCAAGACCGGCACCTTCTACGTCCAGGCAGCGGCGATCGAGCGCACCACCGATTATCACCTTGAGGTGGCGCGGGTAACCGACGATTTCACCGACAGCGCCGCGCGTGCGGGCAGCGTGGTGGTGGGTGGCTCCACCCAGGCGATGTTCGAGGCGGCGTTTGACACGGACTGGATCGCCGTCGAGGTGGTCGCCGGCACCTCCTACAGCCTGAACGCGCGCACGGCGGGAAACAATTCGCCCTATTTCGCGCTCGCCAATTTCGTCGACGCTTCCGGCAATCTGCTCGGCCCGACGTTCACCGCTACGACGAGCGGTACCGTCTATGTCGAGGCGACCGGCTATGCCTCGCGCCAGAGCGACGCGGCGGTCCGCTACACCGTCGGCGTCGCTAGCTTCGCCGACGATTTCGCGGACAACGCATCCACCACCGGTGTTCTGGCGGTCGGCGGCACGGCCTCGGGCAATATCCAGGCGATGCAGGACAGCGACTGGTTCCGCGTCGATCTGGTCGCGGGTAAAAGCTATGTCTTCTCCGCGACGGGCGGGTTCCTGCCCCCAACGCTGGCGCTGCATGACGCCGAAGGCGTGGTGGTGAGCGCCGGTAACGTCTTCACCGCGCAGCAGAGCGGCACCTATTTCCTCGCCGCGACCGGTTTCCTGAACGGCGCTTACACGGTGCGCGCCGTCGAATATGCCGATGATTACCTGGATTACGACGCGACCAGCGGCCGCTTCCTGTCTGCGCCCAACTATTCGGGGAACGGCGAGACGGTGACGGGCGATGGCGCCGCCAACGATCTCAGCGGCGGGTTGAAGGACGATTATCTGCAGGGCGGCGCTGGTGACGATCGCCTGGCCGGCGCGCGGGGCAATGATCTGCTCGACGGCGGCACCGGCGCTGACCGGATGGTGGGCGGCGTCGGCGACGACAGCTATGTCGTCGATCATCGCGACGACCGGCTGATCGAAAAGGCCGGTCAGGGATATGACACGGTCAATGCCTCGATCGACTATGTACTGGGCAAGGAGGTGGAGGCGCTGACGCTCACCGGCGCGGGCGACCTGAAGGGGGTGGGTAACGCCCTGCATAACCGGATCGAAGGCAATGCCGGCGACAACCGGCTGGAGGGGGGGGCCGGTGACGATCTGCTGGCCGGTGGTGCCGGCAACGACGTGCTGCTCGGGGGCGAGGGGAAGGACACGCTCTTCGGCGGGCTCGGCGCAGACCGCTTCCAGTTCGGACCCGGCGAGACGGGTGCGACGCTCGCCACGGCCGACATGATCATGGATTTCAGCCACGCGCAGCGTGACCGTATCGTCCTGTCCGGCATCGACGCGGTCAGCACCGCTGCCGGCGACCAGGCGTTTTCCTACATCGGCGCGGCGGCGTTCAGCGGCGTGGCCGGGCAGCTACGCCTTGAGACCGCCGGATCGGACACGATGGTGTACGGTGACGTGAACGGCGACAGCGTCGCCGATGTCGCCATCCGCCTCGCCGGTCATCACACGCTGGTAGCGGCGGATTTCGTGCTGTGATGGCGTCGGTCGCTCAGGCGGGGCGATTCCCGCCCGGGCGATCGTGCGCGATGTCGTGAACCGCCTGCACTTGCGGATAGGGCATGATGAGCGTGCCGTCCGGCGCAGCCGTATAGGTCGTCTGAGTGGGGAAGGGTATCGAGATGCCCTCCGCATCGAGGCGACGGTACAGCGCGATGCCCACCTTGTGCCGCGCGTCATAGGACATCTGATAGTCGGCGTGCGGCGAATCGAACTCGAGCTCGAAATCGACCGACGAGCCGCCGAACGCGACGAAGCCGGCACGTACGAAGACGAGCTCCTGGCCCTCGACGACCTCCTTGAAGATCTGCGGCAGCCGGTCGAGCAGGTCGCGATCGGTCTCGTAGCCGACGCCGATCGCCAGCTTCGTGCGGCGACGCTCGCGCTGGGTGTTGTTGATGATCTCCTTGTCCAGCAGGTTGCGGTTGGAGATGATCCGCTGCTCGCCGTTGATGCCGCGGATGCGGGTGGATTTGAGGCCGATCTCCTCCACGGTGCCGGAGCTCGAATCATAGGTGATCGCGTCGCCGCGGCGAAACGGGCGGTCGAAAATGATTGCCAGCGCCGCGAACAGGTCGGCGAAGATGCCCTGCGCGGCGAGACCGATCGCGATGCCGCCGACGCCCAGACCGGCAACCAGGCCCGTCACGTTGACGCCCAGGTTGTCGAGCACGACCACGAAGGCGATGGCGAAGACGACGATCGTGACGAGGAGGCGGATCAGCCCCATCGCATTCATCAGCGCCTCGCCCGAGTAATTCTCCGCGCGCGTGCGATGCTCGATCGCGCCGAGAATCAGCTCGCGTGCCCAGGTCGCCGCCTGGAACACGGCGGCGAGGGTGAACAGGAAGTCGATCGTCTTGGCGACCATTTCCGGCGGGCCGGCATAGCCGGCGACCAGCTTCGCCGCGATCATCACGACGAAGAAGGTGCTGGTACGCTCGATTGCGCGGCCGAACACCGCGGTCCAGCCCTTGCCTGAGGCCGATCGCCGCGCGAGCTTCGGCCCGAGGCTGCGCAGCCACAGCAGCGCCAGCGCGATCCCGGTACCTACCGCCAGCGCGATGGCGATCTGCAGCCAGTGCTGACCGAACCAGTCGATGCTCGATGTCCAGAAGGTGCGGACCTGCTGCTGCAGATCGTCGGCGGAAATCTTCGGCAGCGGGGCCGTTGTGTTCTTTGCTGTCATTCGGTCCTGCTGGATAACTCGTCAGGGATTTCCACGTCGTCACCCCGGCCTTGAGCCGGGCTCCCGCTGCCTAGCGGCCTTCGAGAAGAAGCGGGACCCCGGGTCAAGCCCGGGGTGACAAGCGGGATGGCAATCAAGCCGCCTTGCGCTCGTTCGAATTGTCCCCGGTCTCCAGGAACGCGATGAACCCGCGCTCCGCCCGGCTCAGCCAGCGAGTCGTGCGCGGCAGGTTGAGCGAGGCGCGGAACGCCTCCTGCCCGTCCTTGATCAGTGCGATCAGCGCCGGGTGGACATAGGATTTGCGCGCGATCGCCGGCGTGTTGCCGAGCTTTTCGGTGACCGGCGCGAGCAGCGTCTTCAGGCTGATGTCCTTGTCCGCCTCAGCCAGCGTCTCGAAGGCGATCACGCTCGCCCCCCAGGTGCGAAAGTGCTTGGCGGTAAAATCCGTGCCCATCGCTTCCTTGATATAGGCGTTGACGTCGGACGACGTCACGGCCCGGGGCGCGCCGTCGGCGTCGACATATTGGAACAGCTTCTGGCCGGGCAGGTCCTGGCATTTCTTCACGAACCGCGCGAGGCTGCGATCGGTGATCGTCAGCATCTTCAGCTTGCCCGATTTCGCCTTGTACTGAAGCTTCAGCGTGCCGCCCTTGATGCGCGCATGCCGATCGCGCAATGTGGTGACCCCGAAGCTCTTGTTGCTCTTGGCATAGGTCTCGTTGCCGATCCTGAGGTGCGCGGTGTCGAGCAGCTTGACGACCGCCGCGATCGTCTTTTCCTTGGTATGCTTGCGCTTCTTGAGGTCAGCCTCCACCCGCTTGCGCAAGGCGGGCAGGCCGCGGCCGAAGGCGGCGCACAGATTGTACTTCTCGTCCTCGCGCGCGGCGCGAAATTCGGGGTGGTAGCGATATTGCTTGCGCCCCTTCTCGTCCCAGCCGACCGCCTGAATGTGCCCGTCGGGATCGGGGCAGAACCAGGCGTCGCGATAGGCGGGCGGCAGGCCGATGGCGTTGAGCCGGTCGATCTCGTCGCGGTCGGTGATGCGGTTGCCCTCAGGATCGAAATAGCCCCAGCCGTGGCGCATCTTCTTGCGGGTGATTCCGGGTTCTTCATCATCGTGATAGACGATTGTCGTCGACGCCACCTTCGTACCTCCAGGTGGCTCAGGAAATGCGCAGCTCATCGCATGGGTTCCGGAACGGGCGCTGGCGGCAGGGGTTGAGGGCACGACCCCCGACACAGGAGTTATCCCGACATGGCCGATCTTTCCCACGCCCGTGTGCTCATCCTCGCCACCGACGGCTTCGAGGATGCCGAGTTGTTCGAGCCGCGCCAGGCGCTGCTCGATGCCGGTGCCAAGGTGACGCTTGCCTCGATGAAGACCGATCCGATCCAGGGCGTGAAGGGCGACACCGATCCCACCCGCACGATCACGCCGGACCTGACGCTCGATCAGGTCGATACCGAGGATTTCGACGCGCTGCTGCTGCCCGGCGGGGTCGGCAATCCGGACAAGATGCGCATGGAGGATCGCGCCGTCTCGATCGTCGGCGAGTTCATGGACGACGACAAGATCGTCGCCGCGATCTGCCACGCGCCGTGGCTGCTGGTCGAGGCCGACGTGGTCGACGGCCGCCGCGTGACGAGCTGGCCCTCGGTACGCACCGATCTGGAGAATGCCGGCGGTGAGGTGGTCGACGAGGAAGTGGTGATCGACGAGAACCTGATCACCAGCCGCAAGCCCGACGACATCCCCGCCTTCAACCGCGCGCTCCTCGCTGCGCTGGAGGATGAACTGGCGGGTTGAAGCGGGCTTGCCCGGCATCGGCGGCGCGCGCAGGGTGCCGGGCATGACGGATGAGGTGCTTCGACGGCCGGCGGTGGACCAGCGCTTCCGGCGCGTCGCCGTGGGGGGCGGGGAAGAGGCCATCGTCCGCGCGCTCGCCGACGAGGTGCCGGTCGCGATCGAGTGTAACGGCGTCGCTTATGCCGTGCTGATGGCCAGCCCCGACGCGATCGAGGACCTCGCTTATGGCTTCGCGCTTGGCGAACGGCTGATCGACCGCGCCGACGACATCCGCGATGTCGATGTGCACGATGCAGGCGAGGGGATCGTCGCGCGCGTGGCGCTGACGCGGCGCGTCGTCGGGCGGATTGGCGAGCGCGTCCGCCACCGCACGTCGGACGCCTCCTGCGGGCTGTGCGGCGTGGAAACACTGACGCAGGCGCTCCGCCCCCTGCCCCCCGCGGCGCGCTGGCAGGGCGACGATGCCGCCGTGTTCCGCGCTTATGCGGCC
>JBELMF010000034.1:0-23340 GCA_042096015.1 Sphingomonas sp.
GTCATCGGGCTGGGGATCGGCCTGCCCGCGGTATCGCTCGCGGGCGCGGGGATGGCGGCGGGCGCGCTGGCGATGCTGCTGGTCCGGCGACCCGCTTCACCATCGCGTCCTCGATCAGGCGTTTCGTCACTCTGGCGCTCGCCCGCCGTGCAGAATAGGGGCGGCATCGATCTCGACCGGACGCTGACGGACCTCGCGCCCGACACAGGCTTCGCCGCAGGCCCCGATACGGACACCGTCGCTGCGACGATCCGATGTTCGCGATCGCCAACCGCATCGCCTACGGAAATCGGATGATCCATGCCACGAAGATGGAAGAGTCTAGGATCAGGGATACCCTGGGCGCGTCGGGATAGATCGTGACGTGATGGCGTGGACGGCCCCTGCGCAAACGCAGCTGTGCGATACTGCGGTCGTTGTAGGTCCACGTCTAAAGCGACGCATCGTATCGCGGGTGACTTCCTGCGGCACCTCGCTGCAGCCGTGCCGTACCGGATCCACACGGTGCTCACCGATAATGGCACGCATTTTACCGACCCGACCGGCGATGGCTGGACGCCCGAGGACATCAAGGAAATGAGGACTCAGAAAATACTGATCCGCTGCCATCTACGAAGCCATCTGCAAAGCATGGACAGATTATCCCAGCCAGTTCATCTCAAACCCACACCATCAATCACCGGGACCAAACATCTAATGCTAACGGCTCAGGCGCCAAGGCGGACGCCATGTCAGAAGTCCGCCGCGAGAAAGGCGGTGATACGGCGCTTGTCCATCAGGCCGTAACTGTTGCTTCCGACGATGTTCCACGCGAAGACGTCGCCGACATTCTGCATCTGGAGGCGGAAGGTGGCCGGGGCCTTGCCGATCCGGAAGCGATAGCGCGCGCCGAGATCGACCAGCGTATAGGACGGCACGGTGACCGTATTGTCGCGCGAGGCGTAGCGGCGACCGACATTGGCGACGGCGAGATCGACCGAGAAACCGGGCGCGAAGGCGGGGCGATATTCGGCATTGCCGCGTAGCGTACGTTCGGGCTGGTTGAGCGGGCGCGCACCGACCCGGCCGTCGTCCACCGCGGCACCGGTGACGCGCGGGCGCATCAGGACCGCGCCGGCGACCAGCGACAGCCGCTCGGTCGGATTGCCGGCCAGGCTGATCTCCGCGCCGCGATGACGGACGTCGCCGAGCACGTTGAAGACGTTGCGTTCGTCGGTGTTGAAATAGGGCTTGGCGACGTCGAACACGCCCGCGACCAGCTTCATGCCGCCAGGCAGCGCCCAGCGCACGCCGCCATCGACCTGCCGGGTGCGGATCGCCGGCAGCGCCTCGTTGCGGTTGGCGGCGTTGACCGGGGCAAGCCCGCTTTCCTCCAGACCGCGCGTGTAGCCGGCGTAAAGGGCCAGCCGGTCGGTGATCGTCACTGCGGCACTGGCGTTGAGCAGCAACGGCCGGTCGGTCGTGGCGGTTCGCGGCAGACCCGGCTGGTCGATCCTCTTCGTATAGTCGGCGCGCTGGATGCCGATCGCGGCCTCGCCGACGCCCTTCCAACGCCCTTCATAGGCAAGCCCGACGGTCGTCTGGCGAACCCGGTCATGGGTGCGCTCACCGAACGCCAGGTCGCGCGGCTCCGCCACTGCAACCGGCACGCCGAGCCGGCGCGGGCCGAGATCGAGCGCGCGGGCCGCGCCACCATAGAAGCTGTCGAGCGAGCGGGCGCGGACGGTGGCGTGCAGCGTGTGGAGGCGCGGTCCGTCCGTCAGGCTGCGGCTGAGGCGCAGCTCGCCGCTGGTCGAGGCATAACGCTGGCCGGGATCGGCCACGACGCGTTCGCTGGTGGCACCGTCGGCGGTCGTGTCGGTGAACAGCTCGGCGAAATTGCGTTCGTTGACGAAGATCGACCGGAATACGCCGGCGGTGATGGCCCAGTCCGCCCCAGGCCGCGCCTTGGCGATCATGCCGGTATTGATGCTGCGCGTGTCCTTCTGCGCCCATTGCTGCCCGAAATAGCGTCGGCGCGGCGCTTCCGGCGGGACGACGTTCCCGGCCGCCAGGATGGTGGGCGCGACCTGCTCGCCGCGCCCCAGCGAGATCGCGTAGAAGGGAATGACCTCGACACCGTCGCGCGGCCGCCAGCGCGGGATCAGCCCGGCGCGGACATAATGCGCGTCGGAGCCGTCATAATATTCCTCGTGCCCCCACGACGCGCCTGCGGCCAGCCACAGCGTCCGGCCGATGATCGGCAATTGCGCATCCACCTCGATCGCGGGCGCACCGTAAGCGAAGCTGCCCGCGACGACGCTGACCAGCGCCCGGTCGCCGACGCCGCGCAGCGTGTAGTCGACGATTCCGGTCGGCGCAGGGAACAGGTAGCCCTGCGCCGACAGGCCGACGCGGATCGTCGAGCCGGATACCAGCCGCTGCGGGATGGCGCCCTGCCGGTCGATATAGACGCCCTCGATGCGGACATTGCCCGCCGCGACCGGCGAGAAACCACGGACCTGGCCAGGTCCGTACAGCCCGATCGTCTCGTTGCCGACCGAGGTGCCGAAGGCATCCTCGGCCGCGGTGACGGCGTTGTCGGCCGCGCGCTGCGCGCTCGCCGGTGCGGCGATCGCGAGCGCGACGGGCAGGAGCGCGTATCTCACAATGCCCATCGGTCGGCACGGCGCAGTCCCAGCACCGCGAGCGCGAGGCCAGTCAGGAGCAGCCAGCCGGCAAATGGCAGGACCGCGGCGGCGCGCGCGCGCGGCGATGCGTCGGTCATGGTGAAGACGGGAATGATATCGGGGTCGGCAAGGCTGTACCGGCCACGCGACATGCCCTTCGGCGTCGGCCGGCCCGCCTCGTGCTGGACGAGCGGATAGAGCAGCCCCCGCAGGTCAAGCTGGTACGACCGCGCCTGCGCCTCGAACCGTCGCTGCCGGTCGCCATCGGTGCCGGCCAGCGTCGCCAGCGCCTGCGTCAGCCCGAGCGGCGGTGCGAGGAATCCGGCCAGCGCGGCGAACCGGGCCTGCTCGCGCCTATGGGCTGCCCGCGCGGTGCGCCAGCGGTTCAGCCGCCGCTCGGTTTCGGGAACGAGAAAGGTCTGCCGGGTCGCATGGTCGAGCGTGGCGAGCCGCCCGGCCGCGCCGGCAAGGTCGGGACGTTTCCCGAAGGCGCGTGCGAGGATCCGGTCGCGGTCGCGCTGGACGGCATCGGTCGTGCGGCGCTGCGCGTCGATCCAGCCGCTGACGGACGGCGCGGGCGCGATGGCCGCGGTGATCGCGGCGCCGGCCATCGGCAGTCCGAGCGTCAGCACCGCCCAGATCGCCGCCAGCGCCCCCAGCCCGGCGGCCGCATCCGGCAACCGCGCCAGCACGACGAACGCGATGCCGGTCCAGAAGAAGATGTAAGCCGTGACGACCAGCAGCGTACTGGCGAGTTCCGGCAGGGCGGCACTGAAATCGACACCCGCCAGCGCCAGTACGAGAACGAGCCCCGCCAGCGTCGTGGGCAGCGCCCATGCCATGATCGCGGCCACGCGCGCCGCCAGCCATGTCCGCGGCCCCGTCGCCTGCGCCGCGATCAGCCGCAGCATCCCGCGATCCCGCTCGAAGCTGACGAGCAGACCGTAAAGGAGGATCAGCGCCATCGGCAGCAGGAGCGCCAATACGAAGCCCAGGTCGAACCGGCCGAGCGCCAGCCCGCGCGGATTCTCGAAGTCGTAGCGTTCGTCGACTCCGAACAGGATGGCGATCTTCACCGCGATCCGCGAGGGGGCAAGGTCGCTGGTGCCGACGGCCAGCGGCGACAGCGGCAGATGCGGCTTCACCGCATGCGGCGCGACGAAATACTGGGTGAAAGCGGCGACGTCGCTGGGATCCTGCCAGTACGGCACCGGGGGTGCCGCAGGCGTGGCAGGCGCACGATAGGCGTCGAAGCGCTGCCGAACATCCGTGCGGTGGGCGAGGTCAGCCGCCACCGTGCGGGCAAGTGCGGCCTCCTGCGCGCGGTGCAGCGCCGCGGTGTCGAGCGCCGCCCAGACCATGCTGGCGAACAGGGCCGCCTGCACCAGCCAGAACAGCGGCGTTCTTGCGACCCGCCGCCACTCCCACGCGAACAGCGATGAAAAGCGCGCACCGGTCATGGCTTCAGTCTCCGGCTGGCGATGACAAGCAGGCCGGCGGCAAGCGTCATCCAGCCGAGCAGCGCGGCGAGCGGCCACGCCATGGTGCCGGCCGATCGCGACAGGGCGGGTGGCATGAACGCGAAGGCCGGAATGCGCGACCACAGGCCGATATCAGCGGTATGCGCGGCGTCGCCAGGCTTCACGGCATGGGCCATGCCCTCTGCGTTCATCCGGTCGACCAGGGTACGGCGATAGCGTTCCGCCTGGTCGATGAACGCCCGGTGCTGGTCGAAGTCGGTGCCTGCGAGCATCATCGAGATGCGCTGGACCGCGATCGTCGGCGACAACGAACCGAATGCGCCGAACAAACGATCCTGCGCGGCTACCTTCGCGTAGAAGTCGCCCAGCACCCGGTCGAACACCCGGTGGCTGTGGCGCTCGACCAGATCGAGTTCGGCCATGCGGTAATTGGGGATGTCCTCCACCCGCGCCACACGGTAGCGGGCGAGCAGGTCTGCCTTGTGCCGCGCGCTTTGCTCGGCCGACCAGTAAGCGGGCGCAGCCTGGTCGATAGCCTGCCGCACGCTCTGGGTCGAAGGCAGCGGGCGCAGGTCGTCGGCGATGCCGCTCGCCAGACGTGGCAGCGCCAGCGCGAACAATATCCACAGGCCGAACAGCAGCGCCAGCCCGACGCGCGCCGAACGTGCCGTCATCGCGACAGCCAGCCCGATAGCGGCCATGATCGCGACATAGCCCGCGATCGTCACCGCCCACAACGACAGCCGCACCGACGTATCCGGCCCGAGGGTTCCCTCGATCCCGGTCATGATGGCGGTGAGGACCGTGACCGGCAGCACGAGCGCGACGATGCCGCTGCCGGCCACTGCCAGAAGCTTGGCCCCGGCGATCCGCCCCGGCCGCGTCGCCGCGCCGAGCGCCAGCCGCAGCGTGCCGCGCTCGCGCTCCGCCGCCACCGCGGCGAAGGCGAGCAGGAAGATCGCCAGTGGTCCGAAGCCGAGGATCAGCGATGCCGGGTCCGCAAGGCCGGCGCGCTGGAGCGGGGAGGCGTCCTGCTGCGGCCGGTGGAGCATGTCGTTCTGGTGATGCGCCTCCAGCCACACCGCCTGCCCGACGAACGGGCCGACACCCGGATCGAGCGGGGCGAGCGCCGGTGACGGCTTGAAGGCATAGACCGCATAATGCGCGGCGCTGTGCGGATCCTTCACCCCCTGCCCCAGCCAGCGCGCGCGTTCGGCGCCGGCCGCCGCGCGCTTCTGCGCGTCGGCCCGCGATGCGTCGGTCGCGATACCGGCAAAGGCGAGCAGGACCAGCATCGCGAGACTGCCAAGCGCCAGCATCGCCCGTCGTTCACGCCACAGCATCACCAGTTCGTACCGGGCAAGCGCGCCGATCATGCCGCCAACGCCGCCAGATACAGCCGTTCCAGAGCCGCCGGGTCGAGACTGGCGGTCGCACGCTCGTCGATCAGCCGCCCGTCGCGCAGGATGCCCAGCCGGCCCGCCACGTCATGGACGCGGAACAGGTCGTGCGTCGTCATCAGCACCGCGATGCCGCGTGCCGATGCCGCGCGGATCGTCGTCGACAGGTCGTTGGCGGCCGATGCGTCCAGCCCCGACGTCGGTTCGTCCAGCAGAAGGAGGCGCGCCTCCTTCGCGAGCGCGATGGCGACCCCGACCTTCTGGCGCATCCCCTTGGAGAAACCGCCGGCGCGGCGCCCATGCGCCTCGCCCTGCAATCCGGCGTCGGTCAGCAGCGCGCGGGCGCGAGCCGCATCGATCCTGCGCCCCGCCAGCAGCGTGAAGTACCGCAAATTCTCGATCGCGGTCAGCGCCGGGTGGAGCATCACCGTCTCCGGCAGGTAGGCGGTGCGCGCGCGCGCCGCGAGTGGATCGGCCACCGCATCGACACCGTCGACCGCGATGGCACCGGAATCGGGGGCGAGGAAGCCGAGGATCAGGTTGATCGTCGTCGTCTTGCCCGCGCCGTTGGGGCCGAGCAGTGCGTAGACCTCGCCGGGCGCCAGCGTCAGCGACAGCGCGTCCAGCGCGCGGTGCCCGCCGAATGCGAGCGACACGCCGTCGAGGTGCAGGGCTGCGGTCGCCGTCATCTCAAAGCCTCGCGGTAAAGCTGATATCGATGCTGCGCGGCGCACCCAGCGTCAGTTGCCGGGCCGATCCGCCGAACCAGTTGGCATAGAGCCGGTTGGTAAGGTTCCGCGCCCTGAGCGTCACGTCGCCCTGTGGAAGCCGCCATGCGACCGCCGCATCGAACACGGTGCTGCCGCGCACGCGCACGGTGTTCGCGTTGTCGGTGAAGAAGTGGCTCATATACCGTGCGCCGCCGCTCAGCGAGACCGGCAGCGCGTCGAACCTGTAGATGCCGAACAGGCTCGCCACCCGCTCCGGTACGACGGGCGGGGTGTTGCCGGCACGGTTCCCGCCTGCCTCGCGCAGCACGTCGAAGCGGGCGTCGAGAATGGCGAGACTGGCGTCGAGCCGGAACGCCCGCGTCACCGCCCCCGATGCCGACAGTTCGAACCCGCGCGACGACTGGCTGCCGCCCTGCACCGCGATGCTGGTGTTCGTGGCATCGCGGGTGACGATCCCGTCCTGCTCGATCCAGTACCCCGCCGCGGTCAGGTCGAGCCGGTCGCCGAACAGCGTCGTCTTCACCCCGCCCTCAACCGAGCGACCCGTCGTCAGGTCGAACGAGGAATTTGCCAGTGACAGCAGCGCCAGGCTGCCGACCGGCGCCACCGCATAGCTGTATTGCGCGAAAACCTGTGTCTTCGACGCAAGGTCGAACACCGCGCCGGCGCGCCACGAGATCGGGTTCCACGATCGCGAGAAGGCAGTGGTACGCCCGGCGTTGAGATCGTCGACGCTCCGGTCCAGCGCGATATGATCGTAGCGGACACCCCCGACCAGCAGCAGGCGCGGCGTCAGGTTGAACGCCTCTTCCGCGAACACCGACTTGATGACGGTGCTGGAATCGAAATCTGCCCGGCCATCGGGGAAGTTGGTTCGGGTTTCCGCCAGCGACAGCGTACCCCGTTGCGGGGCGAAGATATCGACTGCCGCAGTCGACCCGAAGCGGCGCGGAATGGCGAGATCGCTGTCGCTGTATTCGCCGCCGATCGAGAAGCGGTTGCGATGGCCGCCGATCTCCACGTCGCTCGCCAGCACGGCGCGCTCCACCACGAAGCGATGATGATGGTCGATCCGGGTCGTACCACGCCGGAACGAACCGTCCGGGAAACCAGCACCCGGCGCGGCGTAGGTATAGACCTCAGAGTTCCGGAAGCGCCGGTCGGCGTGGTAGTAGCTCAGTTCGTTGGTGAACCGCAGCGCGTCCGAAAACTCGTAAACGACCCGCGACCGCGCCCACCACGTCTCCGATCCCTGATCGGCATTGGTGACATTGTAGTTCCGGTTCCGGATCGCACGATCGAGGACGAACCCGTCGCTTGTCGTGACCAGCCCGCTCGCGTCACGAGCGACCGCACGCGGCACCAGCGGCGTCCCCCAATAGGCGGTGCCGTAGCGGTCTTCCAGATAGTCGCCCGCGAGTTCGATCGTCAGCCGCTCGACCGGCTTCAGCGTGACCGCCAGCGTCGCGGCAAGAAAGCGCGAATCCGTATCGTCGACGAACCCGCTCGTCCGGCTGGCGCTGGCGACGGCGCGGACCGCCACCCGGTCGTTGACGGCCACATTGGCATCGAGCCCGGCCCGCAGCGTGTCGAAGCTGCCATAGCCGACCGTCGCCGCATAGGCATCGCCGTTGAAACGCGGCTTCTTCGGAACGAGATTGACCGCGCCCGCCAGCGACCCCTCGCCATAAAGCACGCCGGCCGGTCCCTTCAGCACCTCGATCCGGTCGAAGCTCCAGCTGTCGAGGTTGCGGATGATGAGCGCGGAGTTGGTCTGGCGCACCCCGTCCCACAACAACGATACCGCGCCGCCGGTGAAGCCGCGCATCGACATCTGCCCCGGACTGCTCGCCAGTTCGCCCGACGTCGCGCCCGGCGTGGCGTTGAGCGCCTCGACCGTCGTCCGCAGACCCCGCTCCTGCATCAGTTCCTGCGACAGGATATCGACGATTGCGGGCGTCTCCCGCACCGTCAGACCCAGACGACTGCCCGTCTCCGCCTTCGCGTCGAGCAGCAATTGGCGGTCGGCCGTGCCGGTGACGATGATGTCGCTTCCGCGCTCTTCGTCCACCGGAGGCGTGGCAGCCATATCCTGCGCCGATGCCGGCGTCGCCAGCAGCGACAACGCCAGTGCTGTTATACCGGGGGGCAGCCCCGCCCGTATTCTCACGCGGCCACGGCTGCCGGATGGCAGCTTCTGCATGTCGATCATCGAACCCCCACGAGATATCTGCCTAGCAAATTATACGTAACAATATATCATTACAGATATCGTGCAACAGGAGAGTGTTCCCATGTCTCAACCCATTTCTGACATGCGCCTGCCGGTGACGGTGCTGTCCGGTTTCCTCGGGGCCGGAAAGACGACGCTGCTCAATCACATCCTTGCCAATCGCGATGGCCGGCGGGTGGCGGTGATCGTCAACGACATGTCGGAGGTGAACATCGACGCCGATCTGGTACGGGGCGGGGAGGCGGCGCTGTCGCGATCCGATGAGGCGCTGGTCGAAATGACCAACGGCTGCATCTGCTGCACGCTGCGCGACGACCTGCTCGCCGAAGTCCGTGCGCTGGCAGAGGCGGGTCGATTCGACAGCCTCGTGATCGAGAGCACCGGCGTGTCGGAGCCGCTGCCGGTCGCCACCACCTTCTCGTTCCGGGACGAAGCGGGGGCGTGCCTCGGCGACGTGGCACGGCTCGACACGATGGTGACGGTTGTCGACGCGCTGAACCTGCTGACCGATTATTCGAGCGGGGATTTCCTTGCCGATCGCGGCGAAAATGTGGGTGAGGAGGACACCCGCAGTCTGGTCGGTCTGCTGGTCGAGCAGATCGAGTTCGCCGACGTGGTCGTCGTCAACAAGGCCTCATCGGTTTCGGTCGATCACCTCGCAACGGTCAAGAAGCTGGTCGCCAGCCTCAACGCCGACGCGCGCATCATCGCGTGTGATCACGGGCGGGCGCCGCTCGATGCGCTGCTTGATACCGGCCTGTTCGACGAGGAAGCGGCGAGCCGGCATCCGCTCTGGGCCAAGGAACTGTACGGCTATGCGCATCATCAGCCGGAGACGGAGGAATATGGGATCGAGAGCTTCGTCTATCGCGCCCGCCGTCCGTTCGATCCTGCGCGGTTCCACGCCTTCCTGATCGATGGCGGACTGGACCATGTGGTGCGCGCAAAGGGGCATTTCTGGCTGGCAACGCGCCCCGACTGGGTCGGCGAGCTGGCGGTGGCAGGAACGCAGACGATGACGTCGCGATTGGGGCGCTGGTGGGGCAGCATCCCGAAGAACCAATGGCCCGACGACGACCGGTTCGCGCGGTTCGTCGCCGGCCATTGGGACGACGTGTGGGGTGACCGGCGGCAGGAACTGGTGTTCATCGGCATCGGCATGGACGAGGCTCGCATCCGGTCGCGCCTCGATGCCTGCCTCCTGCCCGCGACGGCGCTGACGCCGCTGCGCTGGTCCGGCCTGCCCGATCCCTTTCCCAGCTGGGGCGAACCGATGCTGGACGCGGCGGAATGATCGTCGGGTTCATGCCGCGACAGGACGAGGTCGTGATCGGTAACGGTCCCGATACGCTTGCGCAGATCACCCGACCCGGCGTCCATCTGGCGATATGGCGACGGACATTGCCGGCATCGCTGGCCATGCTCGCCGCTTGCGACCCTGCGTACACCGACGACATCGATGCGGAGGTCGCGGTGGCGCACGGCGGGCCGCAGATCGGCGCACTTCTCGACGAGGCGGGATATGGGTCGTCGACGGCGGCGGTCGCCGAGCTGTCTTCGCTGATCGCAACCTTCGCCCAGGTGATGACGTGTGCCATGGTACGGCTGCGGCTGGAGGTCATCGAGACGGATGCCTGTCGACGCTTCCACGCCGACCATGTGACGGCACGGTTGCTCCTGACGCTGGCCGGGCGGGGCACGCAATGGATACGTGCGGGCGAGACGCAGCAGGTGTCGCAGCTTGATCCCGGCGACGTCGCATTGTTCAAGGGGCGTCGCTGGGTCGAGGAGCCCGCGATCCTGCATCGTTCCCCGCCGATCGCCGGGACGGGCGCGCGCCGGTTGTTGTTCGTCGTCGATCCCGTGCCGATGGCGGTCGCCAGAGGGGGGTGACGGACAGCGGGTGACGGACAGCGGCGAACACCGCCGCCCGTGCAGGAAGGGGCCGGTCATCCGGCCCCTTCCGTTGTTCGATCCGTCGCGGCGATCAGCCGTGGCAGGGACAGCCGGCATGATCGCAGCCGGTCGACTGCTCATGATGGGTGGCGCAGCTGTCGCCGCAGAAGAACCGGCCTTCGGCCTGGACCGCACTGGCGGTGCTGACGACGCATACGCAATCGGCACAGGCGCACTTCACCATTTCGACATTGACGCTCATGATCTCATTCCTCGTGGTTGTGGTCGTCGGGTTCGCTGACATGGTCCATCATGTTGGTGAGCATGGTGCGGACGTGGCAGTCGGGCAGTTCGTAGAACATGTTCCGTCCCGACCTCGTCTGCTTCAGCAACCGCCCCGCCCGCAGCAACCGGAGATGCTGCGATACAAGGCTCTGGCTGACGCCGACCTCTTCCGTCAGATCGCCGACCGATCGTGGGCCGTCCAGACAGGCCGCCACCAGCCGTAGCCGGTTGGGTTCGCCCAACAGCCGGAACAGATCCGCGAGCTGTGTTGCCTCGTCCTGATTCATGCACTCATCAACATATGAACATGTTCTCATATGAAAATGCGACGGCAGCTGTCAACTGCGTTCAGCGTCGTCGTGCTCGATCAGTGAGGCGCGTGCCCGCGTCCGGCAGCGGATGGCCCCGCCTCAAGGAGTGCCGCGCCCGTGCGACGCAGCTGCCCGGTCGACCAGCGCGCGATCACGACTGCGCCGACCAGCCCCATCAGCGGATCGAGCCAGGCCAACCCGTAGCGACGCCCGCAGTATAGCGCCGCGATGGCAAGCGCCGAGGTAAGCGCATCCGACAGCACATGGACGAACGCCGCTTCGCGGTTGTGATCGTGTCGGCAGCCGTGCGCATGCGGATGCTCTCGCAGCAACCAGGCGCTGAGCAGGTTCACGGCGAGGCCGATGATCGCCACCACCAGCGCCGCGGAAAAGTCGATCGGTCCGGGCGAAACCAGGCGCATCACGGACTCGCCGGCGACAAGCACGGCGACGACCGCCAGCGGTCGCGGTTATCGATACGCCCGATCGGAGGAAACAGCGGGCAAGGCGGGGGACTTTTCCGAAGGTTATGGCGGTGCACCTGATCGCTGCGCGCTACAGTATCGTGCGGGAGAAAGGGTGACCAGCAGCGATGTCGAGCCGATCAACCATCAAACTACCGGAAGGGAAGGGGGTATCAGAAAATTGGCGGCGAATCGGCGCGTTGCGTGCCAATGGGCGACGTCGATTTTTCCGCGCTGCTCTCTGTGCTATCGGGAATGATCGAAAGGTTCAGTTCATGGATTTGATATCCGAACCGTCCGAAGAGGCCCAAACGCTTCCACAAGCCACCGAACGGCGCTCATGTCGTTCCATGAACCGCTGCCGGCAAACTACCTCGCTCTTTTCTGCAACCCCTTCATCCTTTTGCTTCTCCTTGGCGCCGGGTTCGTGCGTGCGAAGCTGGATCGCAATGAATGGATACTCACGCCGGACGTGCCGGAGCGGAGGCTTCGGCGGGCGACATGTCGGATCCCTACACCGATCCCACCGATCCTCGCTCGGGAATTCGGCATCTCCGGCATATCGGCATACTGAAGGATGGAGTTCACTGATCCCTCCGTGTCTTGAACTCGGAGCTGCCATCGGTTGGACCGCTTGCGTGAACCAGCGACATTCTTCCAGTCTTGAGAATTGTGGACTGCTCGAATGACGTGATCGGGGCCGAGGGATCCAGAATGCCATGCACCGAGTCGGCTTGTTCGAGATAGTGAATCCCGAGGCCGTCGTTGCCGAGAGCTTGTTCGCCAAGTTTTTGAGCGAATGCGGCAGCAGGACTCGTCGAATGGGCAGCCGCACGCTCCGCGGTAGCGATGGCTTCCCGGACATTGTAGTTTATGATGTCGAGTGTTGCGCTACCAGTCTCTGCTGCCGTTTCCCTATCGACGGGGACTGTCGCCGAATGGCAGGGCCGCCCTATCGACGCCTGCTATCCGCTAATCTTCTTCGACGCGATCCGTGTGAAGATCCGCGACGAGGGGTTGGTCCGCAACAAGCCTGTCCCGAGCATGTCGAGGGGGCGGTGTACATCGCGCTAGGCATCCAGCCAGACGACACCAGGGAGATGCCCGGCATCTGGATCGAGCATACCGAGGGCGCCAAATTCTGGCTCAGGGTCATGAACGAGCTCAGGAGCCTCGGGTGTCGCCGACATCCTGATCGCTGTCGTCGATGGCCCGAAGGGTTCCCCGAGGCCATCGTCCAGGCCTGCATCGTCCATCTGATCCGCAACAGCATGAGCTTTGCGTCCTAGAAGAAGCGCAAGTTCATCGCCCAGGCGCTCCGCGGCGTCTACCGTGCCGAGACGCCCGAGGCCGGCATGGCCGCGCTGGAGGTTTTCGAGGAAGGCCCCTGGGGCCAGAAACGCCCGGCCATCGGCATGAGCTGGCGGCGACACTGGGACCAGGTGATCCCGTTCCTTGCCTTTTCCGAGGGCGTCCGCCGGATCATCTACACTACGAACGCCATCGAGCCCTTGAACTCGAAGATCCGCCGTGCCGTTCGAACCCGTGGCGATTTCCCCGGTGACGATGCCGCGATGAAGCCGCTATACCTTTTGCTCAATCACGCAGCGGATGAATGGAAACGACCGCCGCGCGAATGGGGTGAGGCCAAGAGCCAGTTCGCCGTGATCTTCGGCGAACGGTTCGTTATCGAACGACGACAACCGGCCTCCCGCACAAAATTCCTGACAGTCTCTCTTCCACTTGCCGTAGCGTTCCGGCAGGTGCCGCCTGCGCGAGCCCGAACATAGCGCCCACAAACCCGTTTACGAACAAACGGTTGTCATGCCCGCTGCGTCCCGGATCAGGCGACCTTGCCGGGGTAGCAGCGGCACGATCCTTGGCTGCTTGCGTCTCGCTCAACTCGTATCGGTCGGTCCCTATCATCCGCTCCACGCTTCAACACGGAGCCTCGTGGGTCAGCATTCAACACTCGAAAAAATCATGAATATCGATCTCGCTGAAACGCGAAGCGGCCCAAGCACGATACCGTCTCTCACCCCAATCTTCACGAAAGAAAATTTCTAATGGACAAAGTTTCACTTTAGTGAAAAGTTTCAGCTCTGCAAAAAAGGGGGCAAGGTCAGATGTGGCGAGTCGGGGTTGATGTAGGCGGGACGTTCACCGATCTTTTTGCGTGGGAGGAAGACACCGGGGAGCAGAAGACGGCGAAGGTGCTGACGTCGCGCCCCGACCGGTCGGTCGGCGTGCTGGAGGCGATCCGGGAGGCGCGGATCCCGATCGCGGACATATCCTATCTGATGCACGGCACCACGACGGGCACCAACGCGCTGATCGAGCGCAGCTATCCCGATGCGGGTTTCGTCACGACCGAAGGTTTCCGCGACACGATCGAGATCGGTCGTCAGCATCGCGAGCATCTCTACGATCCGTATCAGACCAAGCCCCGTCCGATCATCCGGCGACGCTTCCGGTTCACGATCGCCGAGCGGATGAATGCCCGCGGTGAGATCGACCGGCCGCTCGACGAGGATCAGGCGCGACAGGTCGCACGCACCATCGCCGCAAAAGGCCTGAAATCGATCGGCATCGGTTTCATCAATTCCTATGCCAACCGCGCGCACGAGGAGCGGATGCGCGAGATCCTCCGCGAGGTCTGTCCCGACGTCCACATCCTGCTGTCGGCGGAGACGCAGCCGGTGTTCCGCGAACATGGCCGCTTCGTCACCACCGCGGTACGCGCGGCATTGATGCCGGTGATGGCCGAATATTTCGACCACCTCGAGGACCGGCTGCGCGCGCATGACTTCACCGGCACGACGCTGATCCTGAAGAGCAGCGGCGGCGTGATGACGCTGGATCTCGCACGACAGCATCCCGAGGAGCAGCTGGAATCCGGGCCGGCGGGCGGCGTCGCCTATGCGGGATATCTCGCGCGGCAGAGCGGGTTCGACCGGATCCTTCATTCCGACGTCGGCGGGACCAGTTTCGACGTGTCGATCGTCGAGGACGGCAAGGGCCTCGTCACCCGTACCCATGAGCTGGAGTGGGAGGTGCCGATCATCGTCCCGATGCTCGACATCCACAGCGTCGGCGCGGGCGGCGGATCGATCGGCTGGGTCGATGCCGGCGGATCGTTGCGCGTCGGCCCGAAAAGCGCCGGATCGCTGCCCGGACCGGCCTGTTACGGGCGCGGCGGCACCGAGCCGACGATCACCGACGCCAACCTGTTGCTGGGCCGGCTGGAGCCGACCCTGGGCGGCAAGATGCAGCTCGACCTCGCGGCAGCCGAAGCGGCGATGGGGCGTCTGGCGGCGAAGATCGGCCTGTCGTTGCTGGAGACGGCCGAAGGCATGGTCGCGATCGGCAGCGAGTATATGGCGCAGGCGGTCAAGCGGGTGCTGATCTCGCGCGGGCGCGATCCGCGCGATTTCATCTATGCCAGTTTCGGCGGGGCGGGCGCGCTCCACGCCGCCTTCGTCGCGCGGTCGATGAACATCCCGAAGGTCATCGTGCCGCCCAATGCCGGCGTCGCCTCGGCCTGCGGCGCGACGGTGATGGACCTGCGACAGGATATCGAGACCTTTTACTACACGCCCGTCGAGGGTGCCGATATCGCCCGGATCAACGAGATCTACGGCGAACTGGAAGCACGCGGCCGCGCCCTGCTTGCCGATCAGGGCGTCACCGACGAGGACCGGATCGAGCTGATCCGGTCCGCGCAGATGCGCTATGTCGGGCAATCCTACGAGGTGGACACGCCGATTCCCGGCGGCCCGATCGATGCCGCCGCGCTGCCGACGATCATCGCCGACTTCCACCGCGTTCACGAGCGTGAATTCGGCGTCAGCTCGGACGACTTCGCTCCCGCCTTCGTCGCGCTCAGCGTCGCGGCGATCGGCAAGATGCGCCAGCCGCCCGCCTTCTACCTTCCCGAGGACGACGGAACGCCGCCGGCGATCGGCTCGCGTCAGGTCTATCTCGACGGGCAATGGGAGACATGCTCGGTCTATGACGGCGAGCGATTGCCGCGCGGCTATGCGCTGAACGGCCCGGCGATCGTCGATTACGATCATGCCTGCGCGATCCTGCCGCACCGCACGTCGGCGGTCGTCAGCGATATCGGCGCGCTCATCATCACACTCGAATATTGAGGGAGGTCGTCTTGGCTCATCTGCAAACCGTCACCGACACCGCCACCGACGGCGTCGATCCCGTCACGTTCGAGGTCATGCGCAGCATCTTCGACTATGCCTGCGACCGCATGGCCGCGGTGCTGCAACGATCGTCCTTTTCGCCGATCCTGTCGGACATGCTCGATTTTTCGAACGCGATCTACGACAGCGACCTGCAACTGCTGGCGCAGGCGGCGAACTGTCCGATCCACCTGGCGGCGATGAAGTACAGCGCGGAGGCCGCGGTCGGCCGCTATGGCATCGACACGCTGAAGGAAGGCGACGTGCTGGTCGTCAACGATCCCTATCAGGGCGGCACGCACATCAACGACATCACCTTCACGATGCCCGTCTTTCACAGCGGTGAACTGATCGGCTTCGCGGTCAGCCGCGGCCACTGGATGGATCTGGGCGGCGGCGCCGCGGGCGGGCAGGCGTTCGGCACGCACATCGCGGCGGAGGGGCTGCGCCTGCCCCCGCTCAAGATGTTCGAGAACTACAGCGTCAACGAGGACCTGCTGGCGATCATCCTGAACAATACGCGCACGCCGCATTTCGTGCGCGGCGACCTGCAGGCGCATTTCGGGTGCCTGCGCGGCGCCGAACAGGAATTGCAGCGCGCCTGCGACCGCTACGGCATCGTTACCGTGAAGAAGGCGATGAAGCAGATCCAGACCTATACCGAGCGCATGGTCCGTGACGCGATCGGCCGCATCCCCAACGGGGAATATGCGGCGGAGGATTACGCCGACACCGACGGCATCAGCGCCGACAAGGTGAAGATCAAGGTGAAGCTGACGATCGCCGACGACACGATCGTCGTCGATTTCGCCGGCACCGATCCGATCTGCGCCGGGGCGATCAACTCGCCGATCGCCAATACCATGTCGGCCGCCCTGTATTCGCTGCAATTCTTCCTGTCGAAGAGCGCGCCGCAGAACCAGGGCATGTTCAACCCGATCACCGTTCACGTTCCCAAGGGCTGCTGGCTGAACGCCGAATGGCCCGCGCCGACGATCGGCTGCACCACCGTCACCGCGTCCAAGATCACCAGCGCGATCTGGCAGGCGCTGGCCAAGGCGATACCGGAGCGGGTGACGGGATCGACCTGTTCGGAATGCAACTGGTTCGTCGCCAGCTGCGTGTCGCCGGAGGGCGTGGCCGACGTCTTTTCGGACCTGCCCGCAGGCGGATGGGGCGGTACGCCGTTCAGCGACGGCATGAACGTAACGATGGACCCGCTGGGCAATTGCATGAACATGTCCGCCGAGACCGCCGAGCTGCTGTTCCCGATCGCCTATGAGGCGTTCGAGATCAGATCCGGATCGGCTGGCGCCGGGCGGTTCCGCGGCGGGCTGGGCGCGGTATTCAAGGTCCGGTTCCTCGGCAGCGGCGAACTGGGCATGGAAACGTCGCGCACGCTCGAGGGCAGCCCCGGCGTCAATGGCGGCAAGCGCAGCGTCGTCCAGCGGTCGAGCCATCTCTATCCCGACGGCACCGGCCGGGTGATCGGCGGACTGGATGCGCACGGGCAGTGGTTCAATCCGCTGCTGGCCGGCCACAAGTTCGGACGGCAGGAAACGTTCATGTTCGAGAGCACCGGCGGCGGCGGGTGGGGCAACCCGTTCGACCGGCCCGCGGAGGATGTGCTCGAAGACGTGCTCGACGAATATATCGACGTGGCCAGCGCGCGCGAGGATTACGGCGTGGTGATCGATCCGCACACCGCCGCGATCGATCGGGATGCTACGATGGCGCTCCGCGCCCGGGGCGCGTCCGTCGACGCATGACCTGACCGAACGATTTATCGGGAGGACCGTCGGCCGATAAGCGCAAAAAGCGTCGTTCGGCCACCACACGAAAAGGGAACAGACAATGCGAAATTCGATGATCCTCCTTTTGGGGGCCGCCAGCGGCTTGTCAATTTACCCCCATGCGGCAGCGGCGCAGACGGCACCGCCACCGGCGGCCACCGTCGCGCCGGATGCGGGGGCCGCGCCGGAAGCCGTCGTTCCCGAACCGGCCAATGCCGATCCCCGTGACAGCGGCAGTCTGTCCTCCGACATCGTCATCACCGCGCAACGCCGCAACGAGAGCCTGCAGCGGGTCGGCATCGCCGTCACCGCGGTCACCGGCGCGCAGATCCAGGCGCTCGGGCTGACCAGCAGCATCGATATCGCCAAGATCGCGTCGAACGTGTCGGTATCGGGCAGCTATGGTGGCCAGATGTCACAGTTCGCGATCCGCGGCGTCACGCAGAACGACTTCAACGATCACGTCGAATCGGTCATCGCGGTCTATGTCGACGATGCCTATGTCGCCTCACAGCAGGGGCAGACCTTCGGTATGTTCGATCTCGAGCGCGTGGAGGTGCTGAAGGGACCGCAGGGTACGCTGTTCGGCCGCAACGCTACGGGCGGCGTGGTCAACTTCATCACCAAGCGACCGACGAGCAAGCCCGAGGCGTTCATCGACGCGACCTACGGTTCCTACAACAACGTGCGGGTCGAAGGCGCCCTGAGCGGGCCGCTGGCCGGTGGTTTCAACGCCCGCCTGTCCGGGATGTTCGAACGGTATGACGGCTGGATCCGCAACAAATATCCCGAACAGACCTTCGTACCCGCCGCCCACCAGGGCGGACTGAACGGTGTCACCCTGCCGGGGTCCGGTGCGGATCTGGGCGGTGTGAAGTCGAACTGGGCGGTACGTGGCCAGATCGAGGGCGCGCTGTCTGACACCGTCGATCTGTGGGCATCGGCCTATATCAACAAGTCGATCGCCTCGACCGGACCCTATCAGCAGACGCCGACCGTCCGGGTACTCGACGCGGCGGGCAATCAGGTCAACACGATCGCCGTGACCGCGACCCAGATATGTCAGGTCATCCAGGCGGGGCGATGCGTGCACGGCGAATATGCACCCGGCACCGGTGCCACCAGGCCGGTCGCGGGCGGCGATTTCTACGGGTATCGCGATCCGGACGGCAGCGGCCCGATCACGTCCAGCGACTATGCCTTCGACGATGCCAATACGTTCGAAACCTATGGCGGCACCGTCAGGCTGACCGCGAACCTCGGCGGGGCGACGTTGACCTCGCTCAGCGACTACAAGCATTTCGACAAGGATTTCAGCCTCGATCTGGAAGCCGGGCCGGAAAACCAGTTCTTCTGGCACGGTGTCTCGAAGTCCAAGACATTCTCCCAGGAGTTGCGGGTCAATGGTGACGCGGGGCGGTTCCGGTACATCGCGGGCGGCTATTTTCTCGTCATCGACAACCGCAGCGACCACGGCATCGGCGCGCTGCCCGACAGTTCCTATGCCGTAACGAGTTGGGACCAGCCGCGGATCGTCGACCTGAACACCAAATCCTACTCTCTCTTCGGCCAGGTCGAATACAAGGCTGCCGATACGTTCTCGCTGATCGGCGGGTTGCGCTGGTCGCGGGAGGTCAAGGATTACGGCTTCGAGGTCCTGTTCGTCTCGCCCACCACGGGGCTGGACCCCAAGCATTTCGACTATTCGCCGTCGGTCGTCTTCCCGGGGTTCTCGCAGGCGCTCTACACGGCGGACAATGCCGAAACGCTCTGGTCCTTCAAGGCGCAGGCGAACTGGACGCCCACCGACCGCCTGCTGTTCTATGCGGGCGTGACCCAGGGGGCCAAGGCAGGCAGCTACAACGCTGGCGGACCACCGCTCGCGGCGGTGGACATACCCTACAAGCCCGAAAAGCTGGTGTCGTATGAGGTGGGCATGAAGTCGAGCCTGTTCGACCGTCGCCTGCGCTTCAATGCGGCCGCCTTCTATTACGACTACACCAACTATCAGGCATCCCGCTGGCTCGGCTTCTCCAGCCTCATCATCAATGCCGATGCGCGCATCTATGGCGCAGAGGCCGAGATGGTGGCGTCGTTGTCCGACAATCTCGAAGCCTCGTTCAACGCGGGTTACCAGAACAACAAGGTCAAGGACGTTCCGGTCGCCGGTGTCCTGAGGGACGTCCACACGACCTTCACGCCCGCCGTCACCCTGTCGGGCACGCTGCGATACAAGGTTCCGGTCGTCGTTGCGGGCGGGAACGTGGCCGTGCAGGGCGATGCGACCTACCAGTCCAAGGTGTGGCACAACCTCAACAATTTCGACGTCAACCAACTGGATGCGTGGGGCATCGTCAACGGCAGGATCGACTGGATGGCGCCTGACAGCCGCCTCCGGGTATCCTTCTTCGTCCGCAATATCTTCAACAAGCATTACGATACCGTCGGCTTCGACCTGTCGCAGATCTGCGGCTGCAACCTGATGGCGCAGGGCAAGCCGCGGTGGCTGGGGTTGCAGGTGCGCCGGGACTTCTAGACGATGGGAACATCCCTGCCTAACGGACGATCCATACGTCCGTCGGCAGGGATGTTCCGACCGGTTATGCTTCGGACTGGCACGATATCGACGGCAGGGTGTTATGCCGTGTCAGGACAGGATTTCAGACGATGGTGAGAGAGAGAAGCGTGGCGGTTGCGGACAATGTCGATCCGGCGGGCGCCGGGGACGAGATGGACGAAGCCGGCATGCTGGTGGGCGAAAATATCCGTCGCCTGCGCAAGGCGCGCGGGATGACCCTGGAGGCGATGTCGGAGCTGACCGGCCTATCGACCGGCCACCTCAGCCAGATCGAGCGCGATCGTTCGTCGCCCACGCTCAAGGCGATGTTCGACATCAGCAAGGCGCTGGGGGTCAATGTCGGCTGGTTCCTGACCGGCGACGACGCGGCGGAGAACGGCGAGGCGCGCTTCATCATGCGCGGGGATCGCCGCAAGGTGATCTCCTACGCCTCGGGCATCCGGGATTACATGCTCAACACCGGCGCGGTGAAGGATCTGGAGGTGCTGATGTGTACCTTCGAACCCGGTGCCACGGTGGCCGAAGGCTATAGCCATGTGGGCGAGGAATGCGGGCTGGTCCTGTCCGGGCAACTCGAACTGTGGATCGGCGACGAATCGTTCCTGCTCAACCAGAACGACAGTTTCTCCTTCTCCAGCGAGACGAGCCATCGTTATCGTAACCCTGGCATCACCGAAACGGTCGTCATCTGGTGCGTCAGCCCGCCGACCTATTGACCGGCGGGACCAGCCGCGCTTGGCTGGATCAGTGCGCACGGGCCATCAGCCTGTGATCGAATGCGACGTTGCCGTGCCTCGCGATGGTCGTCGCCGTCGCCAGCGCCATCGCTACTCCCATGGCTGCGATGATCGCGATCGCCAGATATCGCCGCACCGCGCTACAGTCCTATGCAGGTCAGCTTGGTGTCGAGATAATCCTCGACGCCGTGGTGCGACCCTTCCCGACCGATGCCCGATTGCTTGATCCCGCCGAACGGCGCGACCTCGGTCGAGATGGTGCCGGTGTTGATGCCGACCATCCCGTAATCGAGCGCTTCGCGCATCCGCCAGCTTCGGCCGAGATCACGGGTGAACACATAGGCGGCAAGACCGGCCGGCGTGTCGTTGGCCATCGCGATCGCCTGCGCCTCGTCGTCGAAGCGGACCAGGCCGGCGACGGGACCGAACGTCTCCTCGCGACACAGCAATGCGTCCGGCGCGATGTCGGCGATCACGGTGGGCGTGAAGAAGCGCGGGCCGGCGGGATGCGTGTCGCCCCCGGTCAGCAGGCGGCCGCCGCCGGCCAGCGCATCGGCGACATGGGCGCGCACCTTGGCCACCGCGCGGTCGTCGATCAGCGGCCCCTGATCGGTCGGCCCGGTCAGCCCCGGTCCGACGACCAGCCCGGCGGCCCGCGCCGCCAGCCGTTCGGCGAAGCGATCGTAGATCGTCGACTGGATCAGCAGGCGGTTCGCGCAGACACAGGTCTGGCCGGCATTGCGGAACTTGGACGCCATCGCGCCATCGACCGCGACGTCGAGATCGGCATCGTCGAACACGATCAGCGGCGCGTTGCCGCCCAGTTCCAGCGACACCCGTTTGACCGTCGCCATGCAGCGGGCGGCGAGCAGCTTGCCGACCGAGGTCGATCCGGTGAAGGTGAATTTGCGGACGCGCGCATCGCCGGTCAGCACATCGCCGATCGGTGCGGCATCGCCGGTGACGACGTTCAGCACGCCGGCCGGGATACCGGCACGCTCGCCCAGTCGGGCCAGTGCCAGCGCCGACAGCGGCGTCAGTTCCGACGGCTTCACGACGATCGTGCAGCCGACCGCCAGCGCCGGGCCGACCTTGCGGGTAATCATCGCCAGCGGGAAGTTCCACGGCGTCACCGCCGCGACCACGCCGACCGGCTGGCGCGTGACCAGCAGCCGGCGATCGGCCTGATGCGGGGCCAGCACCTCGCCGTGGACTCGCCGTGCCTCGCCCGCGAACCATGCGAGGAAGGCGGCGGCATAGACGACCTCGCCGTGCGCCTCGGCCAGCGGCTTGCCCTGTTCGGCGGTCATGATCCGCGCGAGATCATCGGCATGGGCGAGCATCAGGTCGTGCCAGCGATGCAGCACCGCGCCGCGCTGTTGCCCGGTCAGCGCGCGCCATGCCGGCAGTGCGGCGTATGCGGCGTCGACCGCCGATGCGGTTTCGCGTCGGCCCAGATTGGCGACGGCGGCGATCGGGCTGCCGTCGGCGGGATCGGCGACGGTGATCGTCGCGTCACCCGGAATCCAGCGACCGCCGATGAACGCATCGGTCCGCAGGAGGTCGGGATCGTCGAGGTCGAGCCGGCTCATGCCGTCACGGGCCGGACGAGCGCACGTTCCAGCGCGTCCAGCCCCTCGGTCAGGATCGCGTCGCTGACGGTCAGCGGGACGAGGATACGGATGGTTTCGCCATGCGTGCCGCACGTCAGCAGGATCAGCCCGGCGTCGAGAGCGCGCGCGCAGACACGTTTCGCCTCCGCGCCATCGGGCTCGCGACCGGCTCGGTCGGCGACGATGTCGAAGCCGATCATCGCGCCCTCACCGCGCAGGGCGACGACCGGCACCAGATCGTTGCGGTCGGCAAAGCCCGCGAGGCGGGTCCGGATCGCAGCACCGATCGCATTCGCACGCGCGATCAGCCCTTCGTCGGCGATCACGTCGAGCACCGTCAGCGCCGCCGCGCAGGCCAGCGGCGATCCGGCATAGGTGCCGCCGAGGCCGCCCGTAGGGATCGAGTCCATCACCGCCGCGCGTCCGATCACGCCCGACAGCGGAAACCCGCCGCCCAGCGACTTGGCGACCGCGATCAGATCGGGCGCGACGCCCGAATGCTCGATCCCGAACATCCGGCCGGTGCGCGCGAACCCGGTCTGCACCTCGTCCGCGATCAGCATGATGCCGTGGGTATCGCACACGTCGCGCAAGGCCCGCAGCAGCGCGGGCGGCGCGACGTGGAAGCCGCCTTCCCCCTGGATCGGTTCGATGATGATCGCGGCGACGCGCGACGCCTCGACCGTCGCGGCGAACAGCATGTGCAGCGCGCGCAGGCTGTCCTGCACGGTGTAGCCGTTCGAATCGGTGGGGAAGGGAATGTGATGCACTTCGCCCGGAAACGGCCCGAACGCCCGCTTGTAGGGCGCGACCTTGCCGGTCATCGCCGACGCCAGCATCGTGCGCCCGTGGAACGCCCCGGCAAAGGCGATCACCGCCGGCCGGCCGGTGGCGGCGCGCGCGATCTTGACCGCATTCTCGGTCGCCTCCGCGCCGGTGGTGAAGAAGATCGT
>JBELMF010000035.1:0-22773 GCA_042096015.1 Sphingomonas sp.
GGCACCTTCCTGTTCCGCGGCCACCATGTCGAGACGCTCGACCGCGACCAGCGCGCGCTACTGCGCCGGAAATACCTCGGCTTCGTCTTTCAGGGCTTCAACCTGCTCAGCCGCACCAGCGCGCTGGAGAATGTCGAGCTGCCGCTGCTCTACCGCGGCGACGATCGCAAGACGCGCCGCGACGCCGGCATGGCTGCGCTCGACAAGGTCGGGCTGGCCGACTGGTGGGATCACACGCCCGCGCAGCTCTCCGGCGGCCAGCAGCAGCGCGTCGCCATCGCCCGGGCGATTGTCACCCGCCCCGATGTGCTGCTCGCCGACGAGCCGACCGGCAATCTCGATTCGGAGCGCTCGGTAGAGATCATGGAACTGCTCACCGGCCTGAACCGCGAAAGCGGGATCACCGTGCTGATGGTCACGCACGAGCCCGACATGGCCGCGTTCGCGCATACCGTGGTGCACTTCAAGGACGGCCTGGTGGAACGGATCGACGCCCATCAGTCCCCCTCCCGCACGCGCGAGGGAGCGCCAGAACTCCCCTCCCGCACGCGGGAGGGGCCGGGGGAGGGCGTGTCGACGAACGCCAACGCCGCCTCCACAGGACAGCCCCTCCCGCAAGCGGGAGGAGAGAAGTGATGCGCGCCGCTCTTCGCTCCTGCCTTCCACAATGGGAAGGGCAGTAGATGTTCGGCACCACTTTCGTTCTCGCGATCCGCTCGATCCGCCGACACCTACTACGCTCGTTCCTCACCATCCTCGGTATCGTCATCGGCGTCGCCGCGGTGGTCGCGATGGTGACGCTGGGCAAAGCGACCACCAGCGCCGTGCAGGAACAGATTTCCGCGCTCGGCACCAACGTGCTCCAGATTCGCCCCGGCCAGGGCTTCGGCCGCGGCGGCGGGGGCCCGCGCCCGCCCGATTTCGAGCCGGAGGACGTCACCGCGATCGAACAGCAGATCGCCGGCGTCACCGCCGTCGCCCCGCAGGCCTCGACCACCGCCACCGCGATCTACGAAGGCGCCAATTGGTCGACCACGGTGCAGGGCACCACCAACGGCATCTTCACCGTGCAGCCCTGGCCGCTGGCGCAAGGGCGCACCTGGACCCCGGCAGAGGAGCAAGCCGGGAAGGCGGTGTGCATCATCGGCAATACTGTGCGGCAGAACCTGTTCCGCGGCGGCGAGGCGGTGGGCCATCGCATGCGCATCGGCAACATCAGCTGCGACGTGATCGGCGTGCTCACGACTCGCGGCCAGGCCGGCTTCGGCGGCGACCAGGACGATACGGTGGTGATGCCGATCAAGGCCGTGCAGCGCCGCTTCACCGGCAGCCGTGACATCCGCCTGATGATGGTCGGGGTCGACCAGGCCTATTCCACCACCACCGTCCAGGCCGCGATCACCGATCTGCTGCGCGAACGCCGCAACATCACCGGCGGCAAGCAGGATGATTTCAACATCTTCGATACCAAGCAGATCAGCGACACGCTGACCGGCACGACGACGCTGCTCACGCGCATCGTCGCTGCGGTGGCTGCGATCAGCCTCGTCGTCGGCGGCATCGGCATCATGAACATCATGCTGGTGTCGGTGACCGAGCGCACGCGCGAGATCGGTATCCGCCTCGCCATCGGCGCGGTGGCCAATGAAGTGCTGATGCAGTTTCTGGTCGAGGCGGTCGTGCTGTCGATGCTCGGCGGCCTCGTCGGCCTCGCACTGGCGCAATTGGTGATCCTCGCCGCCACGCCGCTGATGCAGGTGCCCTGGACGTTCGATCCGACGATCAACATGGTCGCCTTCGCCATCTCGGCGGTGATCGGCGTGGTGTTTGGCTTCTTTCCCGCGCGGCGCGCGGCGGCGCTCAACCCGATCGACGCATTGCGACACGAGTAAGTCTGCGCGAAGCATAGCCGCCGCGTCGCGGGTGGCCTACATCTCGCCCATGAGCTCACGCTTTGACACGTTGCCCAACCGCCGCGCGATCATTGATCGCCGGGTCATCGCCGAGGAACTGGCCGCAATCGATCGCAGCGACGCGGGGCAGCTTCGCCGCGCGGCGACGGCATTGCTCAAGGAAGCGCTGGAGACCGGACGGGCGGAGATTGCGCAACGCCTGATCGACCGGCCTTCGCGGGGCTTGGAAGCGGCCAATGCACAGGCATTCCTTATCGATCAGCTGCTGAAGCTGCTGTACGATCTGGTCACGCAGCGCATGTTTCCGCTCAGCAATCCCACCACGGCCGAGCGCCTCGTGCTCGTCGCTGTCGGCGGATATGGTCGCGGCGAGATGGCGCCGTTTTCCGATGTCGATATCGGGTTCCTAACACCGTGGAAGCAGACGCCCTGGGCGGAGCAGGTGATCGAATCCATGCTCTACAGCTTGTGGGACATGGGTCTGAAGGTCGGCCATTCCTCGCGGTCGCTCGACGAGATGGTGCGTCAGGCAAAGGCCGATGTGACCATCCGTACTGCCCTTCTGGAGGGGCGATACGTCTGGGGCGACGCCGATCTCTACGAAGAGGCGATGGCGCGCTTCAAGGCAGAGGTGACGCACGGCACCGAGCGTCAGTTCATTGCGGACAAGCTGGTCGAACGAAATGCCCGTCACATGAAGATGGGCGACACGCGCTATGTCGTGGAGCCGAACGTCAAGGAAGGGAAGGGGGGGCTGCGCGATCTTCACGCGCTCTTCTGGATCGGCAAGTACGTCTATGACGTCGATCGCGCGGCGCAACTCGTGGACGTCGGCCTGTACACGCCAGACGAATATCGTCTGTTCCACCGCGCCGACAATTTCCTCTGGGCGGTGCGCTGCCACCTGCATCTTGTCGCCGGGCGGGCAGAGGATCGCCTGACGTTCGACATGCAGCGCGAAATAGCGGAGCGCATGCGGTACGCCGACCGGCCGGGCAAGGCAGCTGTCGAACGCTTCATGCAGTACTATTTCCTGCAGGCGAAGACGGTCGGGGCGCTGACCGGGATCTTCCTCGCGCATATCGATGATCAGTTCGCGGCGCGCGGACGCAGATTCGGGCTGCCGCGCTTGCGGCGGCGTCCGACGAAGCTGCATGGCTTCGTGCTCGATCGGGGACGGCTGGCACTGCCGCACGACGGCTTCTTTGCCGAAGATCCGGTGCGGCTGATCGAGATATTCCAGCTTGCCGATCTGCACGGCGTGGAGATTCATCCATTGGCGCTGCGGGCCGCGGCCCGGGATGCAAAACTGGCCGATGGCGTGCGCCGCGATGCCCGCGCGAACGCATTGTTTCTGGACGTCCTGACATCCCCGCGCGATCCGGAAATGGTGCTGAGATGGATGAACGAAACCGGGGTCTTCGGCCGGTTCGTGCCGGATTTCGGCCGTGTCGTCGCGCAGATGCAGTTCGACATGTATCATCATTATACCGTCGATGAGCATACCATCCGGGCGATCGGCCTGCTGGCGCGGATCGAACGTGGCGATCTGGCCGCCGACCACCCGTTGGCGACCGAGATCTTTCCGCAGATCGTCTCGCGACGCGTGCTGTATGTCGCGGTGCTGCTTCACGATATCGCGAAGGGACGCGGCGGTGATCATTCCATCCTGGGTGCCGCGGTCGCGGAGCGCCTGTGCCCGCGGTTCGGTCTTTCGCCCGCCGAAACCGAAACAGTGGCGTGGCTGGTCCGCTACCACCTGCTGATGTCGGCAACGGCGTTCAAGCGTGACTTGTCGGATTTCAAGACAATCCTGGATTTCACCGACATCGTCCAGTCGCCCGAACGCCTGCGGCTGCTACTGCTGCTAACCATCGTCGATATTCGTGCGGTGGGCCCCGGTACCTGGAACGGCTGGAAGCGGCAGTTGCTGGGCGATTTGTTCAGCGCCGCAGAAGAGGTCCTGCGTCTCGGCCACAAGCAGCGCGGACGCGAGGAGCGGATCGCATCGAAGCAGGAGGCGCTCGCTACGGCGATGGGCTGGGATGGCGCCGCCCTGACTCGTTATATCCGCCGCTTCCCTGAAGCTTATTGGATCGCAGAGCCCGAAGATGTGCTGGCCCACAATGCCCGTTTCGTGGCCGGAGTCGGCGATGCGCAGCTGGCCATCGACGCGCAGGTCTATGCGCAGCGTGGCGCCACGTTGGTGACGGTCTATGCCGCCGACCATCCCGGCATCTTCTACCGTATTGCCGGCGCGATCCACGTCGCAGGCGGGAACATCATCGACGCGCGTATCCATACGACGCGCGACGGTATGGCACTCGATAACTTCCTGGTACAGGATCCCGTAGGCCGGCCGTTTGCCGAGACCGCACAGCTATCCCGGCTGCGCACCGCGATCGAGGATGCATTGGCCAATCGTGGCAAGCTGGTCGATCGGTTGAAGGCCAAGCCGCTGCCGCGCGTGCGCGCCGACGCCTTCCGCATCGAGCCCAATGTGCTGGTCGACAACAAGGCGTCCAACCGCTTCACCGTAGTCGAGGTGAACGCGCGCGATCGTCCGGCGCTGCTCAATCAGCTCGCCCATGCCTTCTTCCAATCCAAGGTGACGATCCACTCGGCCCATGTCGCGACCTATGGCGAGCGTGCGGTGGACACCTTCTACCTGACCGATCTCACCGGCGACAAGATCGCCAACGGTCCCCGCCTGAAGACGCTGGAAAAACGGCTGCTGGATGCCGCGGCGGGGCGTGCCGTGGAGCTTGCGGCTTAGTAAGGTCTGCGTCCCGGAAGGTAGGAGGCGACAATGCCGGTACTTGGAATGGGCGGGTTCTTTTTCCGCGCGCAGGATCCCGACGCGCTCACGGCCTGGTATCGCGATCACCTGGGCGTGGGTGCCGGATGCAATTCGACCGGTGAAGGTGAGGCGAGCGAGTGGGCCTGGCAGGTGCAGGGCGGACCGATGGTGTTCGCGCCGTTCAAGGCAACCACCGATTACTTCCCTGAGGAGAAGGCGTTCATGATCAACCTGCGGGTCGCTGATCTTCCCGAGCTGATCCGGACGCTATCAGGCACAGGTATCGCCGTTGAAACCCGTTGCCAGTGGGACTCGCCCGAAACGGGCCGCTTCGCGCGCATCCATGATCCCGAGGGCAATGCGATCGAATTGTGGGAGCCGCCGGCGTAGAAGCGTCACCCCGGTCCTGACCGGGGTGACGCGGGGAAGCGGCGTGACGCCCGCTCCGATCAGAACCGCTTGCGCAGGGTCACACCATAAGTGCGCGGCTCCGCAAGGAAGGCGGAGAACAGCTGATTGCCGGTTGCCGTGCCGAGCTGGGTCACCTGGGCGAGGCTGCCGGCCCCCTGGAAGGGCGCGTTGAAGGCGACCTGCATATAATTTTCGTCGAACAGGTTCTGCACCCAACCTTCGATTGACCAGCTCTGGTCCGGTCCGCGGACGCCGATGCGGGCATTTGCCACGAAGAAGCCGTCCTGCTCCTTCTCATAGAACAGGTCCGAGCCGGTGTTGTAATCGCGGGTCATGCGGCCATCGACATAGAACAGGCCGGTCAGGCCCGAGCTGCCGAGGTCCGGCGTCCAGCTGACCGAGCCCGTCACCACGTTGCGCGGCGCGTTCGACATCTGGCTGCCGGCGAGCAGGAACAGCGCCGGATCAAGCGCCTCCCCCGACGCCGAGCCGACCAGATTGCGGCGGAACTTGGTATCGGCGAGCGTGTAGCCGAGGTTCACCGCGAAGTTGCGCGCCGGATAGAGGCCAAGCTCCACCTCGACGCCCTGGCTGCGCACGCCGGGCTTCACGTCCGCCGAGCAGGCGCCGGTCGCTGCTGACCCGTCCTGATCGGCACCGTTCAGGCTTTCCGAGCACGAACCGATGTTCTGGACGACATAGTTGGTGCCGTTGAACGTGTTGAGCTGGAAGTTCTCGAAGTCCGACCGGAACACGGTGACGTTGGCGGTGAAGCGACGCGTCGAATATTTCACGCCCGCTTCGTAGCTGTCGACCTTCTCCGGGTCGAAGCGCAGGTTGGTGACGTCGCTTGAGGAGCGCGGGAACAGTGCCGAGCCGAGATCCGAGCGATCAAGGTTGTAGCCACCTGCCTTGTAGCCACGCGAATAGCTTGCATAGAGCATCAGGTCGCGTGTCGGCTTCCACGAAACCACCGCGGTGCCAGTGAATTCGTCCTCGTTGAAATTGTCCTGCAAGTCGAGGCCGTTGAGCGTCACCGACGAATTGCCCGTGCAGCCCAGGGTGATGATGCCGCCGGCGAGGCTGGCAAGCGGGCTCGCAAGCAGCGGCGCGAGGTTCTGCTGAAGCTGCGGGCAGACATTGTTGGTATTGTTGAAATTCGCGTGGAACGCCTTGGCCTCATGCGTCCAGCGCAGGCCTCCGGTGATCGACAGCGTATCCGTCAGCTTAAAGATGTTGTGCGTGAAGAACGCATAATTCTCGCTGTCCTGGTAGTAACGCGCATTCTGGTCGCCCAGATTGTTGAGCGTCGATAGCGTGCGGAGCCCGTTGATCAGGGCGGAACCAACGGCAGGGGTGAGTACGGCATTGCCCGCCGCGCTCAGGCAGCCCGGTTGGCTGGGATCGCGCAGCGCTGCCGCCGGATCGATCGTTGCGACGATGCGGCACGACGCAAAGGCGCCGTACTGGGAGCCGAACTGCAGATTGTCGCCAACCACCAGGTCTTCGTTCGAATAATAGCCGCCGACCAGCCAGTCGAGGCGATCATCGAAGAGCGAGCCCTGCAGGCGCAGTTCCTGGGTGAAGGTGTGGAACTGGCGGAAGGCGCGGCCGTCGTCGGCGCGGTAGCCGATGTCGACATTGCCATAGTCGATGTCCGACGCGTTGCCGGCCCAATATTCGCGATAGGCGGTGATCGACGTCAGCGACGCATTGCCGAAATTATAGTCGATCTGCATCGACCCGCCGTAATCCTTCGTCACGTTCGAATAGGCACGGCCGACGGTGTTCGCGACTTGGCGGTTATAAGGATCGCCCGCGCTCGGGAGGATGCCACCGAGGCTGCGCAGAATATCGACGATGCGATTGCCGTTGGGATTGACCGTATAGTCGCCCGGCACGCCGGGTGTCGGATCCAGCTTCTCGCGCAGGTCGACGTAGACGGCGCCGCAGCACTTCTCGTCGCGCCACGTATAGTCGCCAAGCAGGCGGATCGAGAGGTCACTGGTCGGTTCGAACAGCAACTGGCCGCGCACGAACCAACGGTTGCGGTCATTATAGTCGGTATCGTTCACGACATCGTCGAGGAAGCCGTCCCGCTTGTTGAAGACGCCGTCGAGCCGAAAGGAGAGCACGTCCTGCACGATCGGGCCCGTAATGGCGCCGGCGATGCGGACGTTGTCGTAATTGCCGTAGGTGCCCTCGACATAGCCGCCGAACTCATTGTCCGGCATCTTCGTGTAGATGTTGATCGCGCCGGCCGAGGCATTGCGTCCCGACAGCGTGCCCTGCGGGCCACGCAGCACTTCGACCCGATCGATTTCGCCGATGTCGTTGAGACCCGCGCCGGTACGGCTGCGATAGACGCCGTCGATGAATACCGCGACCGAGCTTTCCAGGCCGGGATTGTCGCCGACGGTGCCGATGCCGCGGACGCGCGCGGTGGCATTGGCCTCGCTGCCGGTGGACGAAACCTGCAACGACGGCGCGAGCTGCGCCACGCCGCGGATGTCGGTAGCGCCCGAATTCTGCAGCGCCGCCTGGCTGACGGCCGATACGGCGATCGGCACATCGGCAAGCCGCTCCGCGCGACGGGTTGCGGTCACCACGATGTCTCCGGCGCCAAGCGGATTGGCAGCGGCTTCAGCATCGCTGGTGGGCGCTTCTTGTGGCTGGGCAACGGAGCCGGCCGCGACCGAATCGGTGCTCGGCTGCTCTTGCGCCATCGCCGGCAGGGCGATGAAGATCGCGGCAGTGGATAGAAGCGACGCGCGACGCATGGGCTCTCCTGATTCTCTTTTTTGAAGATTGGGTTTGGTGCGCAGCCTTTAATGCAATAGCGATTCACGCCTACAGATTTTTGCAGCGCACCTACATTTTTGAATGTATCTGTCGCACGCGTGCAACGACGGGGCCGAACCGGCCCTGTCACATGTGTCAGTTGACGCTACGTCATCCAACAAAAAAGCCGCCCATGCGAAGGAGGACGGCTTTTTTGACGTGATCGGCGGAAAGAATTTACTTGGGCGCGAGCACCATCAGCATCTGGCGGCCTTCCATACGCGGGTAGGCTTCCACCTTGGCGACCTCGGCGACCTGTTCGGCGACGCGCTGGAGCACGTTCATGCCGAGCTGCCCGTGGCTCAGCTCACGGCCGCGGAAGCGCATGGTGACCTTCACCTTGTCGCCTTCCTCGATGAACTCGACCACCTTCTTCATCTTGGTGTCGTAATCGTGGTCGTCGATGTTCGGACGCATCTTGATCTCCTTGATCTCCTGCGTCTTCTGGCTCTTGCGGGCGAGGTTCGCCTTTTTCTGCGCCTCGTACTTGTACTTTCCGACGTCGAGGAACTTGGCGACCGGCGGATCGGCGTTCGGCGACACCTCCACCAGGTCAAGCCCGACTTCCTTGGCCTGCTCGATTGCCTGACGGGTGTACATCACGCCGAGGTTCTCGCCCTCGTGATCGATCACGCGGACCTTCTGGCTCTGGATCCATTCATTGAATCGCGGGCCGTTCATCGGCGGCGCCTGCATCGGCCGGCGCATCATGGGCGGACGTATGGTCTATTCTCCTGTTGCTTTAAACTCCCAACATATAGTGCGTGCGGCGACGGATCGAAAGACGTCAATCGTCGATCCCGCCGGGCCGGGGCGAGAGTCTCGTCCGAACGGCTGGCGTGATCGCCGTCAGGCGGCCATGCGCCGGGCACCGCGATCCACGCGGGCGGTGTGGCCGATCTTCGCGGCGGGATTTCTGCGCGCGGTCGTTTCCACGAACAGCCAGTCGTTGCTGACACGATCGGGCGTAACGGTCAGCGCCATGTAGCCGCGACGACTGGTGTCGCACCACTTCAGCTCCGGGCTGGCCGCGACAAGGGTGCGCGCCACCACGGCGGGTTCGATGGTAAAGGCGCTTTCCATACCCGGCGAGCTGACAGCATGGCCCGCAAACTCCACGCCGATCGGCCCGCGCTGCTCCAGATCGAACGCCCAAGCATTGTGGCTGTCGCCGCACAGGACGACCAGATTCGCCTCCGCCTCCTGAGCGGCGGTGAGGAATCGGGCGCGGGCGGCGGGATAGCCGCCCCAATTGTCCAGATCGCTCGGCAGGCCGGCCTTTCCGGCGGCGATCGCACCACGCAGATAGGCCGCGGCTCCAGGCCGGGCGCCCTTGAGCATTCCCTCAAGATCGGTCGGCACACGCTGTTGGCCGATGATCGTGCCGAAGCCGACGATTTGCCACCGGGTTCCGGCACGGGCTGACCGGCCGAGTCCGCGGTAGAGCCATGCCTCCTGCTGCATGCCCATCATCGTCCGCGCCGGATCGGTCCACTGGGTGTCGCGGAACGTCGCCAACGCGCGCATCGGATCCGGTGCGCGCAGCATGTCGCCCAGTTCCGGCGACTGGGTACGCGCGGACAACCGTGTATCGGTGCGGAACAGCGTCGCCAGCCGGCCGATCTCATAGGCCTTCCATGGCTCGTCCGACACCGGCATCCATTCACGCCAGGCCTGGACGGCTGCGCTCTTGCGCGCGCTCCAGTCGCCTTCGGTGGCCGGATCATGGTTCTGGGCGCCGCCCTCCCAGCTATTGTTGGCGCTTTCGTGATCGTCCCAGGAGGCGATCATCGGCAGTCGCGCGTGGAGCGCCTGCAAGTCGGGATCCGCCCGGTAGCTCGCATAGCGCAGCCGGTAATCGGCCAAATGGATCGTCTCTCCCTTCGGCAGGGGAAGCCGGTCCGCGACCACCTGTGCCAGGGCAGGGTAAGCGCCGTTGGCATATTCGTAAAAATAGTCGCCAAGGTGGACCGCGAGATCTAGGTCATCGCGACCCGCCGCATGGCCGTAGGCGTTGAAGAAGCCGAAGCCGATGTTCGAGCAGGAGAAGACGGCGGCCTTGAACGTCGCGGCGCCGTCATCCGGCAGCGTCTTGGTCCGGCCCACCGGCGAGTAGCTGCCGTCGGGCGCGACGAAGCGGTAATGGTAGGACCGGCCCGGTTGCAGGCCGGTCACCGTCGCCTTGGTCGTCCAGTCCCGCCATGGCCCGGTGATGGTCTCTGCGCCCGCGACGATCCTCGCGAAATCGGCGGTTTCGCTCACCTCGGCCTTCAGCCTCACGTGGTCGCCGGCGGCGGGAACGTAGCGGGTCCACAGCAGCATCTGGTCCATGCCCGGTTCGCCGCTCGCGACGGAATGGGTGAACCCGCGGGCCGCTAGCACCGTTTGCGCCCCGGACAGCCCGGGGATCGCAAAGGCCCCGGCGCCGAACATGCCGGTGGCGAGCAGTGAACGGCGGCTAACGTTGATCATCGATCGCTCCCGAAAACAGGCGGCTCGGAAAGGCTGTGCGCCATCAAGGTGACAGATCGATGTCCGCTGGCTAGGCGCGCGGCGATGCTCGCCCGTGTTCCTGATCAGCGCCGTCTGCTCCTGTTGCTGGCCGTCGCGGTGGTGGCGAGGGCGACGACGGCCGGCAATCCGGTCGTTCATATCGACGAGGATTTCTACTTCACCGCGGCGCGCGCGATGTGGAGCGGTGCCATTCCGTACGTCGACGTGTGGGATCGCAAGCCTGTCGGGCTTTTCCTCGTCTATTTGTTCCCGACCGCTCTGCCGTTCGGCTGGGCCATTCTGGCCTATCAGGGGATGGCGCTTGCCTGTGTCGTCGCAACGGCGGCGATGGTGGCTAGGCTGGCGACGCTTGCCGGATGGGCGGGGCGGGGGCCGACGCTTGCCGGGATCGCCTATATCCTCTGGCTCAACGTCGCGGGCGGGCAGGGCGGGCAATCGCCGATCTTCTACAACCCGCTGATGGCCGCTGCGGCGTGGCTGATCGCGTCGAACGGACGGCGCCGTTGGGGTCGAGATGCGGCGGCGATGTTGCTCGTCGGCGCGGCGCTGCAGATCAAATATTCAGCGGTCTTCGAAGGACTGTTCTTCGGCCTGTGGATCATGGTGCATGACTGGCGGGCGGGGAAGGCGCCGGCCAGAATCATCGTTGGTGCGGCCGGATTGGCGACGCTGGCGTTGCTGCCGACGATCGCCGCCCTTGGCGCCTATACGCTGCTTGGCCAGCTCGATGCTTTCCTGTTCGCGAACTTCCTGTCCATCACCACCCGCGGCGTCGATCCGCCGCTGGAGCGATGGGGCAATCTCGCGAAGCTGGTGCTGTTCCTCTCGCCGCTGGTTGCGATGGCTGTCGATTCATGGCGCCGCGGCCCGCCTGCGACGGTCGAGCGGCGCTTCATGCTGTGGTGGTTCGGCGTGGCGCTGATGGGGATTCTGATCTTCGGCGGCTGGTACGATCATTATGCGCTGCCGGCGTTTGTGCCCGGTGCGGTCTGCGCCGCCGGTTTCCTGGAGGCGCGGCGCAGCGGGGGAATCTGGGCCCTCGCGCTGGTAGCGGTGATTGGCCAGGTGACGGTGATCGCCAATCGGATCGGGCGCGGTGGGGCGCAGCAACTGTACGCGCTGCGGGTTGCGATCGGGGACGGGCCAGGATGCTTATGGGTCTATTCCGGTACGCCGAAGCTCTATGCGGCAGTCGATCGCTGCCGGATGACACATTATCTGTTTCCCAGTCACCTGTACCGCACCCGTGAGGAGGGGGCGATCGGTGTCGGCCAGGGAGCGGAAATCCATCGCATTCTCGGCAATCGACCGGCCGTGATCGTGATGCGCCCGCTGTCGATCGGGGAGCGTCGTGAAGTGCGGGCCATCGTCGAGCGGGCGGTGGCGCGCGACTATGTGGCGGCCGGCCGTTACCCGCTCGGCAGCGAAAACCTGACAGTTTACCGGCGGAAATGACGGAGCAAGCCTGCCGGTGTCAGGCAGCCTGACCGCGCCGCTTCTTGGCTACCTGCGTCGAATAATAAGCCATCAGGTCGATCGTATGTTCGCGATCGGTGCGGACGAGGCCGGCCGCCACCTCCGCCGCGCGGCGGAGCATGGCGGGATCGCGCGCCTTCATGCGGGCGATCGCCTCGGCACAGGCGATCGCGTCGCGAGCCGTATATAGCTCGGCGCAATGCGGGTCGGCGACTTCGGCGCACCCGCCGGTATCCGGAACGATCAGCGGCAGGCCCGACGCCATGGCTTCGGAAGCGACGAGGCCGAACGGCTCTGCCTCCGATCCGTGGATCAGGGCGTCACAACTTGCCATGATGCGCGCCAGCCGCTCGCGTTCATACACCGGGCGAAAGAGGCGGATGTGCGGGCTGCCGGCGATCCGCTTCTCCATTCGATCGGTATCCACGCCTTGGCCGAGCAGGATCAGGCCGACAGGCAGGGTTGCCCCCGCCCGTTCCACCGCGTCGATGACCATCGGCCAGCGCTTTTCCGGATGGTGACGGCCAAGCCCGAGCAGCAGCAATCCCTCTGCCGGAAGATCGCATTGTGCCAGCAGGGCCTGTCGGAGCCGTTCGTCCCGGAAGGTGGGGGAGAAGTGGCCGCGCTCGATCCCCAGGGGCATCGCGGCATCGATGCGCAGCCCGCGTGCACGCAAGCGCTTCTCCAGCGCCGGGCCGTTGGTGACGACGCAATCGTACAGATCCAGGAACCGCGCCATATACCGCGTGTACCAGGCGAAGGCGCGCTCGATCCGATCGTGGCTGGCGACGCCTTCGAACCAGCGTTGGGCGTAAGCGGCCATGTTGTCGTTGTGCATGAAGAACGATTTTACGGCGCGGCCGTGCCATTCGCCCACGAACCAGGCCGGGCGCCATGGCGACGAGCATTCCACGACGTCCGGGTCATAATCATCCAGCAGCCGCGTCACCGCCTCCCGGTCCCAGAACAAGCCATAATTGCTGTCGAACGGGAGCTTGGGCGAGCGGACATAATGGACGCGCCCGCCGCCCGGCCGGTCATCGATCCGGTCTTCGGCGCCGGCGGCGAGAACGATCAGTTCATGGCCCAGATCGCTCATGATCCCGATCTTGCGATCGATGTACGTCCGGACGCCGCCGCCGGTGGGCGAGTAGAACTCGTTGACATCGACGATGCGCAACTAACGCCCCACCGGACCGAAGCTGGGGATCACGCCGCGCAGATACTGCGCCCGTATCGCGACGCGCGTCACCCCAATGCCGACATTCACGATCGCCTGGGAAAGCTTGGGCTTCGATCGACCGAGCCGCTCGTTGGAGGGGACGCCGGCTCCGTCGGACCACACGCTGAACTTGTTCTTGCCGTCGCGATCGTGGGTGAAGAACAGGGCGTAACGGCCGGGTGCCGGGGCCTTGATGCACATGGTCACCCCGCCCGTCGGCGGCATGGCGGCGCGGACCCGGCGAAAGAACTTGCCCTCGGCGATCAAGTCGCGGTCATCCTTCAGGAAATCTGCCTCCGTGGCGGGATAGAGTTCCAGCTTCAGGGTGCCCGTCCGGTCCTTCAGCCCGGTGACCGAAACCTCGATCGCCGGACGGTCGCGGTTCACACAGGCTGCCGCGTCATTTCCGATCACCCGCGCCTCGGCGGCAAGCGGCAGTAGAAGCGCCGCCAACGCCAGCATCAGGCGCGCCAAAGCTTCATGCCCTTCCACCCGGCCTCGACCGCGAAGGCGAGCATCAGCACGACATGAACCGACAGCGTAAGCGCGGAAACAAAGGCGATCATCTCGCTGAGCGCCTCATCCTGGCCGATCAGCAGGATCGCGAAACTGGCGAACAACAGATCCTTGTTCGGGATCAGCGGCAAACGCGACACCAGCAGGCGGGCGGCAGACAGAAACAGCCACATCCAGATCGAAACGCTTGGCATCGCGAAATGCCAGGCCAGTGCGAGGAGCAGGGAACTCGCAGCAATGCGGAGGCAGTGGATCCAGAAAACCCACCAGAGTTTCCGGCCGGGCAGCGAGAAGACCCGCTTTGAAAACAGGATCAAGCCGAGGCTGATGGCCATCGTCAGCAGAGCGGAGCCGGCAACCGCGCTCAGCACGTTGGGCGGCATCAACTGATAGCCGACCGGCAAGGCCAACGCGCACAACAAGATGGTCGCCGCATTGCCGGCGATCGCCGACAGCAGCGACACGTCCTTCACCGCGCCGAACGGGGCGGCCACCATCCGCGCACGCGCGCGCGCCCAGGCGTAGAAATATGCCTCGCCCGAATAGCCGAGCACGACATCGTTCGCGATCCGCTTCTTATGCAGCGCGACAAAGCCGGCCGCGGGAATCCGCCACAACCGGCGGAAGATGATGAAGTCACCGGTCGGCGCGGCCATGTAGAGACCGGCGAAGGCGAGATAGAACCAGGGCGAATCCGGCGCGGCGCGGCTGAGGCCGGCCAGCCCGGAATCGAGCAGCTCACGCGCCAGCATCACGACCATGGCGACGCTCAGCAGCGCGCCAAGGATCGACGGCCAGCGTCGGCGAAGCGTCTCGGTTGGTTGGAGCGCCGCGATGTCCGGCAGATCGGCGTCGATTACGCTTGCCGGCAGGCTGGTTGCTTTCGCGGTCAAGACGAGGGGTTTCCTTTGCACGCGACCCGCATAACGCATTTGCGAGACGGTTCGGCGAATGCCGAGGGAATGTGGTTTCTTTTCGGCGGCAATTTGGCTCGTCGAGTCGCAAGGATCAAGATGACGCGCGCCGGACACATCCTCACCTACGCCCAGTCGCTCAAAGGCGGGGGAGTCGAACGGGCGATGCTGCGGCTGGCGGCGCAATGGCTCGATCTGGGACGTCGCGTCACGCTCGTGATCGGTACCGCAGAGGGCCCGCTGTCGGGCGAGTTGCCGCCCGGTGCCGATGTGGTCGTCCTCGGATCGGGCGACTATCACGCGCTCATGGCCCTGCCCGGGCAGGTTCGCCGCACGCGACCGGACGTGATCTTCTGTCCGGGCAGCCACTATACCGCGATTGCAGCATGGACCCGGCTGCGGCTTGGCCGCGCCTGCCCGCCGCTCGTCGGGAAGGTGTCAAATGCCGTCAAGCGCCCGGATTTCGGTGCCGCAACGGCTGCGGGGCAGGCGGTCTGGTTGGCGTTGCACCCGCGATTTCTCGATCGGATCGTCGCCATGACCCCGGCCAGCGCACACGAGGTCGCAGCGGCGATGCGCCTGCCGGCCGACCGCTTGTCCGTGATCCCCAATCCGCCCGCTCGGCCGATTGCCGGCGCGCCGGCGTTGTCCCTGCCGCCCCGTTATATCCTGGGGGTAGGGCGGTTGGCGCCGCAGAAACGCTGGGACCGGCTGGTCGCCGCAACCGCGCGGCTGAATCAGCGTGTGCCGCTCGTCATCCTTGGCGAAGGTGAGGAGCGCGAGGCGCTGAAGGCTCAGGCACAGGCCTTGGGCGTCTCGCTGGTGCTGCCGGGCCATGCCGCTGATCCGCTCGGCGCGATGGGCGGCGCGGCGCTATTGGCGCTGACCTCCGAATTCGAGGGGGTGCCGGGCGTCCTTCGCGAGGCGCTGTCGGTTGGGACGCCGGTCGTGGCGACCAACGCCTCGCCTGCGGTGGCGGAAATCATCGCTCACCCGACCTTCGGGTCGATCGTCGGCCGTGACGATGCCGATGGGTTGGTTGCGGCCCTTGATCATTGGCTGGGAGACGTCGCGCGTCCCGCTCCGGTGCCTCCTCCGGGGAGCGACGCGGGCGCGCGCTACCTGGCCTTGTTCGATTCGCTCATGCCGGCCTGACGCGATCGGGCGCGGCCGCCTGCACCGCGGGCAAGGCAAGGCTGGCCGCCTCCGCTGCCTGCAGCTTCGGATAGCGGGTCAGCGGCACATCGAAGCGGCGTGCATTGTACAACTGGGGCACCAGGCAGATATCGGCAATGTCGGGACTGTCACCGCCCAAAAAAGGCCCGCCCCCCGCCATCGCCTCCAACGCGGCCAAGCCTTCGCTGATCCAGTGTCGGTACCAGTCGTCCCTCGCCGCCTGATCGGCGCCGAACTGCGTCTCCAGCCGCTTCAGCACCCGCAGATTGTCGATCGGATGGATGTCCGCCGCGATCACCAGCGCACGAGCGAGCTGGCCCGATCGGACCAGCGCGTCCTTCGATACCATGGGCGGATCGGGGAACGTGGCGTCGAGGAAATCGACAATCGCAAGGCTCTGCGTCAGCGGCTGGCCGTCCACGACGAGCGTCGGGACCAAGCCCTGCGGATTGATCGCGCGATTGGCGTCACCGCCCTGCTCGCCAGCAAGCAGGTCGACCGGCACGGTGTCGAACGCCACGCCCTTGAGCCTGAGGCAGATGCGGACGCGATAGGCGGCGGAGGAGCGCCAGTAATCGTGAAGGACGATCTTCACGTCGTTCCCTCTTCCGGGCTGTCGTCCTCCACCGTTTCGCTGCGTCGTTCCATTGCCGCCTTCGCCATGGCGGTGAACGGGTCGGCCAGCGCGAGGCCCAGGATGCCGAACAGGGCACTTGCCAATATCTGTGCGCCGAGCGTCAGCGCAGGCGGCATGTCGACCGTGCGTTTCGCGACCATCGGGATCAGCACATAGCCGTCGAACGTCTGGACGATCAGGTAGGTGCCGATCGCCCAGAGACCGGTGTTGACTCCATCGGAAAAGCCGACCGCAACCATCAACGCCCCCGAGATGAACGCACCGATGTTGGGAATGAAGGCGAGGATGCCAGTGAGGATGCCAAGGATCATCGCCATCGGCACGCCGCCCAGCATCAGCGCCAGCCAGGTGAGGATCCCTTCCGCCACCATGCCAATGATGCGGCCGAACAGCAGCCGCCGGAGCGTCGACCCCATCCGCGCCGTGATGATGGCGAATTCCCGGCGGCTGTCCTCCGGGATCATCCACTGCAGTCCGCGTTCATAGACCGTCGGATCCATCGCCAGGAACAGGCCGATGACGACGATCATGAACATGGTGGTCAGCGCGCCGACCGCCGTGCCCACCCATGATGTGAGACGCCCGACCGAGGTGAGCGCCTGCCGCGCGAGGCCGCTGATGTCCGACACGCCGGGCATCAGCCCCTGGCTGGACAGCCAGGCGCTGAACCGGACCGCCTGCGTCTCCAGCGTCGCGCGTAGCTGTGTGACCTGCTCGGTTACCTGGACGCCGGTGAGATAGAAGGTGGCCAGCAGGAACGCGACGGTGAGCAGGCAGACGATCAGCAGCCGCCAGCTGCGCCCGATCGGCAGGATGCGGCCGAGCAGCCGGACGCCGCCGTCGAGCATGGATGCGAAAACGATGCCTGCGAAGATGATCAGCAATGGCTGGATGAGCAAGACGACCAGCGCGATCGCCGATGCCATGCCGAGCCACACGGCCGCGCGCTTGATTTCTCGCCGGGTGGCAGGATCGCGCACTTCGTTCGGGCTGGCCCCTTCGACCACGCTCACCTGCCGCTTGCTCACCGCGTATCCTCCGGATGCAGCGAGATGCCGGCGCGGCCGCTGCGCAGCGATCCAAACCATGTTAACGGGTTGATGGTTGCGGAGCCATCGACGGAGAAGGTGATGAATTCCGCGCGGCCGCCGATGTTCTCCCAGGGAACGGGGCCGCCGAGACCCTTTTCGCTGCCGCCCAGCGCAAAGCGGCTGTCGGCGGACCGGTCGCGATTGTCCCCCATCAGGAACAAATGCCCGTCGGGGATGCGGATCGGGCCGTAATAGTCGCCGGGGCTCGCCCCCAGCTCGACCGTGTCATACCGGCGGCCGTTGGGCAGCGTTTCGGTGACGATCGGCAGCCGGCAGACGGTGGCCCCGTCCGCACGGGTGATCCGCGCCTCGGGATATTGCCAGGGATCGCAGGTCGCGTTCGGGTCGACCGGCATGTCCTTGTAGTGGATCGCGCTGCGCACGACCGGTGCGCCGTTCAGGATGACGGTGCCGGCCCGCACCTCAAGCGTGTCGCCCGGCAGCCCGATGACGCGCTTGATATAATCGCTGCTCTGCCCTGGCGGCGTCACGATCACCACGTCGCCGCGCGCCGGCATCTTGCCCCAGATACGCCCGTGCCAGGCAGGCAGCTGGAATGACCAGCTGTCGACCGGACGCCGCAGCACCGCGCCTTCAACGATCGCGGCCGGATTGGGAATGGTGGGCGATACGAAGGACCAGCCATAGGCGAATTTCGACACCACCAGCCGGTCGCCGACCTCCAGCCCCGGAAGCATCGATTCGCTGGGGATGTAGAAGGGCTTGGCGATGAAGCTGTGAAAACCCAGTACGGCCAGGATCAGCCAGAACAGGCCTTTCGCCTCGCTCCACCAGTCGAAGCCTCCCCGACCGCGCGCGGGGGCATCGTCGGCTGGAGGCTCGACGGTCAACGGCGGATTTTTGGCCAAATCGTTCACTTGCGGTGCTTCACTCGTCCGGAATGGCTTCGATGATCACGAAGGCCTGGGCCCAGGGATGATCGTCGGTTAACGTCAGGTGGATGCGCGGGCGGTACCCGGGCGGGATCAAGGCGTCGAGCGCGGCCTTTGCGCCGCCGGCAAGCGCCAGGGTGGGGGCGCCTGATGGCGCATTGACCACCCCGATGTCCTTCATGAACACGCCGCGGCGAAAGCCGGTGCCGACGGCCTTGGAGAAGGCCTCCTTCGCCGCGAACCGCTTGGCGTAGGTTCCGGCGATCGTGAACGGACGGCGTTGCGCCTTTGCGCGCTCCACCGCGGTGAACACGCGCTGCTCGAACCGCGCGCCGAACCGGTCAAGCGAGCTGCGGATCCGCTCGATATTACAGAGGTCGGAACCCAGGCCGACGATCAATTCTCCCACCCCCGCGGCATGGGCAACGGGCGATCACGGCGGCTCACCGCGCCACGTCCATCGCGGCGCGCATCTGCCGGATACTTTCCGCCAGGCCGACGAAAATCGCTTCGCCGATCAGGAAATGGCCGATGTTGAGCTCCACCACCTGGGGAATCGCCGCAATCGGGGCGACATTATCGGTGGTCAGGCCATGGCCGGCGTGAACCTCGATCCCGTTCTTCGCAGCCAGCGCCGCCGCATCCGTCAGTCGCCGCAGTTCGTCCGCCTGTCTGGCGCTGTCGAGCTCGCAATAGCGGCCGGTGTGCAGTTCCACCACCGGCGCGCCCATCCGCAGCGCCGCGTCGATCTGGCGTGCGTCGGGCTCGATGAACAGCGAGACGCGTGTTCCTGCCGCGCTCAGCGCCTTCACCATTGGCGCCAGCCGGTCGATTTGTCCGGCGGCATCGATCCCGCCCTCGGTCGTCCGCTCCTCGCGCTTCTCGGGGACGATGCAGGCGGCATGCGGCCGATGGCGCAAGGCGATCGCCAGCATCTCCTCGGTCGCCGCCATTTCGAGGTTGAGCGGGATGTTAAGCGTGTCGACCAGTCTGGCGATATCATCGTCGGTGATGTGGCGGCGATCTTCGCGCAGATGGGCGGTGATTCCGTCCGCGCCCGCCTCGGCCGCTAGCGATGCCGCGCGCACGGGATCGGGATAGGCCCCGCCGCGCGCATTGCGCACGGTCGCCACATGATCGATGTTCACGCCCAGGCGAAGCGTGCGGGTCACGCTGCTGCGCGGCTCCCCGGCTTGATCGCGGGAATGGCCGCCAGCTCCGGCGGCAGCGCGTTTTCGGCATAGGTCGGCACGGCAAGGCGGATGAGCGGAAAGAAGGGCACGCCGATGTCGGCGCTGCCGTTCGAGCGATCGACCAGCGCCGCGCCGGCGATCACCCGGCCGCCGGCGCCCTCGATGGCCTTGATCGCCTCTCGGCTCGACAAGCCGGTGGTGACCACGTCCTCCATCATCAGCACCTGCTGGCCGGGTTCGAGGCGAAACCCGCGGCGCAGTTCGAACGTGCCGGTCGGCCGCTCGACGAACATCGCCTCGACGCCCAGCGCCCGCGCCATTTCATGTCCTGCGATCACCCCGCCCATCACGGGGGACACCACGGCAGTGATCCGTTCGCGCACATCGTCAGGCAGTCGCCCGGCAAGCGCCGTCGCCAGCCGCGCGCCGCGTCGGGGATCCATCAGGACGCGCGCGCACTGCAGGTAGCGGGACGAGCGCAGGCCGGAGGAGAGGATGAAATGGCCTTCCAGCAAAGCGTCCGCCGCCCGGAATTCCGCCAACACCTCGTCTTCCGTCACGCGCCGTCCTTTCGTCTCGCGCGTGAAATACGGATGCGATGCGCCGTGCGCAACGGACCGCGCGAGCGTCCGGCAAATAATGTGACATGCGTGCTTGAGGCGCGCGAAACCCCTCCGTATAGGCTTCAATGTCCAAGGGGTCTGCGCAGGGGGTGCGTGGGCTACGCACCGGAGAGGCAAGGTTACCGCACGGATGAGAAGCGCATTCAAGGGATGGATGCTGGCCGCAGGGCTCGCGCTGGCCGGGCTCGCGCCCGCCGCCGCCCAGCCGGCAGCCACGGGGGACAATGTTGCGGCCGCACCGGCGACGGGCGCGGCGATCGGCAATGCAGCCGACCCGGCGGAGCGTGCGCCTGATCTCGCGCCGGCTGCGCCGGCGCTGGCGCGCGATGGCGCGCCGGAGATGGCGGCCCAGCCGATGATCGGCCAGCCGACCGATCGTTTGATGTCCATCCAGCCTCAGGTCACCAAGAACGGCCAGCGGGCGATGGATTTCCACAACGGGATCCTGTTTCCGCTGATCACGATCGTCAGCCTGTTCGTGCTGGCACTGCTGGTCTGGGTGATCATCCGCTATCGCCAGGCGGCGAACCCGATCCCTTCGAAGACCAGCCACAACACCCTGATCGAGGTGGTCTGGACGCTCGCGCCGGTGCTGATTCTGGTGGCGATCGCCGTGCCGTCGATCGGTCTGCTGTCGGCACAGTTCAAGCCCGCCCCTTCGGGCGCGGTGACGCTGAAGGCGATCGGCAACCAATGGTATTGGAGCTACCAATATCCCGACCACGGCGGGATCGAGATCACCGCCAACCTGCTGAAGGAAAAGTCGGACGTCGCGCCGGGCGAGCGGTTCCGCACCGACCGTGACGGGCCGCGGCTGCTGGCGACCGACAACCGCGTCGTGCTGCCGGTCGGCGTGCCGATCCGGCTGATCACCACCGCCAACGACGTGATCCACAGCTGGGCGATGCCCGCGTTCTGGATCAAGCTGGACGCGATCCCCGGCCGGTTGAACGAGACGAGCTTCACCATCGACAAGCCGGGCGTGTATTTCGGGCAATGCTCCGAACTGTGCGGCGCGCGCCACGCCTATATGCCGATCGCGGTCGAGGCGGTGCCCCCGGCGCAGTTCGCCGCCTGGGTCCGCGCCAAGGGCGGCACGATGCCGACGCCGGGTAAGGCATCGGACGCGGTCATCCCGCAGCCGGGTTCGGACAATTCGGCCACCGTCGCGTCCGAAGCCGCAATCGTCGACAACCTGACCGGCCCGACGCAGAACGGCACCCTCACTCCCCCCGTCATCCCGCAGGGCGCGACCGGTAACCCCGGCGGCGTCGGCGAAGCTGGACGCTGAAGCCATGACCGACACCGCACTCCACCCGTCCGCGTTCCAGGCGCACGACGCGCATCACAGTGACGCGCACGCCGACCACCTGCCCGGTTTCTTCGCGCGGTGGTTCATGTCCACCAACCACAAGGACATCGGGACGCTGTACCTGATCTTCGCGATCGTGGCCGGCATCATCGGTGGCGCGATCTCGGGCCTGATGCGCGCCGAGCTGCACAATCCGGGCATCCAGTATCTGCCGACCTGGGTCGCGATGCTGCACGGCGGCGAAGCGCAGACGTTCGACCAGGCGCTCCACCTGTGGAACGTGCTGGTGACCGCGCACGGCCTGATCATGGTGTTCTTCATGGTGATGCCCGCGATGGTCGGCGGGTTCGGCAACTGGTTCGTGCCGATCATGATCGGCGCGCCCGACATGGCGTTCCCGCGCATGAACAACGTGTCGTTCTGGCTGCTCGTCCCGGCGTTCATCCTGCTGCTCGCCTCGCCGTTCTTCGGGGGTGCCGGCACCGGCTGGACCGTCTACGCGCCGCTCTCCACCTACGGTGAGCCGGGGCCGAGCGTCGACATGGCGATCCTGTCGCTCCACCTGGCGGGCGCCAGCTCGATCCTGGGCGCGATCAACTTCATCACCACGATCTTCAACATGCGCGCGCCGGGCATGACGCTGCACAAGATGCCGCTGTTCGCCTGGGCGATGCTGGTCACCGCGTTCCTGCTGCTGCTGGCGCTGCCGGTGCTGGCGGCCGCGATCACCATGCTGCTGACCGACCGCAACTTCGGCACCACCTTCTACGATCCGGCGGGCGGCGGCGACCCGGTGCTGTACCAGCACCTGTTCTGGTTCTTCGGCCACCCCGAAGTGTACATCATGATCCTGCCGGGCTTCGGCATCATCAGCCACATCATCGCGACGTTCAGCCGCAAGCCGGTGTTCGGCTATCTCGGCATGGCCTATGCGATGGTCGCGATCGGCGTGGTCGGCTTCGTGGTGTGGGCGCACCACATGTTCACCACCGGCCTGTCGGTGAACACGAAGATGTACTTCACCGCCGCGACGATGGTGATCGCGGTGCCGACCGGCATCAAGATCTTCTCCTGGATCGCGACGATGTGGGGCGGCTCGCTCACCTTCAAGACGCCGATGACCTGGGCGATCGGTTTCATCTTCATGTTCACGGTAGGCGGTGTGACCGGCGTCGTGCTCGCCAATGGCGGCATCGACGATTACATGCAGGACACCTATTACGTGGTGGCGCACTTCCACT
>JBELMF010000036.1:0-13385 GCA_042096015.1 Sphingomonas sp.
TCTGGTCGGACACCGATCCCGCGCGCACCGGCATGCTGCCCTTCGTGTTCGAGCAGGGCTTCGGCTACGAACGCTACGCCGACTATATGCTCGATGTGCCGATGTACTTCGTCTATCGCGACGGTAAGTATATCGACGCCGCCGGCCTGTCGTTCCGAGACTTTCTCAGGGGCCAGCTGTCGGTCCTCCCCGGCGAGCTGCCGACGCTTGACGACTGGAACGATCACCTGTCCACCGCCTTCCCGGAGGTCCGCCTCAAGACCTTCCTCGAAATGCGTGGCGCGGACGGCGGCCCATGGAACCGCATCTGCGCGCTGCCGGCCTTGTGGGTCGGCCTGCTCTACGATCAGGGCGCCCTCGATGCGGCCTGGGATCTGGTGAAGCACTGGACGATCGACGAACGCCAGGCGCTGCGCGACGCTGCGCCCAAGCTCGGCCTCGATGCGCCTGTCCCCGGCCGCGGCACGCTGCGCGACATTGCCGGCGAGGTGCTCGACATCGCCAGTGCCGGCCTCGCCGCGCGCGCTCGTCTCAACAGCTCGGGTGACAACGAAACGGGCTTCCTCGATCCGCTGCGCGAGATCGTCCGCCTCGGCAAGGTGCCGGCGGAGCAACTGCTCGATCGCTACAACGGCGCCTGGGGCGGTGACCTGTCGCGGGTTTACGCGGAGCAGAGCTTCTGACGATGTCGGTTCGGGACTGGCTGGTTGAGGTCGGGACGTGGCCCAACCCACCCCGTCATCCCGGACTTGATCCGGGATCCATGGTGCCGCGAGCGGTCACGCCAGAGGGGCAGATGACAGCGCCTGAGGAGGGTTGGATCCCGGCTCAAGGCCGGGATGACGGGCGTATAAGCGCGGGTCGCCTGTGACACGCCGCATCGGCCTGCTCGGTGGCTCCTTCAATCCCGCGCACAAAGGCCACCGCCGCATCAGCCTCGCCGCGCTCACCGCGCTCGATCTCGACGAAGTCTGGTGGCTTGTCTCTCCAGGCAACCCGCTCAAACCGCAAGCCGGCATGGCCCCGCTCGCCGCCCGGCTCGGCTCCGCGCGCCGCATCGGCCGCGCCGCGCGCATCCGCCCGACCGATATCGAATCGCGTCTCGGCACCCGCTATACCGTCGACACGCTCGCTGCGCTGGTTCGTCGCTACCCGCGCCACCGCTTCATCTGGCTGATGGGCGCCGACAATCTCGGCCAGTTCCACCGCTGGCGCGACTGGCGGCGGATCGCGCGCACGGTGCCGATTGCAGTTGTCGCGCGGCCGGGGTATGATGCGGCTGCCCGAGCGGCACCCGCGACGGGTTGGCTGCGGCGCTTCCAGAGGCCCGCACGCCAGGCGAAGAACTGGACCGAGTGGAGTGTGCCAGCCCTGGTGCTGCTACGTTTCCGCCCTGACCCGACCTCCGCGACGCAGCTTCGTGCTGCCGATCCGGCCTGGCATGCGCGGCTTGCGCACCCCATATCCCCAGCCAAACCTTCCACCCAGGAGTAACCTTGCCCGCCACCGCCAACGACTATCGATCCGCCGACGCAGACAGCGTTGCGGCATTGCATAAGCTCGTTCTCGACAGCCTGGACGATGATCAGGCCGCCGACACCATCTCGATCCCGCTTGCGGGGAAGTCCTCCATCGCCGATCACATGGTGATCGCCAGCGGCCGCTCGACCCGCCAGGTTGCGTCCATGGCCACCAAGCTCGCCGAGAAAATCAAGGGCGAGACCGGCCGGTCCCCTCGGATCGAGGGGTTGCCGACCGCGGACTGGGTGCTGATCGACGCCGGCGACGTGATCGTCCACCTGTTCCGGCCCGAAGTGCGCTCCTTCTACAATCTGGAGCGCATGTGGTCGTTCGGCGACGCGCCTGTGCCGACCGCCGGGAACGCCTGACCTGATCCTGCATATCGTGGCCCGTGGCCGGATCGGGCGGTCGCCCGAGGCCGAGCTGGTCGATCGCTACTTGAAGCGTATCGCCTGGCCCACGCGGATCACCGAACTGCCTGATCGTGGCGGCAAAATGCCCGATCCTGCCGCGCAGATGCGCCGCGTGATGCTGGATGAAACCGGCAAGGTACTGACCTCGGTTGACTTCGCCCGCCAGCTGGAGCGCTGGCGCGACGATGGCGTGCGCGAGGCCCGCTTCCTGATCGGCGCGGCGGACGGCTTCGACGACGCCGAACGCGCCGGCGCGGACCTGCTCCTGTCGTTCGGCCGCGCCACCTGGCCGCACATGCTGGCCCGTGCGATGCTGGCGGAGCAGCTCTTCCGCGCCACCTCCATCCTTGCCAATCACCCTTATCATCGCGAAGGCTAGTCGCCGATGCGGCGGTGGAGAACATATGTGCTGACGGGCGCAGCGGTGCTGCTCGCCAGCGCCACTGCCGCGCCCGATCCGTTGGCCCTCGAGCGCGAGCGGCTCCGCGTGGCTAAGGAGCAAGCCGTACAGGCCAAGGCGCGGGCCGATGACCTGGAACGCCGCGCCGCCGACGAGCGCGATGCGGCAACGAGGGCCCAGGTGGAGGAGGCGGCAATCGGCGCGCGGGTCGATCGTGCCGAAGCCGAGGTAAAGGCCGCCGAGGCGCGGATCGCGATTGTCGACGCTCTGCTCGCGCGACGGCAGGCAAGTCTGGGCGATCAGCAGGCGCCGGTTGCGCGCCTGCTGGCGGGGCTCGCCTCCCTGGCCCGGCGGCCCTCCGCAACGGCGATCGTCCAGCCGGGCACGGTAACCGAGTTGGTGTATGTTCGGGCGGTGCTCGGCAGCACGTTGCCCGTGATCCAGAAGGAAACGGCGGGTTTGAGAGCGGCGCTCGCCCAGACCCGTGCGCTGCGGGCGAGTGAGACCCTGGCGGCGCAAAGCCTCTCCGACGGGCGCAAGGCGCTGGAGACGGAGAAGGCCGCACTCGCTGCGCTGCAGGCACGTCACGCCGCCGCCGCCTTGCGGCTCGATCGCGATGCCCTCACCCAATCGGATCGCGCCATCGCCATGGGTGAGGAAGCACGCGACATTGTCGATCGGATGGCCGCCTTTGGCGAGACGCAGGCGCGATTGAAGGATCTCGCGTCGCTGGCCGGTCCGCCGCGGTCGCGCGTGGCAAGAGGCGCCGGACCGATCGTGTACCAATTACCGGTCTCGGGCCGCCTGGTGACCGGATTTGGGGAGGTGTCCGACAATGGGGTGCGGGCCCGCGGACTCACCTTTGCGGTGGCGCCCAGCGTGGCGGCGACGGCGCCGGCCGGTGGAAAGGTGGTCTTCGCGCGTCCGTTTCGTCATTTCGGAACGATCGTGATCATCGATCACGGTTCGGGTTGGACCAGCCTCGTCACGGGCTTGGACCGGTCGACCGTCAGCCGCGGAGCGTTGGTGGCGCAGGGGCAGCCGATCGGCACGGTTCCCGCGATCGACGAACCGCGCGTCACCGTCGAATTGCGACGTCAGGGCCAACCCGTCGATATAGCCGCACTGATCGGGTGACGTGCGGCTGCTCAGGCTCCATTCACCTGGGCACGCGCTTTGATCGCGCGGGCGAATGTCGCTAGATGATGGTGATCCGCTTCGCCCGAGGACGTGATGCACATGAAGTTTCCGCTGCTTTCTGCCACTGCTCTGGTCGCCACGCTTTCCCTGGCGCCACTCACCACGGGCGCCATGGCGGCAGTGGATTCGAGCGCCTATCGCGAGATGGAGCGCTTCATGGACGTCTACAATCGCGTGAAGGCGGACTATGTCGACAAGGTCACCGACGAACAGCTGATCAAAGGCGCGATCGACGGCATGCTAGGTGCGCTGGATCCGCACTCGAGCTATGTCGATGCTTCCGATTTCGAGAATCTGCGAATCCAGACCGAGGGGAATTACGGCGGTCTCGGCCTAACCGTCTCCCTGGAGGACGGTGCCGTGAAGGTGATCGCGCCGCAGGAGGATTCGCCGGCGTGGCGCGCCGGCGTCAAGTCAGGCGACTATATCACGCATATCGACGGAAAGCTGATCTACGGCGGGACGCTGGACGAGGCCGTCAGCCAGATGCGCGGCAAACCCGGCAGCAAATTGAACATCACCCTCGTCCGTCCGGGGCGCGACAAGCCGATCGAGCTGTCGCTCACGCGCGAACTGATCGTCCAACGCCCCGTCAAGTGGGAGGTGAAGGGTGATGTCGGCTATGTGAACATCAACACCTTCTCGGAAACGACGGGGGCAGATACGCGGGCCGCGCTGATGGCCATCGAGAAGGCGCTGGGGCATCGCCCGCTTGGCTATGTGGTCGATCTCCGATCCAACGGCGGCGGCTTGCTGACGCAGGCGATCGAAGTGTCCGACGCCTTCCTCGAAAGCGGCGAGATCGTGTCGCAGCGCGGTCGCGAGAAGGGCGATGTAGAACGCTATTATGCGAAGGCGGGAGACATGGCGCACGGACTGCCGGTGATCGTCCTTACCGACAGCGGCACCGCATCCGCCTCCGAAATCGTTGCCGGTGCGATTCAGGACCATCATCGTGGCCTCGTCATGGGGGAGCGCACATTCGGCAAGGGTTCGGTGCAGACGTTGCTGCAGCTTGGCCCGAGCACCGCGCTGCGGCTGACCACGGCGCGTTACTATACGCCGTCGGGTCGATCGGTGCAGGAAGGCGGGATCGAACCCGATATCGCCGTGCCGCAGCTGAGCGATCCCGATTACAAGTCGCGTCCGGTGTTCCGTGAGGCGGATCTGCGTCGGCATCTGATCAACGAGGTCAAGGCGGACGACAAGATCCTGGAAGAGGATACGAAGGACGATCCGCGGTTCAGCGCGACTCCCGAGGAGTTGACGAAGCAGGGAGTCGAGGATTTCCAGCTGTGGTATGCGCTGAAGACGATTGCACGCCTTGGGGGGCCGACACAGGTCGCGGCGGTGACGGCATCGATGAAGAAGGACGTTGCCGCCAAGTGACCGCCACGCAATCACGGGCGCGATTGATCGCGCTGTTCCTGCCGTTGGTGCTGCTTGCTGGTGCGTGGGGATCGCAACTGATCGGTGGCCTCGTGCCATGCGAGATGTGCCATTGGCAGCGGTGGCCGCATTACGCGGCCGTCGCGATCGCGGCCTTCGCCTTCGTGGTGCCCGGCCGATCGAGCAAGCTGACGATGATCGCCCTTGCCGCGGGCTTGATCGCCTTGTCCGGGGCGATCGGGGTGTTCCATGCCGGTGTCGAATACCATTGGTGGCACGGCATAACCGCTTGTTCCACCAGCCTTACTGGCGAGGGTATCTCAACTGACGAGATGTTGCGCCGGATCCTTGCGGCACCGGTGGTTCGGTGCGATGCGGCGCAATGGACGCTGTTCGGCATCTCGCTGGCGGGCTACAATGCCATTCTGTCGCTCGGCGGGGCCGGATTGATCGCATGGCTGATCGGGAGGCCGAGATGAGCTGGAAACCGGGCGACCGACGCCTCGACACCAAATCGATGATCAGGGTTGATCAGGCGGGCGAATATGGCGCCACGCGGATCTACGCCGGGCAGCTCGCCATCATGGGCCATCGCTCCCCCGCTGCCCGCAAGATCGCGGGCATGGCCTTGCAGGAGGAGCGACACCGTCAGTTTTTCGACCGGATGATCGCGGAGCGCGGCGTGCGGCCGACGCTGCTCCAGCCCTTCTGGGATGTCGCTGGTTTCGCGCTGGGGGCCGCGACAGCAGCGATCGGGCCGGAGGCGGCGATGGCATGCACGGCTGCCGTGGAGACCGAGATCGACAAGCATTACGCCGACCAATTGGTCGAGCTGGGTGGGGATGATCCGGAGTTGAGCGCGGCAATCGCGGAGTTCCAGGCGGAAGAACTGGAGCATCGCGACACCGCTTTGGCGAGCGGTGCCGAGGACGCGCCGGCATATCCGCTGCTGTCGGCGGCGATCCGGCTGGGTTGCCGCGTCGCCATCGCGACGGCGAAGCGGATCTAGGAGGAAGAGGCGAGGCATGCGACGGATCGGGTTTATGGCGTCGGCCCTGCTGTTGGCAGCGCCGCTGGCGGCACAGGATGCCGCGTCCCCCGAGCGCGCGCCGGTCTCGCCACCCAAGGTGGTCATCGTTCCGCCGCCGTCGAAGGAAGTTGCCCTGCCGGGCGCCCCGCGTCCCAGCCGGCAGACCATCTCCACCGAAACGTCGCGCAGTGCGCCGGTGAACGGGGTCCTGGTCCTTTACGGCAACGAGCGTTGCCCGACCAACAGCAACGGCGAGGAGATCGTGGTCTGCCAGCGCCGCGACGCGCAGGAGCAATTCCGCATCCCCAAGGAGGTCCGCACGCTGGAGATCACGCCGGAGAACGAAAGCTGGGCGGCGCGCGAGAAAAGCAATCAGGACGTCGGCGCGGTGGGCGTGGGATCGTGCTCCACCGTCGGCGCGGCAGGCGCGACGGGTTGCTTCGTCCAGAATGCCCGGCGGGCGAAGCGCGAGGCGAAAAGCCGCGACGAGGCCGCGACGCCGGATCTTGATCCCTATTGATCCGATCCGGGCCGAAGCCTAGGCTTCGGCTGTCGCGTGACTGGCGCCAGCGCGGAGCACCGCGGGGGAGCGCGGCCGATCAATGCCGCGCGCCTGGGCAGGTTTCCGGATGAAGGAGAGGCCCGATGCGCATTGCGTTTCTGCTGTTCCCCAATGTCACGCAGCTGGATCTGACCGGCCCCGCGCAGGTGCTGTCGCGCCTGGGGGCCGAGGCACGGATCGACCTGGTCTGGCACCATCGCGATCCCGTGCCGACGGACGCCGGCTTTTCGATCGTGCCGACCGCGACGTTCGACGAGGTACCCGGCGCCGACATCCTGTGCGTGCCCGGCGGCTTCGGCGTCAACGATGTCATTGCCGATGACCGGGCGATGGCCTGGGTCGCGGATACCGGCGCCGATGCTGCATGGGTGACCAGCGTGTGCACCGGCTCGCTGATCCTGGGCGCCGCGGGGCTCCTGCGCGGCTATCGCGCCGGGTGTCATTGGGCGCAGCGCGACATGCTGCCGCTGTTCGGCGCGACACCGGTGGCCGAGCGGGTCGTCGTCGATCGGAACCGCGTGACGGGCGGCGGCGTGACGGCCGGCATCGATTTCGCGCCGACGCTGGCTGCGCTGGTGCGCGGCGAGGACCACACACGCATAATCCAGCTGAGCATGGAACATTACGGCATTATGTAGCAAATGCACCAGGGAACGTCACCTACGCTCAGCTGGTGGGAAAGCTCGCTGACATTGGCGTGATGGACTCAGAACCGAACACCAGGAACAAACTCGCGCGGGTAAATTCACAGCTGTGTTTCTGTCTCAATGTCTGCGAGCAATTGATGTAAAGTCTTTGGCGATAGACTGACATTTCTCCAACTGGTCTCAAGAGACTCCATCCTGTTTTTAATTGCCGGAACAATTTGATTTACAGCATCTACTTTAAACTTCATCATTATATAGGCGGGATGAAATGCCCCGTACTCTTTCGTTGTTTCAGAACAGAGTCTTCTGTATTCGGAGGAATCTGCTTTCCTCTCAATATACCTTTTTACCTCAGAGTCGATAACGCTTCTTGTGAAATTCGCCGGAACCCTAAGTGAATTGATTTTTGTTTGTATCTCATGGTCAAGCATAGCCATTTCCCGTTCGGTGTAATGACGAAAAGATGTGATGGCATTGCCATCAATGGCGGATTGCATAAAGGGATCATCCGCAAAATGCTTTGTCAGACGCCTAGGCTCGGGCATTTCTATTGGCGACCAATCGAAGCTGTCCAAAAAGGTTTTAGCCTGCAACGACGTTATCAATGCTTTTACATCAGCATTTTCGCCCAAGAACTTTAAGACCGCGATTCTCCTATCCCTAGCGAAAACAGAGCCGAGCCCATAGATGAGCTTATACCTCACCGGGGGCCAGTCTTTGTCATTCAATGCTCGCCTAAGGTCCATGTAGAATAGCCTACTACAGGCAAGGACGCAAAGACTCACTAATATAATCTCACGATTAGTCACGGTCAGAATCTCTGACCAAGCACGCAACGAATTTGCTATTTCCATCCAGTCGGATGGAAGCGCGATAACACCCAAAAATGTTGCCGACAGCAGTATAGGCCAGCTGAACTTTTTGATCACCCAGAGCATGGCACAAACATGCCGCTGGCCCTGCGTAATGTGGAGTCTGATTCACGCTCTACGCTCCTCTCGAAGCGGCATCGCGTCGCAAACCATGGCATCCACCATCGGCACCGCTGGCGTCCGTAACCGCCTTGGTGCATTTGTTACATAATGCCGGAATATGAATCCGCGCCGCCGTTCGACGCCGGCTCGCCGGAACGGGCGGGCCAGCCGCTGGTGGCCGCCTATGAGCGGCGGGTCGCCGCGCTGGCACCAGGGCGTGACGACCGGTTACGCATGCTGGCGGCGCGCCGAGGCTTTGGAGCGTGATTGGTCCGTTTTGGAGCAGGCCGGGCTGATCGGCTCGGCCCGTTCATTTCTCGGCAAGCACGCGGACCTAGCCAGTGACGGTGATGACCAGATCCAATCATGTGCGTGCGACGGTGATCGAAGATCGGACGTCCGTCCAAGCCTGCCGGGCGCCGGGACGCGGCCGTCTCGATTGCGGCTTCCCTTGCGGCACCGTCGCTGCCCGCTAATGCCGTACATTCCATGCAACTTGACGCGCTCGTGCGTCTGAACAGCGAAGAGGAAGCGCCTTTGTCGCAGCCACGGGGTGCGCGCTTGGCTGCAGCGATTGCGGTTCCGGCCGTTGTGGTCGGTGCCGCCTGCCTGGTGCCCCTTGCCGTCGCCGGCCTGGGTCTCAGCCGGATCGCCCGGGGGCGGGTACACGGGCTGGGCCGCGATTCAGTGGAGGTTGCGCGTGCCACGTGGCGCGCAGGTAGCGCCGCCGTGGCCGTGCTGAGCAACCGCGAAACGCGCAGGGACTGATCAGCGCGCCGCGCGCCATTCGTCGAGCAACTCACTGACATAATGGCGCAGGGCGGCAGGATCGGTCGTCGCCATCTGCGGGGGGCGAGACCGCACCTTTGCCAGCGCGGTCGCGAAATCCTGATCCTGATCGACCACTGCCAGCAAGCCACGCTCGGCAAAGGCGGTGGTGATCTCCAACTGATGATCGTCGTAATGTTCGCCGAGCGCGAACAGCCGTGGCACCGCAATGACCCGGCAGCCGTGCTGCAGCGCCGTGATGAGCGATCCCGTGCCGCCGTGACAGACAACGATATCTGCGCGGCGCAGGATGGCCTGCACCTGCGGAAACGGAATTGTTGCGTGAACCTCTTCCACGCCGCCGGGCATGACGCTGGTTTCGCCGACCTGCAGGATCACCTTTTCCGGCAGCAGCCCATCCTTTTTCGCGGCCTCCACCATCCGAACGAGGCGATCGAACGGCAGGGTCGCGCCGACGGTCGCGAACAGCAGCGGCTCCTTGGGCGGACGCGGCTGATCGACGGTGCACAGCGGATCGAACGTCCGTGTCGCATTCCAGCGTTCGGCCGAGGCGCCGGACTGCGAGATCCGTACGTGGGCCAGCGGCCCGGCAATCCGCGCAAAGGCGGAGGGCGCGCGGAAGCGGGCGAAGCTGTCGATCAGGATGACCTTTGCGCCCCACAGCCTTGCGCAAAGCATCAGAAAGAACATCGAGCCTGCACCGGTGGTGAGCACAACATCAGGGCGCTCGCGCAGCACGATCAGAAGCGAAGCGACAAGATTACGGAGCGCCGCGAACAACATCCGGAACGGTGCCCCGAGTCGCGCCTGTCCGAGCGCATAATGCGCGACGAAGAACGTCCGATGCTGTTCCGCTATCGACCGGCCCAGCGCTAGATCCTCGGTGACGAAGAAGAAGTCATGGGCGCGCCAAACCTCTTCAAGATCGAGAAGCTGACGGACATGGCCGCCACCGGACGCACAAAGGGCCAGCCGTAACTTTCCCTTTGCCTGTGAAGCGGCATGAATCCACGGATCCTGTGCAATGAACGGCAAGTCGCCGGACGGCGTACGCAGTCGGTGCAAAGTCACGCCACCTCCCCCCGTCGCCATCCGGACTCACTTGTTCGAGTGGTGGCCGCTACGGATAGGAAACAATAAGCAAATCGGGCGAACGATAGCGGCCAGAAGTGTCCGAAATGGCCGTGATAGCGGCGCGCTAGCTTGTAAACGGATCAATGTCCGTCTTTGAAGGCGGGGCAAAAGGGAGGCGCGGCCGCGGGAACGATGAAGGCGATCGTCAGGTCTGCAGATCATCGCGCCTTCAGCAGCATCATGCCCGTGTTGCGACGCGCCGTGGCGGGCATCGCCATGGTGAGTGCCCTGTTGAACGTGCTGCTGCTCGCGGGCTCGCTCTACATGATGCTGGTCTATGATTTCGTCATTCCGGGGCGAAGCATCCCGACGCTGATGGGTCTGTTGCTGCTGGTGGTCGCGGCTTATGGATTTCAGGGCCTGCTCGACATGGTGCGCGGCCAGTTGCTCGTCCATCTGGCGAGCAATGTCGACGTGCAGCTCGAGGCCAAGGCGCACGATCTGACGATCACGCTGGCCCGGCTGTATCCCGCCCAGGATCCCGGCCAGCCGATCCGCGATATCGATCAGATCCGGGGCTTCCTTTCGGGGCCGGGGCCCACCGCATTGGTTGATCTGCCCTGGGTGCTGTTCTTCGTTGCCGTGCTGTTCCTGCTGCATCCCTGGCTGGGGGTGACCGTGCTTGCGGGCGCCGCCGTGCTGATCGTCCTCACGCTGCTGACCGAATGGGTGACGCAGCGGAACATGGCGCAGCTGGTGCAGCTCAATCGCGCGCGGCAGGAAGCGATCGAAACGGGCCGGCGGCATGCCGAGGCGATCTATGCGATGGGCATGCAGCGCACGCTGCAGCAAGGCTGGCGGATCGCCAACGGCGCCTATCGCGATGCGCAGGTGCGGCTGGGCGGCCGGGCCAATGCGCTTGCCACGATCGGCCGGATCTTCCGCATCTTCCTGCAATCGCTGGTACTGACGGTCGGCGCGCTGCTGGTCCTCGGCGGCAAGGCGAGCGGCGGCGTGATCTTCGCCAGCTCGATCCTGTCGTCGCGCGCGCTGGCGCCGATCGAGCTGACGATCGCCAATTGGCGCGGCTTCGTCGCCGCGCGGCAGAGCTGGCGCCGGCTGGGCGACGTGTTCGCCTTCGGCGGCGAGCCGGCGCCGGGGCAGGTGCTGCCGGCCCCGCGCGACCGGCTGTCGGCAGAGGGCCTGACGCTGGCGCCGCCGGGCGCGACCGAGCCGACCGTGCGCAATATCTCGTTCCTGGTCTATGCGGGGGAGGCGGTCGCCATCCTGGGGCCGAGCGGCTCGGGCAAGTCCACGCTGCTGCGCGGCCTGGCCGGAAGCCTGCCCCCGATGGCCGGTGACGTGCGACTCGACGGCGCGACCATGGCGCAATGGCCGCGTGACGTGCTCGGCCGGGACATCGGATATCTGCCGCAGAACGTGGAGTTGCTGCCCGGCACCGTGGCGCAGAACATCGCCCGGTTCGATCCGGCCGCGACCCCCGAGGCGATCCTGGCGGCGGCCGCGCACGCCGGCGTGGAGGCGATGATCCAGCGGCTGCCCGACGGCTATAACACCGATGTCGGCATCGATGGCCGGCGGCTTTCGGCGGGGCAGCGCCAGCGGATCGCGCTTGCCCGCGCCCTGTATCGCGACCCGTTCCTCATCCTGCTCGACGAACCCAACGCGAATCTCGATCCGGACGGCGAGGCGGCGTTGGTGACGGCGATCCGCGCCGCGAAGGCGCGCCAGGCGATCGTGCTGGTGGTGGCGCACCGACCATCCGTGCTGGTCGCGATCGACAATATCCTGCTGCTGCGCGAGGGACGGGCGGTGTCATATGGTCCACAACGGACCCTTCCGCCCGGCGCCCAGCACGGAGAGCAAGTGGCGTGAACAAAGCTACGTTCCAGTCAAAACAAAGTATAGGGAAAGCAGGTGTTCCTTTCATTCCTCCATTCCTGCTGCATCTCGATCTTTTCGATAGGCGAGGGAAGCGGCAGTAACGTGCGCAAGACTCGGGATGTCCCGTGTCTTGCGGCATAGGAACTTGCCGAGCGCAGGATGAGGAGGGCGTAATGGTTGACTATGTTTCCGGCTCCAACAGCGGGAATGACGATCTTACGGCGTCGTCGACGGGATCGATGATGGCGGGCAATGGGGGGAATGATGTTCTTCGCGGCGGTAAGAGCGATGACATCCTGATCGGCGGTGCCGGCGACGACAAGCTGTATGGCGGTGACGGGGCGGACCAGTTCCGCTTCTTCGGCGACAAGATCGACGGCGCGTCGGATGTCGATGCCATCTACGACCTCGACTTCGGTGAAGGCGATGTCCTGGTGTTCGGCAAGTATAACGGCCTGTTCAGCACCGATGCACCCGGGCTCGACGGCTTTGCCAGCGGTGATTCGGCGATCATCTCCAGCTTCGCCGGGCTCGCCGCCGCTTATGAGGCATCCGGCGGACGGATCACCTATAGCGGCAATGCGGCGCTCGATCTGCTGATCGTCAGCTTCGACAACGGCGCCGGCCAGACGCAGACGATCCGTATCAGCAACGGCTATGCGGCCTTCACCAGCGAGTTCACGCCTGTCTGACGGCTCTGCCAGCCCCCGCGGGAGGAGTGCCGCGTGCGCGCGGCGCTCCCCTTTGCTGTTTCGTCGATGCCGGCCATCGGCCCGGACGCCTGAGAGGAACCTGTGACTGACCTGCGCAAGCTGGCCGGCGAGCCGCGGCTGGCCGGCCGGCGACCCGGGGCGGGGCCTGACCTGCGCTCTGACTCGCGGCTGGCGGTGCGATCGGCGCTGGGCGGCGTGGCGGGCCTTACCGTCGTCATCGCGCTGATGCCGGTTGCGCATGCGCTGTACCTGATGCTGTTGCTCGACGTCGCCCGGCCGGGTCGCAGCGGCGAGACGATGCTGGGTCTTCTGGCGCTGACCGTGGTGGTGACGGTCCTCCATGTCGCGCTGCTCGCGCTGCGCCGACGGGTGCTGGCGGATCTCGCCGTGCTGCTCGACGACACGATGATCGACGGATCATCGCCGCTGTCCGCGGAGAGGGAGGATGGCTGCACGGTGCGGGATGGCGATCCGGTGCGTGCCGCATTGGCCGGCGGGGGCGCCGCGGCCTTGATCGACGCGGCGGCCGTGCCGTTGCTCCTGGCTGTGCTGCTCCTGATCGCAGGGACCGCGGCGCTGGTTCCGCTTGCCGGGGTCGTGGTCTCGGCGCTGCTGCTGGCCGGGAGCTGGCGCCCGTTCGCCCGGGCGCATCAGGCGGCGGGTAGCGCGATGCGCCAGCGAGACGGGCAGGCGGAGACGGTGCGGGAGGAGCGGCAAGCGCTCGCGCTGCTCGGGATGACCGGGATCGCAACCATGGCGGTGAAGGGG
>JBELMF010000037.1:0-22356 GCA_042096015.1 Sphingomonas sp.
AGTGCAGCAGCCTTCCAAGCTGAATACACGGGTTCGATTCCCGTTACCCGCTCCACCCGCTGGCTTGGCCGGCGTAGGCTTATTTCTGCGCCTCGTGGCTCGTTTCTGACGATTGCTCGTAGTTTTTGAGCCGCCTCTCGAGCGCGGTGATACGGCGATCCATTGAGATTATCAGATCCAGCAAAGCGGGTACAATCGTGCTCGGCGCCGCTGAGCTTGGGTCCTTGGGTGGCTCGGTGCTTGCCCCTGTTAGCTCCAGACCGAAATCGCGCATCAGGCCGTCATTCGTCTCAGCAAACGAATCGACTAACTCCTGCCATGCCAGGCCGGTTGGTAGCGTCGATGCGGGGGAGACTTCCCGATAGCGCTTCTGCTCAAGTCCGTTGACGGACAATGTTCGCTGCAAGGCACCCGGCAGCGCGATATCGTCCTGTTGGCCCTGATAGAGACGATACAGCGTCATGATCGTGGGGTCCGGCGTTTCATAGTGGCGAGTAGACGCCCCTTCCGCCGGAAGCGGCCCGAGCCCTGCTATTCGCAGGAAATCGGCCACGACGTCGTTGGTTTGATCATAGGAGCGCACGCGAAGTCGCATGCGGCCGATGGCGTCCTGCCACTGTTCTATCACTGCGCGATAATCAGCGCCGTGTGCCTTCGCGCGCGGCAGCCACTCGGCAAAGGGCATAATTGGGCCGGGGTTCGTCTTATGCTTGACGCCCCATTGCTGGTAGGCGGAAACCAACCATGAAGCCTGATGCCGGAAGTAGAGTATCACTTCCACATCACACACGCCCTGCAACGCAGCGATCACACGCCCCAGCCTGTCCGCGTGCATGGCCAAGGCGATATGGCTCCAAACAAAGGTCTGGACACCGGGACGACTTCCGATCTTCGATGTGAGAAGCCCAATCAATCGGGCTTCGATCTCAGGATCGTCCTCAAGCGCCTGTTGCAGATCATCAGGCGATGTGAAGTCGCGTTCAGATTTAGCTGCGCGCTCCAGATACATGCCGAGGTAAAGCGCTCCTGCTGCCCGGAGCACATCGGGGTAATCCCGGCAAAACTTCTGAATCGCGGACGATCCCGACTTTCCCAGCCCGGCGTGAATGATCAGCCGCGGACGGCTTGCCCTCCCATCACTCGAGCATTCTTCGGTCACATGATTCTCTTCGTGATTCTACCCGTTCGACAAACTAGGTCACGAACCCGTCACGACAAACGAAATCATTCCGGTGGTGCGGAGTTTCTGCGGGAACGGTGAGAGCAGCCGGGGAGTGCCCCGATGCAGAAACAGGATGTCCACCCCTGCCGATGGCGAACCCATCATATGCTGATGATGGTGGAAGGGGCTGGATTCGAACCAGCGTACACTTGCGTGGGCAGATTTACAGTCTGCTGCCTTTAACCACTCGGCCACCCTTCCACAGGGCCGCTTCCTCGAAGCGAGGGCGCCCAATGCCGAAGCGAACGCACCCTGTCAACGAAACTATCGCGTAATCTCACCATGGTTGCGCGATAGGCGAGCCGCGCATAGCACCAGGCGGAAACCATCCGAGGAGTCCACGTCCGGCATGCGCCATCTTCTTCTTGCCGCGGCCATTGCCGCGGTGCCGGTTCATGCGCAGGATCGCAGCGCCACGGCGAGGATCATGGACGAGGGCCTAGCGCACTCGCAAGTGATGACCACGGCGCAACACCTGACGGATGTTATCGGTCCGCGCTTGACGAACTCGCCGCAGATGCGACGTGCCGAAGCATGGACACAGGCAACGTTCGCTGAGTGGGGGCTGGAGAACGTCCACAAGGAAGGGTTCGATTTCGGGCGCGGCTGGTGGATCGAACGGTCAAGCGTCCGCATGACGTCGCCGCGATCCGTGCAGCTGACCGCAATTCCGATCGCCTGGACCCCGGCGACGAGCGGCCCGCTTTCCGCGCCGATCGTCGTAGCGCCGATGAAGCGCGTTCGCGATTTTGAGCGTTTCCGTGGCCAGCTCGCGGGAAAGATCGTGCTGGTTTCGTATCCCGGCACAGCGTCTGAGAGCGCCAGCCCGCCGTTTCAGCGACTGACTGACGAGGATTTCGACAAGTTATCGTCTTATGACTTTCCCGTTTTCGATCCCGACGCGGATGCAAAGAGTCTGAAAAACGCTGACTTCGAGAAGAAGCGCGACGCCTTCCTGAAAGAAGAGGGCGCCCTGGCGTATGCCACTATGTCTTATCGCGGCGGAAAGTTGGTGCATGGCGAGGGATATATGTTTGAGGTCGGCAAGTCACCTTCCTTGCCGGGCGTAGAGATTGCGGCGGAGGACTATCGGCGCCTTGCTCGCCTCGCCAAGTCGGGGAACGCGTCAACGCTGGAGATCGACAACGACGTGCGGTACGATGACAGCGATCCGCAAGCGTACAATATTTTCGCTGAGATTCCGGGCACCGATGCGAAGGCCGGTTACGTCATGGCTGGCGCGCATCTCGACAGCTGGGTTGCCGGGGATGGAGCGATGGACAATGCCGCGGGTTCCGCCATGGTCATGGAAGCCGCGAGAATCCTTGCCAAATTGGGCGTGCGTCCAAGGCGGACGATCCGCTTTGCGCTATGGAATGGGGAGGAGCAGGCGCTGCTGGGCAGCCTTGCGTGGGTGGAGAAGAACCTGGCGACGCGAGGCGGACCCGGCGATCCGCCACTCACCGGGGAGCGGCGCTACTACGAGTGGCGCAAGCGCTGGCCGGTCACGCCCCGACCGGGCTTCGAAAAGCTGGCCGCATACTTCAATGTGGACAACGGATCAGGGCGGTTTCGTGGTATATATGCGGAGAATAATCCGGCAGCCGCGGAGGTTTTTCGGGAATGGATGGAGCCCTTTCGCGGGCTTGGCATGACCTTTGTGGCGGCGGGGCGCACTGGCGGGACGGATCACGTGTTCATGCAGTCGGTTGGCGCCCCGGGGTTCCAGTTCATCCAGGATCCGCTCGAGTACGGGAGTCTTACGCATCATTCCTCGGCCGACACGTTTGATCACTTGCAGGAAGAGGACATGCGGCAAGGAGCGACGATCCTGGCCAGCTTCCTGCTCAACGCCGCCAATGCGGAAAAGCCGTTGCCGCGCCCGCCGGTGCCCACCAAACCGGCGGTGACCAACCCTTATGCCTATACCGATCCCGAGGATGTGAACTGATGGCCCGTCGTGGACACCGCCCAAGCCAAGCCCCAGCGGGGCGTCCTCGCTTTTGGGGGCGTCACGCCGTGACCTCGGCGCTGGCCAATCCCGAGCGGACGGTGCGCAAGCTGTGGGGCACGCGCGAGGCGCTTGCCAGCCTGGACCTACCGCCCGTTCTGCCGGTAGTGTATGCCGACGTGGCGGACCTGGGGCGAATGGTCCCCAGCGACGCACCGCACCAGGGGCTTGTTGCCGAGGTCGATCCGCTGGAGGAAATCTGGCTCGGCGATCTGCTGGAGCAAGGGCGCGACGATCGCAGGCCGCTGATCATCCTGGATCAGGTCACCGATCCGCATAATGTCGGCGCGGTACTACGCTCTGCGGCTGCTTTCGACGCGCTGGGCATCGTGACGCAGGACCGCCATGCACCTCCCGAGTCCGGCGCGCTGGCGCGTGCTGCCTCGGGTGCGCTGGAGACGGTGCCGTGGGTGCGCGTGGTGAACCTTTCCCGCGCCCTCGAAGAAATCGCTGAGGCGAGCTTCTGGCGTATCGGTCTGACCGGCCATGCCACCCAGACGCTTGCCGAAACAATGGGTGAGGGGCGGATCGCTATCGTGCTCGGCGCCGAAGGCGAGGGCATGCGGCAGAACACGGAAGCGCATTGCGATCAGCTGGCGAAGCTTCCGATCAGTCCGAAGGTCGAAAGCCTCAACGTTTCCAACGCCGCTGCCATCGCGCTGTACGCGGTCACGACCCGGTGAGCACGCGCCGGCTGCGACGCGATGGCGCTCCGAGGCGCCATCCGCGTCCCGCGCCGGGCGGCAGGGTTAATCCTCCTCGGCAATCCTTACCCTGAGGCCGTCGAACTCTTCGCCGAACGGAAGCTGGCATGACAGCCGCGAATACTCGTCGCGGGTGCTGGACGAGTCGAGCAGGTCATTCTCGTCTTCGCTGATCGCGGGCAGTTTGGCCGCAAATTCCGGATCGACATGAATGTGGCAGGTGGCGCAGCTACAGCACCCGCCGCAGAGAGCCAGGATCTCATCAATGCCGCCATCGCGGATCACCTCCATCACCGACAGCCCGGCTGCACCGTCGATCTCTCGTTCTTCCCCGTCGCGCAGCGTGACGATAAGCTTCGGCATTATGCTCTCCCCGCAAGTTTCACATTCCCTTGCCGATGTTGGACCAAGGTCGCAATGGGCCTGAGCGAGGCGCAGCTACGCGCCGACCTGGACGCGCTGTCGCTGGTCGAACCGGCGTTCGCCGTGGCGGTATCACGCGTGGGATATCCGCCGCCGCGTATCCGCGCGCGGGGTGCCGCCACCTTGATGCGAACGATCATCGGCCAGCAGGTCAGCGTAAAGGCGGCGGACGCCATGTGGCGTAAGCTGACCGAGGTGATCGGAGATCCCGTTGATCTGGAACGGCTGGCCGAGGCAAGCGATGAGGCGCTGCGTGCGGCGGGCATGTCGCGGCAGAAGTCCGCCTATCTTCGCAGTCTGGCGGATGAAGTCACCCGGGGCGGGCTGGACCTCGGCAACTTGCCTTCCGACGATGAGGAGGCAATTGCGCTCCTGACGCGCATCAAGGGGATCGGGCGCTGGTCGGCCGAAATCTATCTGCTGTTTGCTGAGGGAAGGGTGGACGTCTGGCCCGCCGGTGACCTGGCGGTGCAGATCGAAGTGGGACGGATCCTGCGACTGGATGCCCGGCCTAGCGAGCGGTCGACCCGAGCGCTGGCGGAGGGCTGGCGCCCGTATCGCGGGGCAGCGGCCATTCTGGCGTGGCATCATTACGGAGCCGGCGCCGACGCCGCGCCGGTATAACGGCGCGGAAGGCGAATCACGTCGGTTCGATCGATCTTATTTCGCAGGCTTCCACACCTGAGTCTGGCAGAGAAAGGCGATGCAGCCCTTGACCTTGAGGGTGCCATCGGCACCCCGCGTCACAATCGACTTGTAGGTCTTCCCGTTACGCGGATCATAGATCCGTCCGCGCCATTCATCGCCTGCATCGCTGAACCCGGACAGGATCGGCATCCCGACGATCGGGCGGGTACGCAGCGACGCGTCCGGATTGTTGACGTCCGTGCTGGCGGCGCCGGGACGATGCTTGAGCACGGTCGCGATCCGGCCGCATGTGGTCGATCCACAAGGGCCAATCTGAACGATCGCCCCGCCGTCCTCGGTGATCCAGCGTCCTGCAATCGGTTGTGCGGCATGCGCGGTCCCGGCAAGAGTGAGCGCGAGAAGGGCGGCGGCGGTTCGGGCGACTGTCATGCCGTACTTATCGGGAGACTGTGATGAACGCGCAATGGACGATCGGGCTGATCGGCGGCTCCGGTCTTTACGCCATCGACGGGCTGGAAGACGCGGAGTGGCGGCGGGTGGAATCCCCCTGGGGTGAGCCGTCGGACGAGATCCTGTTCGGACGGATCGGCGAGGTCGGCTTTCGCTTCCTGCCGCGGCATGGCCGGGGGCACCGCATTGCGCCGAGCGATATTCCCGCGCGGGCGAATATCGATGCGCTCAAGCGGGCGGGTTGCACCGACCTGCTGGCCATTTCTTCCGTCGGCTCGCTGCGCGAAGAACTGGAGCCGGGCCGCTTCGTGACTGTCGATCAGTTCGTCGATCGTACGGTGGCGCGCGCCGCCAGCTTCTTCGGCACGGGCATGGTGGCGCATGTATCCCTCGCCGATCCGGTGTGTCAGCGGCTCTCCGCCTTCGCTGCGGCTGCGGTGCAAGCGGCCGGTGGCAAGGTGAGCGCAGGCGCGACCTATCTCGCCATGGAGGGGCCGCAGTTTTCGACCCGCGCGGAAAGCGAGCTGTATCGCACCTGGGGGTGCGACGTGATCGGCATGACTGCAATGCCCGAAGCGCGGCTCGCCCGCGAGGCTGAGCTGCCTTATGCATTGATCGGGATGGTGACCGATTATGATTGCTGGCGTGAGAATGAAGCGCCGGTAGAGGTGAGCGCGATCGTTGCCCAGATGGCGGCGAACGGGACGGTCGCACGTGCGGCGGTACGGGCGTTTGCCGATGCACTGCCGGCGCAACGCACGCCATCTCCCATCGACACGGCCCTGGACGGTGCCATCCTGACGGCGCCGAGCCGACGAGACGGTGCGTTGGCCGCGCGCAACGCGGCAATCCTGCGTCGTCTCCATGGTTGAAACTGAACGGGCCGTCCCGCATTGCACAAAGCGATGACACCTCCCGCTGCCGAATTGATGCGATCGCTGCCCGAGGTTCACGCCTCCGTGCGTATTCCCGAGAATGCGGGTTTCTGGCGGCGGCTGTTCGCCTTCGTCGGGCCGGGATGGCTTGTCGCGGTAGGGTATATGGACCCGGGAAACTGGGCCACCGATATCGCGGGCGGCTCCGCCTTCGGCTATACGCTGCTGAGCGTCATTCTGCTGTCGAACCTGATGGCGATCATCCTGCAGGCGCTTGCCGCACGCCTCGGGATCGGCGCCGGGATCGATCTCGCACAGGCCTGTCGGCGTCATTATTCGCGACCGGTGGCGATGGTCCTGTGGGTGCTTTGCGAGATCGCCATCATCGCCTGTGACCTGGCAGAGGTGCTGGGCACGGCCATCGCGCTCAAGCTGCTGTTCGGACTGCCGCTGGTGGCCGGCGTTTGCGTCACGGCGCTGGATGTCTTCCTGATCCTTGCCCTGCAGCGTTATGGTTTTCGGCGACTGGAGGCGTTCGTCGCCGCCTTGCTGATCGTCATTGCGGGGTGTTTCGCGCTGGAGCTTGCCTGGGCGGCGCCCGACTGGGGAGCCGCCGCGATCGGGCTGGTGCCGTCAGCGGAGATCGTGAGCAATCCTGCCATGCTTTACATCGCCATCGGCATTCTGGGTGCCACGGTGATGCCCCATAACCTCTATCTACACTCGGCAATCGTGCAGACCCGCGCCGTCGGGTCGTCGCCGACGGAGCGGCGGGGCGCGTTGAAGATGGCGACGATCGATTCGACCGTCAGCCTGGGCCTGGCCTTTTTCATCAATGCCGCGATCCTCGTGCTGGCTGCCGCCACGTTCCACGTTGCCGGGCGAACCGAGGTGGCGGAGATCGAGGAAGCGCACCGATTGCTCGCGCCGATGCTGGGCGTGGGCGTGGCGAGCGCGGTGTTCGCCATCGCGCTGCTCGCCAGCGGCCAGAATTCGACGGTCACCGGCACGCTGGCAGGTCAGATCGTCATGGAAGGATTTCTTGAGATCCGATTGCCCTTGTGGCTGCGGCGGCTGATCACGCGCGGACTGGCGATCATTCCCGCGGTCGCCGGCGTGATCATCGCGGGCGACAGCGGGGCGACCCAGTTGCTGGTGCTCAGCCAGGTGGTGCTGAGCCTGCAACTGCCGTTCGCGGTGCTCCCGCTAGTAATGTTCACCGGCAGTCGGAAGGTCATGGGGCCGCTGGCCGCGCCAATGTGGCTGACCGCCGCTGCCTGGGGCATTGCGGCGATCATCGTTGGCCTGAACGGCTGGATGCTGTGGGGGCTGGTGAGCGCCTGAGACGCCTCGCGCGCCGTCAATCGAGGAGGCGGGCGCGGAGCGCGTCGCGCCGCGCAGCATCGACGCCCAGAACTTCCTCGGCATATCGCTCGGTCGTCCCGAACCGCTCGACGATCGAGCGGGTGGCCGCGTCGAGATACATGGCATCGACGCCCATAAGCATTTCGATCGCCTCATCGGTGATCTGTGCGCCGTACCGTTCGCGGATCGAATCGCCGGCCGCGGCGATCCGACGCTTCTGGTCGCCGGCGGCGTTGGTGAGCAGGTAATCGGCCATCACATCGTCTTCGTGAACGCCGAGCAGACGGTGGAGCAACGCCACCGCAAGACCGGTGCGATCCTTGCCCGCGAGGCAATGCAGCAGGCTGGCGCCATCACGCGTCGCGAGTGCTTCGAAATACAGGTTGAGCGACCGGACCAGGACATCGCGGAACGGCATGTTGACGTACAGCCGTGTCATCGCGGCGCGCGCTTGGTCGGCGGTCGTGATCCCGCGCCCGGCTTCCTCATGCGGCGCCAGCTCGGACCCGGCGGTCTCACCGGGTGCAAACAGCACCAGCCCGTCGAAATCATCATGCCGCAGGCACGGCATCATCTGCCGCTCACTATCCCCGCGCAGATCGACGACCGTGACAATGCCAAGCTCGGCCACGCCGGCGAGGTCAGCGGGCGTGGCGCCGCCATGCTGGCCCGACCGCCACAGGATGCCCGACTTCAATCGGCCATCCCGCGCGGCATAGCCGCCATAGTCGCGGAAGTTGTGGATTCCTTCGAAGAGGCGGACGCGTTCGTTCATGCGATGAGTCGCTAACCCATGCAGATGACATTGTCGCGTCCATTAAGCGTGTCGGCTTAAATCAGGCGCGGTAGCACGTACCGGGGCGCTATTCCGGTACGCCGTCCTTGTACTTCATCTCCAGGAAGCGACCGCGCGTTTCCAGCGAATCAAGGTCGCCACGTGCCAACTCCTCGCTCAACTGGCCGATCTCGCGCTCGATCAGCTCCAGCCCTTCGGTCAGTTGCCGGTCCGGCGTCTTGCCGTTCCGCTCCATCGCCCGCAATTCTGGCGGAACACGCTGATAATCGCGGACGAAGTCCGGCAATTGCTCCCCGATCAGGCGCCGGATGTCGCCACTCGCCGGCGTGTCATCGCCAACGCTCTGCAGCTGCTTGCCGAGCGTATCGAGCCGCAATCCGATCCGGTCGGCGACCTGGACGGCGGGCGCGGGGAGGGCGGCGCGCTGTTCGTCGAGCCAGCGCGTCGTCTGCATCGGCAGCGTCTTGAGGTCGCTTTTCGCCAGTTTCTCGTGTGAGACCGGGCGGGGACCGGGTGCAAAGGCGATCGCCAGGGTGATCGCCATCATCATCAGCAGCACGGCCAGCGCGCCGAAGATGCCAAGCGGCACCAAGGCGATACCGATGATCGCCGCGGCGAGCAGGATCGCCGCATTGGCCGCCCCGATCGCCGCGAGCCGCCGTTTCAGCGAGCGGCGCCGGCGGCGGCGTTGCCCGGCGGCGGAGGCAGGCGGGAAGCCATCGAACGATTGCAGCCGCACGCGATCGAGCGTGCCGCGCGCACGCGCCAGGGCTTCGTCCGTATCGTACGACGTCACAGCGCCTCCAGCTTGAACGTCTCGGGCGCGGAGCCGAGCCGGTTCTGCGCCGCACCTTCCGCCCGTGCGATGTAGCCGCGCGACTTCTCCACCTCACCCGACAGCGTGTTCACCGTCGTCTTCATCGAATCGAGCGCCTTAAGCTTGAACGTGTCGATCGCGTCCATCGTATCATAGATGTTCTGGAACGCGCGTTGCAGCGTCTCAAGCGGGATCGCCGACGAGGCGGCCTGCTCATGGATGCGGGCGGTGTTCGAGCGCAGCAGCTTGCCGGTCGAATCGATGATGTTCGCGGTGGTGGTGTTGAGCTGCGTGATCTGCTCCAGCACCAGCTTCTGATTGGTCATTGCCTGCGCCACCGTCACGGCGGTGCGCAGCGCGGCGACCGTCGTGGTGGACGCGCGATCGACGCCCTTGATCAGCTCCACATTGTTCTTCTTGACCAGATCAAGCGCGAGATAACCCTGCACCGTCACCGCCATCTGCGTCAGCAGATCCTGCGTGCGCTGGCGTGCGTAGAACAATGCCCCTTCGCGGATCGCCTTGGCCTTGATCGGATCGGTCGCGTCGAGCTCGTTGGCCTTGTCCTCCAGCTTGCCGTCCAGCATCTTGGATAGCTGGATCATCTGCTCCAGCTTGCCCATCGCCGCCCACAGATTGGCGCGCTCGGTCTCGATCGCGGCATTGTCCATCAACAGCTCGTCCTTGCCCGATGCCAGGCTCTTCAGGATCGACGAGATGTGCGTCTGGCTCGACTTATAGCTGTCGAAGTAATTGCGCATCTTGTTGCCGAACGGGATGATCCCGAACAGCTTCTGCGGTGCGGTGAGATTGCCCTTCTTGCCCGGATCGAGATCCTCCACCACGCGGCGCAGCTCGGCCAGGTCCTTGCCGACGCCGGTCTCCTGATCCATCGCGCGCACCGGGCGATCGAGAAAGCGGTTCGACTGGCCGGCGGCGTCGCGGATTTCCTTGGCGCCCATGTTGGTGATGGCATCGACCACCTTGCCGAACTCGGGGCTGTTGGCATCGCGCTCCAGCAATTGCTGGACGGCATAATCGGCGCGCTCCTCCAGCTTTGACTTGGTGCCCTCATCCACCGGCACCAGCCCCGCCGCCTTCTCGGTCGCGACCGTCGGCACCGGATCGGGCGGCGTCAGCGTCAGCGCCGGCTCGGCTGCGGTGGTCGTTGAGCCAATCGTCTCAGGAGTGGTGGCCATCTGTATCCTCCAGCGTCGCCCGCCACGATGGCGGCAGACGATGCTTCGTTCAAGTGTATGAGGGATATAATACGCCTGGTGTCGGGAGGCAAAACCGGGTTGTCGCGCAACCTCCACAAAGCGGTAACGCGGTTGCCATGTGGGTCCACTAGCGGCGGCGCGGGGATAAAGCACAAAGGGAACACCAACATGAATCGCGCCTTTGGCGGCAGCGTCGTCGCGACGCTGCTCGCCTGCACCTCCACGGCTGCCATCGCCCAGACGCAGCAGCCGGCAGATGACGGTGAGATCGTGGTCACCGCACAAAAGGTGGAGCAGCGCATCGAGGACGTGCCGCTTGCCGTCACCGCCGTGACGCAGGACCGGATGCGCGAGATCGGCGTCAATTCGCTGGCCGAAGTCGCCTTGTTCGTTCCCGGCCTGCGCATTCAGGAGCAGAGCGCGAACAATCCGGGCTTCGTGATCCGCGGCATCACCTCGGACTCGGGCTCGTCCCAGCAGGGCGCGCGCGTGACGCTCTATTACAACGGCGTCGACATCAGCCGCTCACGTGGTGCCTATCAGGATCTCTACGACCTGGAGCGCCTGGAAGTGGTGAAGGGGCCACAAGCCACGCTTTTCGGCACAGCCGCCGCGATCGGCGCGGTGAGCATCGTGTCGGCCAAGCCGCAGGAAGGCTTTTCGGGCGAACTGCTCGCGAGCTACGGCAATTTCGACCGCACGCAGGTGTCGGGGTTCCTCAACGCCGGCACCGAGACGTTCGCCGCCCGCCTGGCGTTCGCATACAAATATCGTGACGGCTATGTCCGTAACATCGCCGGCGATCCGGATGTGCCCAACCAGAACCAGGGGCAGGTCGATCAGGACGACCTGAACGGCCAGGACCAGCGCGGCATCCGTGGCTCGATCCGCTGGACACCGTCGAGCGCGGTGACCGCCGATCTCGTGCTGACCTACGACGGGCAGCGCAACCCGGGCACCGCGTTCAAGAGCCGCGTCTTCGCTCCGACGGGCGGGCAGACCGGAGATTACGGCTATGCCGAACTGTCGGGTTCGCCGTTCAGCGAACAGGTGCTCGGCAAGCGCAAGCTGGGGCTCGATCGGAACGTCTATGACGCGAACCTGACGGTGAACGTCGACCTGGCCCCCGGTATCACCTTCACGACCGTCAACGGCTATCGCCGTTTCGATGCGCTTGAAACGTTCGACGCGGACGGCGGCCCGGCCTGGTATCTTGAGTTCGCCGAGGACGCGAAGGGTGACCAGTGGAGCCATGAGAGCCGCTTCAACTTCAACGGCGACCAGTATCGCGCCTCGTTCGGGTGGAACGCCTTTTTCGAGAACGGCTACCAGCGCGTGCCCTTCTCGACGGAGGAGGGAACGTATCTCGCCTGTTCCGTGGCAGGCGCCTATGCGCAGATCCGCGCCGCGCTGAATGCGGCCGGTCTTCCCACCGGCACGAACTGCATCGCCGCCAATGGCACGGTGACGGCGTCCCGTGCGACCGCCCTTCTGTCCGGTGGGCGAGCGACGGTGATGCCGTACAGTTCGGAATTCTCGAATTACGGCAACAACGACACCTATTCGGTGTTCGCCGACGCCACCTACATCCCGACACCCGCGCTTGAGCTCACCGCCGGCGCGCGCGTGCTGATCGAGGACCGGCAGTCGGGCTATATGTCGATCCAGCCGAATTCGGTGTTGCTCGCCGGTCTGGGCGTGCGGACGAGCCTGCTGGGCACCGCCAATACCAACGGCGTGAAGTTCGAGACGCAGCGCAGTTATGCCGCCATCCTGCCGCGCTTCAACGCGCTGTACCGTGTCACTGACGACGTCAATCTCTTCGCCACGATCAGCAAGGGGCGCCGGTCGCCAGTCGTGCAGCTATCGGCCGCGTCCAGCGCCGCCGGCGTGGTGCCGAGCTTCCAGGACGTGCCCAACGAACTGGTGTGGAATTACGAGGGCGGCATCAAGCTGGGCAATCGCGCGTTGAGCGCCACTGCTTCCTTGTTCTACCAGACCTACGACAACTTCCAGATCAGCGTCACCGACCAGACCGGCAGGTCGACCACGCAGAGCGCGGGCAAGGCGAACAACCTTGGCGTCGAGCTAGAGGGGACGTGGCGCCCGGCAGAGTTCCTGAGCTTGTTCGGCATGTTCGGCTATATCGACGGCGGCATCAGCGATGATCCGCTGCCGAACGGCGCGGTCAACGCCTATGCCGGGGATCGTTTCCGCCTGCAGCCCGAAGTGGTGGCCGCCGCCGGCGCGACGCTTCGCCTGCCGTTGAACGATACCGTCAGCTTCTATGCGACGCCGTCGATCAGCTATCAGAGCAAGGTGTATTTCGAAGTGCCGAACAGCGAGGCAATCAGCCAGGACGGCTATGCCCTGGTGAACCTGCGGGCCGGGCTCGATATCGCTGACGGCAAGTATCGCATCGGCGGGTTCGCGCGAAACCTGACCAACCGCCGCTACCTGATCGACGCCGGCAATACCGGCGGCGGCTTCGGCACGCCGACCTACATTTCCGGCGAGCCGCGCTTTTACGGCGTGGAGCTGGCCGGACGCTTCTGACCGGAAAGGCTTCGTCATGCCGGGCTGCATCTTCAGGCCCGGCATGACGATATCGCGCGATCCCGCTGACTGCAGGAGCGGGCCGGCATGTGCCGATTATCCGCTGTGGGGAGCGGTATTCCGGCTGCACCCCGCTCAGGCTGGCATTTCGTCACACCTTCGGCTATGCGCGCCCGCAATGTCGCCGAGCCTTGGCGACCATCCAGGAAAACTCATGATTCTGCGCAACATCGCGATCATCGCGCACGTTGATCACGGCAAGACTACCCTCGTCGATCAGCTCTTCCGCCAGTCGGGCACCTTCCGCGACAATCAGCGTATCGAAGAGCGCGCGATGGATTCGAACGATCTCGAGAAGGAACGCGGGATCACCATCCTCGCCAAGCCGACCTCGATCGAATGGGAAGGCACGCGCATCAACATCGTCGACACGCCCGGCCACGCTGACTTTGGCGGCGAGGTGGAGCGCATCCTGTCAATGGTCGACGGCGTGATCCTGCTGGTCGATTCGTCTGAAGGCGCGATGCCGCAGACCAAGTTCGTGACCGGCAAGGCGCTGGCGCTGGGCCTGCGCCCGATCGTCGTCGTCAACAAGGTCGACCGGCCCGACCAGCGCATCCAGGAAGTGCTGGACGAGGTGTTCGACCTGTTCGTCAGCCTTGATGCGACCGACGAGCAGCTCGACTTCCCGGTGCTCTACGCCTCGGGCCGCAACGGTTATGCCAGCGAGGATCCCGATCGCCGCGAGGGCACGCTGACCCCGTTGTTCCAGAAGATCGTCGACCATGTGCCGCCACCGGCGCTCGACGTCGACGCGCCGTTTACCTTCCTGGTGACCTTGCTCGATCGCGACAACTTCCTCGGTCGTGTGCTGACGGGCCGCGTGAATTCCGGCACCGTGAAGGTGAACCAGCCGATCCACGCGCTCGACATGGACGGCAAGGTGATCGAAACCGGCCGCGCCTCCAAGATCATGACCTTCCGCGGGCTTGAGCGCGTGCCGACCGAAGAGGCGAGGGCAGGTGATATCATCAGCCTTGCCGGCCTGACCGTGGCGACGGTGGCGAACACGATCGCGGATATCAGCGTTTCCGAGCCGATCCAGGCGCAGCCGATCGATCCGCCGACGCTGTCGATGCGCTTCGCCGTGAACGATTCGCCGATGGCGGGCCGCGAGGGCAGCAAGGTGACGAGCCGCATGATCCGCGACCGGCTGTTCCGCGAGGCCGAATCGAATGTCGCCATCAAGGTGACCGAGTCGGCCGATCGCGACAGCTTCGAGGTGGCGGGGCGCGGCGAGCTTCAGCTCGGCGTGCTGATCGAGACGATGCGCCGCGAGGGTTTCGAACTCGGTATCAGCCGCCCGCGCGTGCTGTTCCGCGAGGACGAGGACGGCAAGCGCACCGAGCCGTACGAAACCGTCATCATCGACGTGGACGAGGAGCACTCGGGTTCGGTCGTCGAGAAGATGAACCTGCGCAAGGCGGAGATGACCGACATGCGCCCGTCGGGCGGCGGCAAGACCCGTATCACCTTCTCCGCGCCGTCGCGCGGCATGATCGGCTATCACGGCGAGTTCCTGTCGGACACGCGCGGCACCGGCATCATGAACCGGCTGTTCGAGAAGTACGGCCCGCACAAGGGCCCGATCGAGGGCCGTAAGAATGGCGTGCTGATCTCCAACGGTGCGGGCGAGGCGCAATCCTATGCGCTCGGTCCGCTCGAGGAGCGCGGTATCCTGTTCGTCGGACACGGCGAGGCGCTCTACGAAGGCATGATCATCGGCGAGAATGCCAAGACGGATGACCTCGAAGTCAATCCGATGAAGTCCAAGCAGCTGACGAACTTCCGCGCATCGGGCGGCAAGGACGATGCGATCCGCCTGACCCCGCCGAAGAAGATGACGCTCGAACAGGCGATCGCCTATATCGATGACGACGAGATGGTCGAGGTGACGCCGAAGACGATCCGCCTGCGCAAGCGCTTCCTCGATCCGCACGAGCGCAAGCGCCAGAAGCGGTCCGCCGAAGCGGCGTGAGTGCTGCGCCGATCCGGGTTGGCCTGATCGGCTATGGCTATGCGGGGCGGGTATTCCACGCCCCGCTGATTGCGGCGACGGACGGGATCGAGTTGGTCGCCGTCGCTTCTTCGCGTGCCGAGGCGGTGCGCGAGGCGCTGGGTGATGTGGCGGTTGCGCCGACACCCGACGCGCTGATCGCGCGCGACGATATCGAGCTGGTCGTTGTCGCCACCCCCAACGACACACATGCGCCGCTGGCATTGGCGGCTCTGGCCGGCGGCAAACATGTCGTGGTCGACAAACCTTTTGCGCTGTCGCTCGACCAGGCAGCGCCGGTCGTCGCCGGGGCCGAGCGGGCAGGACGGGTGCTTGCCGTATTTCACAATCGACGCTTCGACAGCGACTTCCTTTCCGTACAGGCGGCAATCGCCCGCGGCGACATGGGCGAGGTGGTGCATTTCGAGAGCCACTTCGACCGATACCGCCCGCAGGTGCGCGACCGCTGGCGTGAGCGCGCCGGGGGCGGGGGAGGGATCTGGTACGATCTCGGCCCGCACCTGATCGATCAGGCGCTTCAGCTGTTCGGCATGCCCGAGGCGGTCGAGGCGAGTATTGCGACGCTGCGGCCGGGCGCCTTCGCCGACGACTGGGCACACGCCATCCTCCATTATGCCGGCAAGCGGGTGATCCTCCACGCGAGTATGCTGGTGGCGGGCGGCAGTGCCCGTTTCACGGTGCACGGCACCGCCGGCAGTCTGGTCAAGCAGTGCGGCGACCAGCAGGAGGCGCAACTGCTAGCCGGCATGACACCCGGCGCGCCTGGCTGGGGTGAAGATGACGATCCGCTGGTGCTTCATGATGGCGAAGCGAGCCGCGCGCTGCCGCTGGTCGCCGGTGACCAGCGTGCCTTCTACCGCGGCGTGGCCGATGCCATCCGCGCGGTCGGCGCAAATCCGGTCCCGCCGGGCGAGGCGCTGGCGGTGATGGCCGTGATCGAAGCGGGCTTGCGCTCGTCAGCAGAGCAGCGCGTGGTCCCGCTGCCTCGCTCCCACGGCTAGGCCGGGTGCGTCACCTCAGCCGACGCCGGGGTAACGCACGAGGGTGTACGTGCTGCTTACGCGAGCCCACCGAGCTCCATCAGGACCGCCCATTCCTCGTCGCGCACAGGCGTCACCGACAGCCGGCTCTGTCGCAGCACCTCAAGGCTCGCCAGGCGAGCGTCGCTCTTCATCGTCGCTAACGGCACCGGTGTCGGCAGCTTCGCGACCGGCTTCACCGACACCGAGGCCCAGTCGCCTTTCTCCCCGTCCGGCTTCCACGCGCGCGTGATCTCCATCACGCCGACCGCAGCCTTTTCCTTGTTCGAATGGTAGAAGATCGCTCGGTCGCCCGGCTGCATCTCCTTGATGAAGTTGCGGGCGGTATAGTTGCGCACGCCATCCCATTCCGTTTCGCCGTCGTGGGTGAGGTGATCCCAGCCGTACACATCAGGTTCCGATCGCAATAACCAATATCGCATCAATGCTTCCCTAAACGCCTTATGAACGCCACATTCCGGGCGGGTTCAGCCCGACTCACGCATAACCGTGAACACGCTCGCAGCCTCGTGCGTTATCACCTTCGGAGCGGACCGAGCGTATTGTTTGAGGAGGTTCGAGATGAACGGCTTTCTGATGAAGGCGGGGCTGGGCACGGCGCTGGCCGCATCGGCACTCGCAACAGCGGCACCTGCCCAGGCGCAACGCTGGCACCATCGCGGATATGACCGCGGCGGTGACGTTGCGGCCGGCGCGCTGATCGGCGGTGTCGTCGGTCTGGGGCTGGGTGCGGCGATCGCGTCCAGCAACCGCGGCCCGTATTACGGTTATAACGGCTATCGGGGCGGTTATTACCCGCGCCCCTATTACAACAACTATCGCTATAACTGGCGCGGGCCGCGATGCTTCCGCCAGTGGCGTTGGGACCCGTATATCGGCCGACGCGTCCCGGTACGGATCTGCCGCTAGAGTTCACAACGAGGCACGCAGGGGGCGGCGCGGAGGGGAGACCTTCCGCGCCGCTTTTTTCTTGGGGAGCGCGTTGTGATGGGCTAGCGCGCGACATCATGACAGACACTCCGCCAGATCATCTCTCCATCGACCCCTCGAGCCCGCATTTCGATCAAGCTGCGCTTCAGCGGGGCGTCGGCATCCGCTTCAAGGGCGTCGAGCGGAAGGACGTGGAGGAATATTCCATCTCCGAAGGCTGGATCCGCGTCGCACTGGGCAAAAAGGTCGATCGTCACGGCCGTCCGTTGACCATCAAGTTGAACGGACCTGTTGAAGCCTTTTTCCAGACCGGCGCCGACCAGGGCAACGAGAGCGGCTCCATCGACTAAGCTGGTACGGTGCGCTGGTCCGGGCAAGCGGATCGCGCATGTAACGGGTGTTTCTGGGCGGGCGCCGTTGCCGGCGCCCGCTTTTTTCGTTCAGGCCGCTGCCAGGGCGAGACGCGCCCGGGCGGTCGTGTACTGGCGTTCCATGCGGTCGATCCGGTCGGCGACCGTTTCCACCTTTTCGACGGCGCCGATGCCCTGTCCGGAGCCCCAGATATCGCGCCACGCCTTGGCCTTGGGGGCGTTGTCACCTTGCCCGAAGTTCATCGTCTTGTAATCGCCGTCCGGCAGGTTGTCCGGATCAAGCCCCGCCGCTTCGATCGAGCCGCGAAGATAATTGCCGTGCACGCCGGTGAATAGGTTCGAATATACGATATCAGCGGCGCGCCCCTCGACGATGCCCTGCTTGTAGCGTTCGTCGGCGTTGGCTTCGACCGTGGCGATGAACGGTGAGCCGATATAGGCGAAGTCGGCACCCATGGCCTGGGCCGCCAGAACGGCGTCACCCGTCGCGATCGACCCCGACAAGGCGACGGGGCCGTCGAACCACTGGCGGATCTCGCTCACCAGTGCGAAGGGAGATAGCCGCCCCGCGTGACCGCCTGCGCCGGCTGCCACCGGGATGAGGCCGTCTGCGCCCTTTTCGACAGCCTTGCGCGCGAAGCGATCATCGATCACGTCATGGAAGGTGATCCCACCCCAGTTGTGAACCGCCTGGTTCAATTCCTCCCGGGCGCCAAGCGAGGTGATCGTGATCGGAACCTGCCACTTTTCGCAGGTGGCAAGATCCGCTTCGAGCCTGTCGTTCGACTTGTGGACGATCTGGTTGACGGCGAACGGCGCAGCGGGCCGATCGGGATTGTCCCGATTGTGCGCCGCCAGCTCCTCGGTGATCCGGTGCAGCCACTCGTCGAGCAGGCCTTGCGGGCGGGCATTGAGCGCCGGAAAGGATCCGACGATCCCCGCCTTGCACTGGGCGATCACCAGATCGGGCCCCGAGATGATGAAAAGCGGCGAGCCGATGACCGGCAAGCGCAGGCGAGATAGGATCGTTGGTACCGACATAAGTCGGGTTATGTCGGGAGAGAAATCACCTGTCCAGCGTCCGCGTGAGCGTGCTGAACGACTGTAAAGGATGGTGACGATACGCCGACGCGAGCGCGTCCACCGCGCGCGGCGTCACCCGCACGCGTGGTCGACCGGGCATTGCTAGTCCACGCGCTTCAGCCCGGCAGCCGCTGCGCGGCCGTTCTCGACGTAATGGGCCGCAGATACGCGCAATCCGGCGATTGCCTGATCGTCGAGGCTGCGGACAGCGCGGGCGGGGCTGCCGACAATCAAGCTTCCCGGGGGGAAGGTCTTGCCCTCCGTCACCAGCGCATTTGCGCCGACGATGCAGTTTTCCGGAATGATCGCTCGGTTGAGCACGGTTGCGCCCATGCCGATCAGGACCCGGTCGCCGATCTGGCATCCGTGCAGGATGGCATGATGCCCGATGGTGCAATCCTCTCCAATCGTCAGCGGCGCACCGGGATCGGAGTGCAGCATCGCGCCTTCCTGCACGTTGCTGCGCGCGCCGATGGCGATCGGCGTGTTGTCGCCGCGGATGACCGCCCCAAACCACACGCTGGTGTCTTCACCCAGATGCACGTCGCCGACGATGTCGGCACTTGGCGCGACCCAGCTGGTCTCGTGACAGGTCGGCTGCTGACCCCGGAACTCGTAAAGCGGCATCTCTCTCTCCTGTACCAGCATCGGACACCGGCGATTACCGACCGATCCGCCCGGTGCAAAAGCGTAAACGAGGCGTTAACCCTGCCATCATGAGTCGCCGCCTGCTGCCCACCACCGACGATCCCCGGCACCCGATGCGGCGTACGCTGCCGCCGCCGGCCCGTCCGGTTCGGGACGATGACAAGGATCTGAAGCTGTTCGTGCTCAGCTTCACGGCGTTCTTTGTCTGCTTCTATACCCTTATCATGTAGCCTCGGCACGCCGCTCAATCGCAGGCGCGGTGGAGCCGCTGCGCGATCCATGCCGATACCACACACATCGCGGCAACGAGCAAGAGCAGCTGGCTCGCGGTCGCGCCCAGCGCCGTCACCCCCGCGACCGCGACCGAGCCGAGCGTCATCGCGCCGGCGTTCACGACATTGTTCGCAGCCACGGTCCGGGCTGTCTGGTCCTTGGGCACCGTGGTCGTGAGAAAGGCATAGAGCGGTACCACGAACATGCCGCCGAAGGTTGCGACGAACAGCAGCGCCGCCAGAACCAAAGGCGCGCCGGGATGGGTGATAAAGGCGGGGATATCGTAGAGCGTCCCGGCCGGTGCCGGACTCCAACGCACCGCGACGAACCAGAACGCCAGTACTGCCACCCCCATGGCGATAACGGATGCGGGCGCATATCGCGCGGAGATATGACCGCGCAGCATCAGGTTGATCACCACCGACCCGATCGCCACGCCCACCGAAAAGATCGCAAGCACCAGGCTGGCGACACTGGCATCGGCGGTGAGCACGTTCTTGACCAGCGGCGGGAAGATGACGACGAGCACGGAGCCGATCGTCCAAAAGAAGCTGATCGCACAGATCGCCAGGAACAGCCGGGGGATATGCATCGTGCCCGCGACCAGGCGCCAGGAGGCGCGCAAGGGATTGTAATCGAGCTTCAGCGCTGGCCCGAGGCGCGGTGCTGCCGGGACCAGCCGGGCACTGATATAGCCGAGCAGCGCGATCAGAAATGTCAGTCCGGCGATCAGCGGGATCGAGCGGTAGATGAACCCGGCCAGTATCGTGCCCATCAGAATGGATAGGTAGGTACCGGCCTCGACGAGCCCGGTTCCGCCGAGCACGTCAACTTCGTCCAGATGCTGGGGAAGGATGGCATATTTGATCGGGCTGAAGAACGTCGAATGGATCCCCAGCCCGACAACCGCGGAAAGCATCAGCACGACGGGAAGGGTGACCTGCCCGGTCCGGGCAAGCAGCAAGCCGGCGCATCCGATGCCCATGATCCCGAATTCCACGATCTTCACGGCGCGGATGATGCGCGCCTTGTCCATCGTATCGGCGAGCTGCCCCGAGAGTGCCGAGAGCAGAAAGAAGGGCAAGATAAACAGGGCGGCGGCGAGTGCGTTGAAGAAGCTTTCCTGCGTTTCGTTGGCGAAGATCTCATATGTGGCGAACAAGACCATCGATGTCTTGAACAGGTTGTCGTTGAAGGCTCCGAGGAACTGCGTGACGAAGAGCGGCAGAAATCGCCGCTTCTTGAGGAGCCCGAGGGCATTGATCATGGCGGGAAATCGCCCGGTTGTGGCAGAATCGAGGCGGGCATAGCCGTTGCTTGCGCGTTATGCCAACCCTGTCGCCCAGGGTTGCGCGGAACGCCGGTCAGGCTAAGTCATGCGACGTGCTGACCTTACCCAACCTGCTAACCCTTTCGCGAATCGTCGCGGTGCCGGCTCTGGTGGCGTTGCTGTGGTGGCCGAGCTGGCAGGCGGGCTTCGCGGTGGCCTTCGCGCTATACTGCCTGATGGGGATCACCGATTATTTCGACGGCTATCTGGCCCGTGCACAGGGGACGGTGTCCAAGCTGGGCGTGTTCCTTGATCCGATTGCGGACAAAATCATGGTCGCGGCGGTGATCCTGATGCTCGTCGGGACGCGGCACAATGACGTGGCCGTCATCACCGGGGTGCATATCATCGCCGCGCTCATCATCTTGCTGCGTGAGATCGCCGTCTCGGGCCTGCGTGAGTTCCTCGCCGGGCTGCAGGTGTCACTTCCCGTATCGCAGCTCGCAAAATGGAAGACGACCTTGCAGCTGGTTTCGCTGGGGGCACTCATCCTCGCCGGCGCGTTGCCGTCGATGGTGTGGATCAAGGTCATCGGACTGGCATCGCTGTGGGGTGCCGCTGCGCTGACGATGGTGACCGGCTGGGACTATCTGCGCGTCGGCCTGAAGCACATGGATTGAGCAACATGCGCGTGGTGTATTTTGCCTGGGTGCGCGAACGGATCGGCGTGGGTGAGGAGGAGGTTTCCCCTCCCGCAACGGTCGATACGATAGCCGGCCTGGTCGACTGGTTGGCGCAGCGAAGTGACGGTCATGCAAATGCATTTGCCGATCGCAGCCGGCTGCGTGCCGCGCGGGACCAGGACTTTGTCGGCATGGACACGCCGATCGCCGGTGCGCGGGAGATCGCCCTGTTTCCGCCGGTCACCGGCGGATGATCAGGATTCGCGTTGATGCCGCGCCGATCGATCTCGCGGCGGAACTGGCAGGTGCCGAGCGGGGCGGCGCGGTGGCGACCTTTACCGGTCTCGTTCGGCCCGATGACGGCGTGTCGGAACTGACGCTGGAACATTACCCTGGCGCAACCGAGCGTGCGCTGCATGGGCTGGCGCAGGAAGCCCTGGCGCGCTGGGCGCTCTCGGGCGCAACGATCGTCCACCGGGTCGGTGCGATGCGCCCGGGTGAGCGGATCGTGTTCGTCGCGACCAGCGCAGCGCATCGACAGGCGGCGCTCGAGGCGTGCGCCTTTCTGATCGACCGGCTGAAGACAGACGCTCCGTTCTGGAAGTGCGAAGCGGCAACCGATGGGCAACGCTGGGTTGAGCCGCGCGCGATTGATGACGACGCGGCTGCTCGCTGGAGGCTTTAGCGCCGGCGCTGTCAGGGCATTTAGCCCAACTGGGGTACGAGCACGCCGTTGACCGCGTGGATTATGCCATTGGTTTGCTGGACATCCGCCGTCTCGACGTAGCTCTTGTGTCCGTTGCCGTCGGTAATCGCGACTGCGGCGCCTTCCTGCGTTACCGTCAGGGGCGAGCCGACAACCGTGGTCAAGATCGCGGTGCCCTTGCCGGCATG
>JBELMF010000038.1:0-21781 GCA_042096015.1 Sphingomonas sp.
GGCTCTAGGCGGCCGGCGGTCGAGCCGTCATGCGCTGCACGACGACAGCAACAAAATGTCAGGAGAGGTTAGGATGTCCGACTTTCGCATGATCGATACCGGGGGCGCTCGGATCCGCACGGCGGTGGAAGGGAGCGGGCCGCTCGTCCTCATGGTCCATGGCTTTCCCGAAAGCTGGTATTCGTGGCGCCACCAACTGGGTCGGGTGGCCGATGCCGGCTTCACCGCCGCTGCGATCGATGTGCGCGGCTATGGTGGCTCCAGCAAGCCCGATCGGGTTCAAGACTATGCAATGGAGCATCTCGTCGCCGACATCGCGGCGGTCGCCAGGACGCTGCAGCCCGACGGGCCGGCGATCTTGCTGGGCCATGACTGGGGCGCACCGCAGGTATGGAACGCGGCCTTGACGCTCCCGGACCGCTTTCGCGCGGTGGCCGCTTTGTCGGTCCCCTATGCCGGCGTTCCGCAGCGGCCGTTCACGGAGGTTTTTCGCCAGGCGTTCACGAACAAGGGCCGGTTTTTCTACCAGGAATGGTTTCAGGACGTCGGCCCGCCCGAAGCCGAGGCGGAGCGCGACGTGCGCGATTTCCTGCGGAAATTCTACTATGCCATCTCGGGGGACGCGCCCGAGGGAACATGGCCGAACAAGCCTGCCGGTGCGACCCTGCTGGACAAGATGATCGATCCGGATCCGTTCCCAGACTGGCTCACCGCCGCTGACCTCGATTATTATGTGGCGGAGTTCGAATCGTCGGGCTTCTTCGGCCCGATCAGCCGCTATCGTAACCATGAGCGCGACTTCGAATGGCTGCAGCCGTATCGTGATCGCCGGATCGAGCAGCCCGCGCTGTTCATCGGCGGCACCAAGGACCCCGCGACGACCTTATTCGGCGCGGTGACCGATCCGATCGCCCTGATGCGGCCGCATGTGCCCAACGTGGAGGGACATCTGCTGGAAGGCTGCGGCCATTGGACCCAGCAGGAGCGGACGGACGACGTGAACCGGCTGCTGCTGGCATGGCTGGCGGGCGTCTCAGGCTGATCCTTGCCTAGGGCGACGGCGCTGCGAGCCGGCAGTGCCGCGCCCGATCACTCGGGACTTGCCCATCGCCCGCGAAGACCGCAGGTTGCGGCCGGGGAAGCATCGGGGGGCACAACGCAGGATGCAGGCTGAAGACCGTCGCAGCGCATGATCCGCGCGCTGGATCGGGCGACCGCCGTTCGTCTCGGCCGTACGCTATCGGCCAACGCCTACGGGCAGGTGGTGACGATCGCGGTTCAGCTGGCGCTGGTGCCGCTGCTGCTCCATGCCTGGGGAACGCAGGTCTACGGCGCATGGCTTCTGCTGTCCGCCATCCCCTTCTATCTCACGTTCAGCGATTTCGGCTTCACCTTCGTTGCCAAGAACGCGATGGTCATGGCGGTCGCTGGCGGCCGGCGCGATGCCGCGCGCGCGATCTTCCAGAGCATCTTCGCCTTGTTGTGCGTCGCCGCCCCCGTGCTGATGGTGTCTAGCCTGGGCGCGACGTTCCTGCCCGCAGCCGTCCGCCTGCTCCCGGCAACGACGGTGGGATTGCCGGCCGCGCGCGTCACCCTTTTGCTCCTCATCGCCAACGTCCTGCTGTATCAGTTCTTTCTGCTCATCTGTGCCGGCATCCGCTCCGAAAACCGTCCGGCAAGCGAGGCCGTGTGGGCGGCATCGGCACGGCTGGCGGAAGGCGCGGCGGTCGCCCTGGCGGCGTTGGGCGGCGGCGGGATCATGGCGGCCGCGGGCGCCATGCTGTTCGCGCGGGTCCTGTTCCTGCTCGGCGGCTACGATTGGCTCCGGCGCCGGTCGGCGTGGCTGCGGCTGGGCCTAACACATGCGCGCCGGGCGACCCTTGTGCCGTTATGCGGCCCGGCGCTGGCCTATATGATGATGCCGCTGGCGCAGGCGCTGCTGCTGCAGGGAACGCTGCTGGTCGTCGGCGCAACGCTCGGCACGGCAGCCACGGTGGTGTTCGCCACGTCGCGCACCGTTGCGCGGCTCGGCACCGCAGGGATCAACATGATCAACAACAGCGTGGTCAGTGAATATGCCGCGCTGGAGGGCGCCGGAAACCGCTCGGCGAGCATGCACCTGTTCCGGGCGCAGGCGCGCACCACGGTGGTGCTGACCACAGGCTATGCGTTGGCGGTGCTTTCGATCGCACCCCTCGGCCTGCCGCTGCTGACTCATGGCACGGTGACGGTGGTGCAGCCATTCTTTGCCCTTCTCGTCGTGGCCGTGGTCGCCGAGATGCTGTGGTCGGCGCTGTTCACCCCCATGGCCGCGGTGAACCGCCACCGCGGGATCGTGCAGCTGTTCGTCCTGCTGGCGGCCGGCGCCGTCGCTGCCGCTTATCTCGCCGCCGTTCCGCTGGGGCTGAGCGGGATAGCAGGGGCGGTGGGCGCTGCTCATGCGGCGATGGTGGGCGTTTGCCTGGTTGCGTGGCGCCGCGATCGTGGCTGACCGACCCGCGCGCCACGTCGTGTTCATCGGGCTCTCCGCGGCAGGCCATGGCGGGATCCAGGGTTTCAACCGGCGTGTCATCGACGCGCTGTGCGCACTCGGCGTTCCGTCGCGCACGCTGATGCTTTCCGATCATGCCGGCGGCGATCGGCGACGGTTCGCCATGCAGGTTCTGGGGGCAGCGCGATCGGCCGACGTGCTGCTGATCGGGCACATCAATCTGCTGCCATTCGCCTTGCTGCATCGGCTGCTGCGGCCAGGCGGGCGGGTGATCCTGTTCGCCCACGGAATCGAAGTGTGGGGGGACGCAGGCTTTCGCGCGGTGCGACGTTGGGAGCCCGTGCTGCTGCGCACCGCGATCGATACCGTGGCGGTCGTCAGCGACTATTCCCGCGCGCGCATGGCACAGGCGTTCGGTCTGCCGCCGCCCCGTTTTCATCACTTCCCCAATGCCGTGGATCTGGCGCCCCCCTCCCGACGGGCGATCCGCGGGCCCACGGTCCTGGCCGTGTCCCGGCTTGGCGCGGGGGAGCGCGGGAAGAATGTGGATCAGTTGATCCGCGTGCTGCCGATGGTGCCCGATGCGAGGCTCGTGGTGATCGGCGACGGGCCGTTGCGCGTCGAGCTGGAACGGCTGGCGGCCTCGATCGGGGTGGGGGATCGTGTCGAGCTGCGCGGGTCGGTCGATGCGCGCGCGCTCGCCCTCGCCTATCAGCAAGCGTCCATGTTTGCGCTGCCCTCGTCGAAAGAGGGATTCGGCATCGTGTTCCTCGAAGCCTGGTCGCACGGATTGCCCGTCATCGGCGCCGACAGCGGTGGCGCCGGCGAGGTGATCGACCACGGCATCGATGGCTTCGCGATCGATCCGGCAGACCTGTCCGGCTTGGCGGCGGCGGTGCAGCGGCTGCTGGACGATCCCGCGCTGGCAGCCCGGATGGGAGAGGCGGGGCGCAAGAAGGTTGAAGCGCGCTATTCCAACGCGGCGTTCGTCGCCAACCTGCGCACCCTCCTGGCGTGCTAGGAGATCGCCTTAAAGCGGCATCTCGTTGACCGGAATTACCCGCACCGGCTTTGATCGCCGACCGCCGATCAGGATGAGCGTCGCCCCCGCGAGCAGAATGAACGGGAAGTTGCGGCAGAAGAACGAGAGGGTGGTGCTGACCTCCCGCTCTGCCAGGAAGGCGCTGACGGCAAGAAGGAAGGCCGCCCACGTATTGCCGCGCAGCCGGCCCCCCGCATAGTCGAGCAGGCCGAAGGTGAACGCCACGGTAAGGGCCGGCAGCAGCAGCACGCCGGCGAGGCCGAACGCCGCGAGACTGCTTGCGACGAGACCGACGACCGGCCGCGCGATGGAGCCGTTCGCGCGAAAGCCATAGTGCCACGCGATCCGGTCCGGCGCGGTGGCGAGTGACTTATCCAGAAGAAAGCCGGGCAGCAGCGTCTCGGCAGGATCGCGCCACAGATCGTCGCCGCCGATCGTGCCGCGTTCATCCAGCGCACGGGCGACCTGGTCGATCGGCTGGATCATGGTGAACCGCTCGGTATTCCATGTCCGTGGAAAGACATAGCTGTCGCGCCACGCGAGCTCATAGCCGGTGGCGATGCGATCCGCCGCCTCGGCAAGGCGCAGCGGGTTGTATTCGTAATCACGCAGGGCCGTTGCCGTTGCCGCCACGCGGTCCAGCCCGCGCGCATCGGCTTGGGCGCGCACGATCTGGATGGCCGGCGCGATCAGCGCCAGCGCTGCCGCCCCGGCGACAAGCCCCGCCCCGATCCATCGCCACCGTGGCCGCATCTGCAGCGAAACGGCCGTGAGCCCCACCACGAACAGAAAGTCGAACAACGTGCGCTTGGTATTGTCGGCCAGCGTCAGGATCAGGATCACCGCCGCCATCGCGCCCAGCACGATGATGTGCCGGGTCTGGCGCGGTCGGCGGACAGTCAACGCGGTCTGCATCGCGGCACCAAGCACCAGCAACGGGTAGAATGTTCCAAATCCCCCGAACCCGCCGCCCTCGAACCCGCCATTGCCGGCAAGCGGCCGAAACCGGGTCTGCAGGAACAGCGCGATCGCGCCGAGCATGAACACGGGCAGCGCGAACGCGGACAGTTTCTCGGGATTGCCGAGCAGCCTGTTCAGTGCGCCCGCGAAGTGGGAGGGACGGCGGATAAACTGGCTCATCAGATAGCCCAGGCTGATCGACGCAAATCCCGCGAGCAGATAAGCCGCGGAGAGATCGGGCACCTGAAGGTTCATCTGCACCGGTTGGCGGGCCAGCGTTTTGACGATCAGGCTCGCGCTGCCGAAATAGACCGTCATCAGCGCGAACAGCCCGTCGGAGATGCGCCACCCGCCCTTTACGACTGGGACGAGCGCGGCCGCAGCGATCGCGAGCAGGACACTCAACACCCAGGGATCGGCGCCTAGCAACATCTGCGCGCCGGCCAGACTCACGAGGGCGAGCATATAGAGCCAGCCCACCGCCCTCATCGCGCCGACATGCGCCTTCCCCCCGAATGTCCCCGACGCGATCGTAGCGCGGCTACGGTTCGTCGTCGATACGGTGCGTTGCGTCGACGAAGGCAAGGATTTAGGCTCGCCGTTCCGGGGGGAAAACAGTGCCAGCGAGCGCCGATGATCAAGCCGCTTGACGGTCGCGCGGCGCGCGCTTGGGAAGGCGGGCCGAGCTTCGGGCGCGGCAACCGGCTCTATCGTGTCTGCTGGGCCGTTGCGTGGCTTCTTCTCGCCCGCTGGACGCCGCCCCCCTTGCGCGCCTGGCGCCGACTGGTGCTTCGATCGTTCGGGGCACGGATCGCCGCCACCGCCAGCGTCTATGGCAGTGCGCGCATCTGGTCGCCGGCGAACCTCGTCATGGGGGATCACGCGGCGATCGGGCCCGGCGCGATCGTCTATTCGATGGCGCCGGTCACGATCGGTTCGTATGCGATCGTGTCCCAGCGCGCCCATCTGTGCGCCGGCACGCATGATATCGAGGACCCGGATTTTCAGTTGAAGGCGCGCCCGATCGTCATCGGCGTCCGCGCCTGGGTCGCCGCCGAGGCGTTCGTCGGGCCCGGCGTCACGATCGGCGAAGGCGCCGTTCTCGGCGCGCGCGGCTGCGCCATGCGCGATCTGTCACCCTGGACCGTATATGGCGGAAATCCTGCCACTGCGCTGCGCGAACGCCGCATCCGCTTCGGAGAGCGGGCGTGATCAAGCGCTCGTGCAGCCTGACCGTCGTGATCCTCACCTTCAACGAGGCGCATCACATCCGCCGCGCGATCGAGAGCGTGGCGGGGATCGCGCGCGAGATCGTGGTCGTCGACAGTTTCTCCACCGACGAAACCGTATCTGTGGCGCGGGCCGCTGGCGCACGGGTGGTGCAACATCCGTTCACCAGCCACGCCGCGCAGCTGCAATGGGCGCTCGACCATGCGACGATCGCGACCGACTGGACCATGCGGCTTGACGCGGACGAGCTGATCGAGCCGGATCTCGCCGCTTCCATCATCCGGACGCTGCCGTCGCTCGGAGCGGACGTCACCGGCATTGCGCTCGACCGGAAGCATATCTTCATGGGCCGGTGGATCCGCCACGGTGGACGCTATCCGCTGCGGCTGCTGCGTATCTGGCGGACGGGTACGGCACATGTGGAGCAACGCTGGATGGACGAGCATGTCATGGTCGCAACCGGCCGGACGATCGCACTGGCGGGCGGCTTCGCGGATGCGAACCTTGGCGACTTGAGCTTCTTCACCGCCAAGCACAACGGCTATGCGACGCGTGAGGCGGTAGAGGTGCTCGCTGCACGCTATGGCTTGTTCGACCACGACGTTTCAGCACCGGGCGTGCCGCAGGCGCGGCGCAAACGGTGGATCAAGACCCGTATCTATGATCGTCTTCCGTTATGGGCGGGCCCGGCCGGCTATTTCGCCTTTCGCTACATCGTCCAGCGCGGCTTTCTGGATGGCAGGCCGGGGCTGATCTATCACCTGCTGCAGGGCTTTTGGTACCGGTTCCTGGTCGCCGCGAAGGTCGCCGAATGGGACGCCGCCATCGCCGCCGGCGGCACGCGCCCGGAACGCGTGGCGCGGCTCGCCTCGCTGAGCGGACTGCCTCTGGGAAGCGGGCGGTGACCCGCATCCTCAGAATCATCACCAGCGCCGATCCGCGCACCGGCGGGCCGATCGAGGGCGCGCGGCGCATGGGGGAGATCTGGGCCGGGCAGGGGCATTGTCAGGACATGGTGACGCTGGATCCGCCGGAAGAACGCCATCTGCCGGACTATCCGGGACGGATCACCTCGCTCGGGCCGCCGCGCGGGCGGGGTCTGCGGGAACGATACCGGTACAGTGCGGCGATGGAGCCGTGGCTCCGACATCATGTCCGGGGCTATGACGCCGTGATCGTCTCGGGGCTGTGGCGCTATTCGGCACGCGGTGCGATGAAGGCGCTGGCGGCATCGGTGACACCCTATTTCGTCTTCCCGCACGGCATGCTCGATCCCTGGTTTCGCCGCAGCGCGCCGCTGAAACATGCGGTGAAGCAGGCGAGTTGGTGGTGGGCCGAAGGACCCTTACTGGCGCGCGCACGCGCGGTGCTGTTCACCAGCGAGGAGGAGCGTCGCCGCGCCGAGGGCGCATTCTGGCCCTATCGCGTGCGCGGCGCGGTGGTGAACTATGGCACGGCTGATCTTTCCGGCGATCCGGCCATGCAGGTGGCGACCTTCCGATCGCGGGTGCCCGATCTCGCCGACCGTCGTTTCCTGCTCTTTCTGGGCCGGCTTCATCCCAAGAAGGGCTGCGACCTGTTGATCGATGCCTTTGCGGCGGTCGCGGCGGAGGCGCCGGATGTGGATCTGGTAATGGCCGGTCCCGATCAGGTCGGCATGCTGTCCGCCCTGCGCGCGCGCGCCACCCACGCGAATGTGGCCGCCCGTGTCCATTTCCCCGGCATGCTGGAGGGAGCCGCAAAGGCAGGCGCGTTGCGCAGTGCATGGGCGTTCGTACTGCCGTCGCATCAGGAGAATTTCGGCATAGCGGTGGCCGAAGCGCTCGCCGCCGGCACGCCTGTGCTGGTCAGCGATCAGGTGGCGATATGGCGCGAGGTGCTTGCCGATGGCGCGGGTATGGTGGCGCCGGACACCCTGGCGGGTACGATCGATGTGCTGCGACGCTTCCAGGCACTGTCCGGCGACGATCAGCATGCCATGCGCCGCCGCGCGCGGCGCTGCTTCGCTTCCCGCTTCGACATCTTTCGTGCCGCCGAAAGCCTTCGGTTGCTGATCGAACAGGAGGTCCGCTGAAACCCGCTGTCCTACACGCCCCCGCTGCACATAGAACAATACGCGAACAAAGTGGAGGTGGCAATGGTGGCAGAGGTAGAAATCCCGGCGGGCTTCGTACCGCAATATGCATTGGCATTCGGCGCGGTGGACGGTCCGGCCGTTGCGGTTCATGCGGATAATCCGTTGCCGGTGCGCATGGTGCGGACAACGGCGATCGCGCCGGCGTTGGCGGGATCAATGACGGCGAGCGGCGTTGCCGGCCCGTTCGTCCCGGAGCTGGATCGCCCGATCTGGGTGAGCCTGTCGGGAGATTGGAGCGGCGCAGCGCAGCTGCTGCGGTCGGTTGACGAGGGCGCAACCAAGCTGCCGCTGACGATCGCGGGGGAGCCATGGGCGCGGTTCACCGCCAACGCGAATGAAGCGGCGACGGAGGAGAGTGAGGGGGGCGCCGTCTATTATCTCGTCGCGACGCTTCAATCGGGCACGCTGACCTATCGGGTGGCGCAATGAGCGGGCGGGATCTGGTGGCGCGCGGGCTGGCGATGCGGACGCACGCCGCGCTCGGGGCGGCCGGGCGTCATGGCCGGTTGCTGCGCGCATCGGCGGACGCGCACAATCGCAGCGCTGCCGTCCTGCCGCCCTGGCTCGCGGCGCCGGCCTATGCGCCGAACGCTACCTATGCGCCGGGACAGGTCGTCGCCAACGGCGGCGGCTGGTATATGTGCGGCATCGGCGGCACGACGCCGCCGACCGGCGGTGGACCGGCCACCACCGGCAGCGGACAATATGTCCCGGACGGCGCCAGTCCGGTGTACTGGGCCTATCTCGGCGGCGCCCGCGCGACCGATCCGGGTGACGGCGCGCCGGCGATATCCGTCGTCACGGCCAATCCCGCGCTCGGCGCCAATTGGTTGCCCACCCTCTACCCTGCGGCCTATGCGGTTCGTGGCGCGACGCCGTTGCCGTATCGCGACACCTTCTGGTCCTTGACGTCGTTCGAGGCGAAGCCGGGCGTGGCCGTATGTGCCGGCGCGGCGGTCGCCTTTGCCTGCGACGCGGACCGGCTGGCCCTGTTCCTGCCGGCCAACTCGGCGCAGGTGCGCCTGCTGGTCGACGGCCGGTATCTGACGCCGGGCAGCCATGTCGTCGCCGGTCAGGACCAGTGGATGGTGATCGACTGGACGGGGAGTTCGGGAAAGCGGCTGCGGCAGTACGAGTTGGAGGTCGGCAAAAGCGCCGCGCTGTTCGGCTGCGTGCAGACCCCGACCTCGGCTGTCGTGACCGCTGGGAGCAGCGGCGGTCCGCGTATGGTGGTGATCGGTGACAGCTACAATGCGGGATCCAGCTACGGTCCGTGGCTGGCCGGCGGCTCGATCGCGCACCTGCTCGGCAAGCGGCTGGGATGGCGGGATGTGTGGAACCTGTCGGTGGGCGGGACCGGCTATTGCAACGCGTCTGCCTCAACTTTCTCAACATTCGGCGAGCGCGTCGGCGCGGCGCTGGCGCTGAGCCCCGATATTTTCATGCTGATGGGGTCATCCAACGACATCGGCTATGCGCCGGGGGCGGTCCAGGCGGCAGTGCTGGCGACTGTTCGCGCGATCCGTGCGGGTACCGCGGCGCCGATCGTGGTGGTGGGGGTGCCGTCGATCAATATCGCCGGGCTCGCTATGATCGAGGCGGCGGTTGCGGCGGGAGTCGCTCAGGCGGCCGATCCGCTCACCTTCTTCGTGCCGATCACCGGCGCGGCGCCGCCGTGGGTGTTGGGGCCGTGGAACAACGGCGCGGGCGTGCCGGCGGGCACCAGCAATGCGGCGATCTATGTCGCGGCGGACGGCGTCCATCCGCCCGAGATCGGCTTCGATTATTACGCACAGCGGATCGAACAGGCGATCCGTGCCACGGTGCTTCCGGGGCTCGCCAATATCTGAGCGCCGGCGTGCGCGTGCGCCGGTCCGTGACTGATCAGCGCACGCGCATGCCCCGCACGCTGCGCCCGTCGACATTGATGAAATAGCTGCCGATCGCGCCCTTGCGAATGCGGATCTTGGCACCGGGCTTGGGCGGAAAGGTCATCGTTTCGGTGGTTTGCCACACCGCATCGGGATTGCTGGCGATGCGGATCTCGACCCGGCCGTTCCCCACCTGGCGCGCGGAGGTGACCGTGGTGTTGATCTCGGTGAATTCTTCCTTCTCCTCTTCCTCGCCGTCGCCGAACAGGCCGACCCGTGGGAGCGTGAAGCCGAACAGCGATCGCTTGGTGCGCCGCACATCCTCCTGGTCCAGGATGCGCACTTCCTTGTTCTTGACCGCCTCCTCCAGTGCCCCGGCCGCCTTGTCGAAACAGGCAAGGCGCTGGGTCGGATCGGTGACGGCCCGGCATTGCGCGAACGACTGCAGCACGCGCTCGCCGGCGCGATCCGGCTCCGCCGCGGCAAGGAAGCCGGGTGTCGCCATGATCATTGCGAAGGTGCCGGTCGCCGCCGCCAATGTGCCGATCCGTGCCATTTTACGTCTCCCTGAACCGGCTCGCGGGATAGAGTGTGTCGCGAAAGCGGACAAGGCGGACACGATACTGTTGCCTTCCTGTTACACCTGCGCCGCAATGTTGCAGTTGCGCTGTGCGGACGTTGCAGGCGCGTGAAATGCTCTTTAGCCCTTTGGCCCATGTGGTTCGGTGGGAGCCGATCGCACATTGGGCAAGCCGATAAGCCGGATCAGAACCGGGGCATCAAAAGGGAAACACACATGCGCAACACTTTTCGCTCGCGCCTGTTGACGACGACGCTGTTCGTCGGCGCCGTCATGGCGTCGGGTTCCGCGTTCGCTCAGGAGGCCGATTCGACCACGACGCCGGGCGCACCTGCTCCGGGCGTGGTGACGCAGGAAGGCGCCACCCCTCCGGGTGAAACCGCGACCGGCGACATCGTCGTCACCGGCACCCTGATCCGCAATCCGAACCTCGTCCAGGCGACCCCGGTGAAGGTCGTCGGCGCCGACGAAATCGATCTGCAGCAGGCGAACGTCGCTGAAGAGCTGCTGCGCGAACTGCCGGGCATCACGCCGTCGATCGGTTCGGCCGTCAACAACGGCAACGGCGGCGCCTCGTTCGTCAACCTGCGCAACCTGGGTTCGAACCGCAACGTCGTGCTGCTCGACGGCGTGCGCCTCGTTCCGGCCGAACTGAACGGCCGTTTCGACCTTAACAACGTGCCGCTTGCTCTGATCGAGCGCGTGGACGTGCTGACCGGCGGCGCTTCGACCACTTATGGCGCGGACGCGGTCTCGGGCGTGGTGAACTTCATCACCCGCCGTGACTTCGCCGGCCTCGAAGCGAACGTGTCGAACCAGATCAGCGAAGAGGGTGACGGCAACGTCTTCCGCGTCGACATGACGATCGGCGCGAACTTCGATGACGGCCGCGGCAATGCCGTGCTGAGCATCGGCTATCAGGAAGCGGACCCGATCTACCAGGGTGACCGCGACTACGGCTTCCTCGCGCTCAGCTCCGCCACGGGCGGCGGCGGCGGCTCGGGCACGGCTGTTCCGTCGCGCTTCTCGATCCCCGGCCAGGGCACGCGCCAGGTCAACGCCGATGGCACCGCTTTCCGTCCGGGCACGGCCTTCACCGCGTTCAACTTCAATCCGTACAACGTCTATCAGGTGCCGTTCGAGCGCTATAACATCTACGGCGCCGCGAACTACGAGGTCAGCGACAACGTCGAGGTCTATACCCGCGGCATCTTCTCGAAGAACACCGTGTCGACGATCATCGCGCCGTCAGGTTCGTTCGGCGTTGCCGTGGACATTCCGCTCAACAATCCGTTCCTTACGGATGCCCTGCGCAACACCTTCTGCTCGGCCAACGGCATCTCGGCCGCGGCTTGCGCCGCCGCCGCCAATCCGGCGCTGACGCCGGGTGATGCAGGCTACCAGACGGTGACGAGCGCGCTGTTCCGCCGTGCCACCGAAGTGGGACCGCGCATCAGCGAATATTCGACGACCTTCTTCGATTATCGCCTGGGCTTCCGCGGCGCGATCACCGACACGATCGACTGGGACGTGTTCGGATCGTACGGCGAATCGGAGAACCTGCAGTCGATCGGCGGCTACACGCTGAACTCGCGCGTGGCGGACAGCTTCCTCGCCAACAACACGTCGAGCTGCTTCGACGGCACGGCGTCGGGCTGCGTTCCGATCAACTGGTTCGGTCCGGAGGGTAATGCGACGTGGACGCCGGAAGCGATCGACTTCCTGAACGACGTGTCGACGGTCCGCACCACCACCTCGCTGGCGCAGGCCCGCGCCACCGTCAGCGGTGACTTCGGTGTGGCGAGCCCGCTTTCCGATAACCCGATCTCGTTCGCGGTCGGCGGCGAATATCGCAGCTACACCGCCTCGCAGCAGTCGGATACGCTGGCGGTTGGCGGCGATCTCGGCGGCGCCGGCGGCGCATCGCCGAACATCGACGGCGGCTATGACGTGTACGAAGCCATCGGCGAACTTATCGTTCCGCTGGTGCAGAACCGTCCGTTCTTCGAGGATCTGACGATCGAGGGCGGCGTCCGCTATTCGAGCTACACGATCGATGCAGCGGGCGACCCGGGCTACAACACCACCACCTGGAAGGCGGCGGGTAGCTGGACTCCGGTCAACGGCCTGAAGATCCGCGGTAACTACGCCCGCGCGGTGCGTGCGCCGAACATCGCCGAGCTGTTCTCGCCGGTGAACACGGGCCTCACCAACCTGCAGGACGATCCGTGCGCCGTGTTCGACGACAACGGTGCTCGCATCCGTGCGAACCCCACCGGTGAACTTCGCGCGATCTGCCTTGCGCAGGGCGCGACGGCAGGCAACGTCGACTCGATCGCGCAGCCGATCTCGGGTCAGGCCAACTCGACTGGCGGTGGCAACCTCAACCTCCAGCCGGAAATCGGCAAGAGCTGGACGGCGGGCGTCGTCTTCCAGCCGACCTTTGCGCCGCGTCTTTCGGTGTCGGTTGATTACTTCAACATCAAGATCACCGGTGCGATCACCTCGCCCACCCCGGGCGATGCGATCACGGCTTGCTTCGGCGACAATCCGTCGTCGCCGCCGGCCGGCGCTGCGTCCAGCGCCGCCTGCACCGCGATCCGCCGCGATCCGCTGACCGGCGGCCTGAACGGCGATCCGAACACCACGCCGGGTCTGTTCCTCACCACGTCGAACCTCGGCATGCTGGCGACGGACGGCATCGATCTGACCGCAAACTACTCGTATGATTTCGGCTTCACGAAGCTGAGCCTGTCGGGTCAGGGCACCTGGACGAACAAGAGTGAGTTCCAGGCGGTCACCGGTGGGTATGTCCGCGATTGCGTCGGCTACTATTCGGCGAACTGCGGCCAGCCGATCCCTGAGTGGCAGTGGTCGGTGCGCGGCACCGCGACCTTCGAGGGTGTCGACGTGTCGCTCCTGTGGCGTCACATCGGCAGTACCGAATATGAAGGTGCGGCCGACGATTTCGCCGATCGCGGCTTCTCGCCGACCTCGCGCTACATCTTCGAGGGCACCCTGCCGGCAAGCGCAGGCTCGATCGCCGGGCGTGAAGTCAATTTCAACCGGATCGGGGCGAAGGATTACATCGACCTGACCACCCGGATGAACGTGGCCGAGAACCTGACCTTCACCTTCGGCATCCAGAACCTCTTCGACATCGAGCCGCCGCTCGTTGGCGGTGAGGCTGGTGCTACGACCTACAACAGCGGCAACACCTTCCCGTCGACCTACGACGCGATCGGTCGCCGTTACGTGATGGGTGCGAAGATCCGCTTCTAAGCGCGGGTCATCGCTCCGAAAGAGAAGGGCGGGCCCTGTGCCCGCCCTTTTTTTGTCCGCCGACGCGTCGCCCCGGCCGTGGCCAAACGCGGTGGGCCGATCAAGCGATCAGTGGGTTCGGCAGCGTCAGGGTTACGCCGGCGCGCTCGGCGAGTACCGTCGCCCAGGCCTCCACCTTCTCGATCTCGTCAGCATGGGTCGTGAGTGCGTCGCGTTCCTCTAGGGCGCGGTCGCCGGCCGTGAAGGTGGTGCCGGATTTGCTGTGGCGGCCGAAGGCGGAATGGCCGGCGAAGCGCCCCTCGATGCCAAACAGGTCGGCAACGGCCGTCGCCACCCCCTCGGGATCGGCAAGCAATTGGCTCGACGCGAGGCTACGCACCCGCTCGGGATACAGATCGGCCAGCATGGCGAACTGACGATACTGGGCGAGCCAGCCGACCGCCGCGATCTGCAGGTCGGTAAGGCGGAAATAGTCCTTGGCCGCGAGCCCGAGATCGACCAGGCCGTCGTGCAGCAGCCCTTCGAGCAGCTCGCGCACCCACAAGCGACACCACAATCCCTTTCTCGCCACCGAGGCAAGAAAGGGGCGTAGCGGTGCATGCAGCAATACGGCGCGCGCCTGCGGCCGAAGCGCCAATATGGGACGCTGCAGGGTGCAGAGAATGTTCGATGGCTTGATCACCACGGCCTCGCCGGCGCTCCACGGCCGACCGAGCAGCGTAAGCGCTTCGTCGATCAGCCGTGCCAGATCTGCTCCTCCGCGCTCCCCACGCCGGTGAATCCCGACAATGTCGTTCAGCAGCACCGGTTCGGACAGGCCCATCGCTGCGCCGCTCAGGTCAAAGGCGCGCACCAGCATGGTCGAGGCGCAGAAGGCGGAATGGAAGATGAAATGCACGGGCGCCATGTGTCGGCGCGCCACCGCGACGCCCGAGGCACGCTCCAGCACATGTTGCGGCTGATTTCCGATCAGCTCGTCGACCAGGAATGGCCCCTCCCGGTGCAGCGATCGCGGCACATGCCGGTAAAGAACTCTGTCGCCGACAAGATCATAGCGATGCGCCAGCCATGCAGGATCGGCCGGATCGAAAGATGGGGAAGTTGCCATGGGCGCACCCGTATCACGTTCGTGACAGATCATTTGCATCTTGCACTGCAACACGTAAGAAAATGGCCATGGCGCTTACTCCCCAAGAAGCAAATGCACAGGGCCTCGATGCGTTACGGGCGGGGAACGCCGAACTCGCTGTCCGGCTGTTCGAGCAGGCCGTCGCGATGGATTCCACGGCGATCAGCCTGTGGCGCAATCTGGCGCACGCACGTCGGCTGGCGGGGGATGATGCGGGTGAGCGCGCTGCCCTTGAAGAGGGGCTGGCTATCGATGCACGCGATCTCGGGGCGTTGATTCGGCTGGCGCAATGGTTTGAGCGTTCGGGGGATCGACGTGAGGCGATGATCCGCTGGTCCGGCGTGATCCAATTGGGGGAGCAGATCGGGGATCCGTCGTCGGAACTGCTGCGTCTGATCGAGCATGCGCGTGTCTATTGCGCCGAGCAGCAGGCGCGCATCGCCGCGCCGATCCGGGAGGTCTTGGCCCCACGTCACACCGGCTTCGATGCGACTGCGCGACGCCGCGCGGGTGCGTTCATGGACCACGTTCTGGGCGGGCGACGCATCTATCCCAATGTCTGCGCCGGCCTCCACTATCCCTTTTTGCCGGCCGACGAATTCTTCGATGAGCACCACTTTCCCTGGTTTGCCGAGCTGGCAGCCGAGACGGACGCGATCCGTGCGGAACTGGAGGCGCTGATTGCTGATCCTGGCGACGCGTTGATCCCTTATGTCCGCATGGAAAAAGGGGTGTCTGGCAGCCAGTGGGACCCGCTGAACCACAATCTCAATTGGGGCGCCTGTTTCCTCTGGGAATATGGGCGGCCCAATGAGCCCGTGCTGGAGCGATGCCCTCGCACCGCTGCCGCCTTGGCGCGACTTCCGGGGGCGCGGATCCCCGGCCGCGCGCCGAGTGCATTCTTCTCCATGCTAAGGCCCCACACGCGAATTCCTCCCCATACCGGGGTCACCAACACGCGCGCGATTATTCATCTGCCGCTGATCGTGCCGCCCGGTTGCGGCTTTCGCGTCGGCGGAGAGACGCGGGAATGGGTGGTCGGCAAGCCGTTCGCCTTCGACGACACGATCGAGCACGAGGCGTGGAACGATAGCGGCGAATTGCGTGCCGTGCTCATCTTCGACGTCTGGAATCCCCATCTGTCGACGAAAGAACAGGCTCTTGTCGCGGACTATTGCGGCATGGTAGATCAGCTCACAAGTGCGCCGCAGGACGGCGCTTCCAAGTAGATCGGCAGTCGGGTGGGAGGTAGATGATGACCGGTAGTGCATTTCTTCTGGCGATGATGCTGCAGACCTCTGCTACCCCGGCTTCTGCTGTTCCCGTATCAACGGGGGCGGATGAGAAGCTTTGCCGGCGAATCGAGGTCACCGGATCGATCGCGCGCAAGGAACGCGTCTGCAAGACGAAGGCCGAATGGCGTCAGGCCGACGATCATGGCAACCGTCGCGCGCGCGCCATTGTCGAATACAGCACGGGGCGGCCGTTCGACATGCAGTAAAGTGTGGGCGGGTGATGTTACGCCTCTAGAAGATCCCAAGGAATTTCTTCTTCTGCTTCTTGTCGGGCTCTTCCGAGCCGTCCTCGGCCTTTGATGTCGTGCCACGGCCCACGTCGTCGCGCTTCTCGCCCTTGCTGGTCCGCTGCGCCGCTGCGTTGGCGCCGGACAGCACCGGGCCGCACGCCGCGGATTTGGCATCACCGATATCCACAAACGCCAGGATGCCTGCCAGCGGCGTAGCGGCGACCGCAAGACCTAGGCCCGCGCCCGCCCGGCCAACCAGATCGGGGCTGATCACGTTCAGCGACGGCGCCGAGAAATAGCCGCTTAATCCTACCGGCGACTGGCCTGAAAACAGGCTGAACTTCTTGGCATCGGCGCGGATCGCGAGATCGATCGCCTCGGTGCGGAAGCTGAACCCGCCGCGCCCCAGAATCACGTTCTTGCGCGTGTCGATCAGGATCGGGTCCGCTGCCGCGATCCCGCCCCGCACGGTGAAGCCGACGAGGCCGCAGTTGATGCTGACCGGCTCCTTCAGCTGGCCGGAGAACATCTTTTGGACGAACGTGCCGATGTCGATCTCGGCCAGCTGCACGTTGCGCGTCCACAAGGTGCCCTGCGGCATGACAAAGGCGATCCGCCCGCTGGAGGTGGCGAGCGAGTCGGCGATCGAATCGCCGCGTCCGCTCAACTGCATCCGTCCCTTGATCGTGCCGGTGGTGCCCGATTCCGCCACGCCCCAACCGGCGAACAGCCGACCCATCGGCGTCGGCGCAAGCCGGATGTCGTACTTCACCGCGCTCGGCCGCTGGCGCGTGTCGAAGACGATGTCGGTTGCCACATTGCCGCGCGACATCGCGAAGCTGAACGGTGACAGCGCAAGCCGCCCGCGGTCGAGATCGAGCGTCAGCTCCATGTTCGAGATCGGCACGCGGCGCGATTTCACCTGCCGTACCGTCCAGCGGAGATCGGCGTCGAAGGCGCGCATCTTCTCCACTGGCAGATCATTGTCCGGCAGCAGCTTCTGCGGGCCCGATCCGGTTGCGGCGGCGGCGGCCACCGCGCCCTTTTCCTCGACGATGTCGGGATTGTAGCCGACGAGGACGGAGGCATCGACGATATCGAGGCTCTGGGTGGCGATGGTCGAATCAAGGTGCAGCCGCTCGCCATTGGTGACGGTCAGTCGCCCGGCGACGTCGCTCTCGCCGACGATGCCGGCCATGCGGGTGAAGCGATAGGCCTCGCCATCCTTCACCATCTGCGCCTTGAGGTTGTACGCGCGAGTCTCCGGGAGCACGACGCCGATGATGCCGAGCAGCTCGGACAGATCGCGCCCGCGCGCGCGCGTCTGCAACGGCACGTTCTCGATCTCGGCCAGCGAGGGCAGGGTGCCCGCCACGTCGACGACGTTGTTCGCCGCCCAGGCGCGCGCGGTCAGCTTGTTTGCGCCGCGGTTCACCGTCGCATCGGGCGACAGCAATTGCGCGGAGAGCCGGAACGGCGTGTCGCGGATCCGCCCGTCGCCCTTTACCGCCACCGCCTTGCCGATCCGCGCATCCTCGGACCGGATGTCTTCGATCCCGAGATCGGCGAGCAATCGCATGCGCGGATCGAGATAGCGCACGCTCGTGCCCCGCACCGTCGCCACGTCGATTCGCGGAAACTCCAGCGGCTTGCCGCCCTTCTTCTCGCTGAACGTCCAGGTGTTGGTGCTATGCCCCGCGTTCCACTCCAGGTCCGCCGCGCCATTCAGAAGATCGAGCGAATACAGTCGCCGCTTCCCGAAGATCAGCGACAAGGGCGCGATCCGCGTATCGATCCGGTCGGCGCGGAACAGATACGGTCGCGTCGCCCATTCCGGATTGGCGATGGTGAAGCGCTCGGCGTAGAACTTGATCCGCCACGGCGCGAAATACAGCTGGAAGTCGCCCCCGACGCGCACGTCGCGGTTGGTCATCCGCCCGACGATCGATTCGAACGGGCCCTTCAGGAACCGGCCTTTAGTGATGTACAGCACCAGCCAGATCAGCGCCGGGACCGCCAGAATCGCGATCACCGTGTTGCGGATGATCCGCCGCCGCCGCTGCCGATCGATGCCGGTATCCGGCTGATCGTTACGCTGACTCACCGTTTCCATCCGGCCGAAATCGCTGAGCCCGCGCATTGGTTGCATTTCCCCCGCACGCTCGCTAAGGGCCGGCGCTTCTCCCAGCGAGGTGAAACGAACCGCCCGGCCATCAGGGCTGCCGCGGCGGTTCCAGTCTCGCTCGAACTGAAAGGACCAAAATGCCCAAGCTCAAGACCAAGAGCGGCGTGAAGAAGCGCTTCAAGCTCACCGCATCCGGCCTGTTGAAGCACGGTGTCGCCGGCAAGCGCCACCGCCTGATCAGCCACAACAGCAAGTACATCCGCCAGAACCGCGGCACCAAGGTGCTGTCGAAGGCCGACACCGCGACGGTGAAGGCCTGGGCCCCGTACGGCCTGCGTTGAGCTAAGAGGAGCTAAGATATGGCACGCGTCAAGCGGGGCGTAACCACTCGCGCCAAGCACAAGAACATTCTGGAACAGGCCAAGGGTTACCGCGGCCGTCGCAAGAACACGATCCGCGTCGCGCGGCAGGCGGTCGAGAAGGCCGGCCAGTACGCGTACCGCGACCGCAAGGTGAAGAAGCGCACCTTCCGCGGCCTGTGGATCCAGCGCATCAACGCCGGCGTCCGCGCCGAGGGCCTGACCTACAGCCAGTTCATGCACGGCCTGAAGCTGGCGGGCATCGACCTCGACCGGAAGGTGCTGGCCGATATCGCGATGCACGAGGGCGAGGCCTTCACCGCGCTGATCGCCCAGGTGAAGAACGCGCTGCCGGCCCAGGCCGCGTAAGCCACTTCTCCTGAAGCGACACGAAAGGCGCGGGTGGCAACACCCGCGCCTTTTGCGTTTGAAGGTCCTTCTCCCCGCGAGGGGAGAAGGTTACGGAGCCTTAGCCCCGCAGGGGCTTAGGCGAAGTTGGAAGAGGGACGGGCGGCGCCTCGCGCCGCGCGGTCGCGATGCGACCGCTCACCCCTCTCCCAGCTCCGACTAGGCAGCAAGCTGCCAAGTCTGCGCAACCCTCTCCCCTGCGGTGCAGGGGCGAGGGAGGGAACGGGAAAGCATGACCGAGACTGACGACCTGAAGACCCACATGCTCACCGCGATCGAGGCCGCGGCCGGGCTGGAGGCGCTCGAAACCGTTCGCGTCGAGGCGCTCGGCAAGCAGGGCCGCGTCACCGCGCTGCTGAAATCGCTCGGCAGCCTCTCTCCCGAGGAACGCCAGGCGCAGGGCCCCGCGATCCACGGCCTGCGCGAGGCCGTCACCACTGCCATCGCCAATCGCAAGGCCGCGCTCGAAACCGCCGCGCTCGAAGCCAAGCTCGCCGCCGAGCGCGTCGACATGACGCTTCCGGTCGACGTGCCGCTCGCCGGCACGATCCACCCGGTCAGCCAGGTGATGGACGAACTCGCCGAAATCTTCGCCGACTTGGGCTTTGCGGTCGCCACCGGCCCCGAGCTCGAGACCGACTGGCACAATTTCACCGCGCTCAACATCCCCGAAAGCCACCCGGCGCGGGCGATGCACGACACCTTTTATCTCGCCGGCGAGCACGTCCCCGAGGACCGCGAAAAGCCCCGCCTGCTGCGCACCCACACCAGCCCGGTGCAGATCCGCACCATGCTGGCCAACAAGCCGCCGATCCGCATCATCGCCCCGGGCCGCACCTATCGCAGCGACAGCGACGCGACCCACACGCCGATGTTCCACCAGGTCGAAGGCCTCGTGATCGACAAGGGGATCACCATGGGCCACCTGAAGTGGACCCTGGAGACCTTCCTCAAGGCCTTCTTCGAGCGCGACGATATCGTGCTCCGTTTGCGCCCCAGCTACTTCCCCTTCACCGAGCCCTCGGCCGAGGTGGACGTCGGCTACACCCTCCAGAAGGGCAAGCGCGTGATCGGCGGCGGTGGCGATGTTCCCAATGGCGGGTGGATGGAAGTGCTCGGCAGCGGCATGGTCCACCCCAAGGTGATCGCCGCCTGCGGGCTCGATCCCGACGAATGGCAAGGCTTCGCCTTCGGCTGCGGCATCGATCGCCTCGCCATGCTCAAATACGGCATGGACGACCTGCGCGCCTTCTTCGACGGGGATATCCGCTGGCTCAAGCACTACGGCTTCTCCGCGCTCGACGTACCGACGCTGTCGGGCGGCGTCGGCGCGGCCTGATCGTCATTCTTTCAGCTTGGATCGTGACGGCGCCTCATCCCACCACGTCATCCCGGACTTGATCCGGGATCCATCGTGCCGCGAACGCACCGCTGTCAGCGCACGCGGAACCTTGGACCCCGGATCAAGTCCGGGGTGACGGCGTGACGTTGGCGACGGCACGGCTTACGATTGCTCACACACCTCCCAGCCACTGGGGCGACGGATTGAGAAACCCATGAAATTCACCCTTTCCTGGCTCAAGGATCACCTTTCGACCGAAGCGTCGCTCGACGAGATCCTCGTCGCGCTCACCCGCATCGGGCTCGAGGTCGAGGGCGTTGAGAACCCCGGCGAGAAGCTCGCCGCCTTCCGCATCGCCAAGGTGCTCACCGCCGAGCGTCACCCGCAGGCGGACAAGCTCCAGGTCCTCTCGGTCGACGCCGGCAACGGCCCGCTCCAGGTCGTCTGCGGCGCCCCCAACGCCCGCGCTGGCCTGGTCGGCGTGTTTGGCATGCCCGGCGCGACCGTCCCGGCGAACGGCATGGTGCTCAAGGTCGCCGCGATCCGCGGCGTCGAATCGAACGGCATGATGTGCTCGACCCGCGAGCTGGAGCTCGGCGACGACCACGACGGCATCATCGAACTTGGCCCCGACGCGCCGGTCGGCGAGATCTACGCCGAATGGGCCGGCCTCAACGATCCCGTCATCGACGTCTCGATCACCCCCAACCGCCAGGACTGCATGGGCATCCGCGGCATCGCCCGCGACCTCGCGGCGGCCGGACTTGGGACCCTCAAGCCGCTGGCCGTTCCGTCCGCCTCCGCCTCCGCCACCTCCGTTCGGGCTGAGCCTGTCGAAGCCCTGCCTTCTTCCTCGGAAGAAAAGAACAGCCCTTCGACAAGCTCAGGGCGAACGGCGGTAGCGCCCGTCCCCGGCAACGGCCCCGGTCCCGACATCCGCATCGAAGACCCCGCAGGCTGTCCCGCCTTCTACGCCCAGTCCGTCACCGGCGTCACCAACGCCGCCGCCCCCGAGTGGCTCGCCAAGCGCCTCCGCGCGATCGGCCAGAAGCCGATCTCCGCGCTGGTCGACATCACCAACTACGTCACTGTCGATCTCGGCCGCCCGCTTCACGTCTACGACAAGGCCAAGCTCTCGGGCGGCCTCGTCGCCCGCAAGGCGCGCGCCGGCGAAACCGTCCTCGCGCTCAACGGCAAGACCTACACGCTCGACGAGAGCATGACCGTCATCGCCGACGACAGCCACGTGCACGACATCGGCGGCATCATGGGCGGCGAGGAATCCGGCGTGTCGGAGGCG
>JBELMF010000039.1:0-21684 GCA_042096015.1 Sphingomonas sp.
GCGCCGGCCTGTCACGCCGGAGGTCGCGGGTTCGAGCCCCGTCACTCGCGCCACCGTGCCGGTGGCCCCACCATCCCGTTTTCTTCGGATTCTTGTCGCTGCACCGATCGGATGTACGACTCCGCCAGAGATGCCGACGGGATGACGACCGGCCGTTGATCGGCTAGCGTCGTCTGCGAGCGTGGGGGAGTAAAGCGCAACATGTCGGAAATCAGTGCGCGTCGTGGGTTCGGCGCAGCGTTGGCGCTTTATGTGAAGCCGCGGCCCTTTGCTGCCTTTCTGCTCGGTCTCTCCAGCGGCTTTCCGCTCACCCTGCTGCTTGGAACCATGACGTTCTGGCTGGCGAAGGTTGGCATCGATAAGAAGACGATCGGCTTCGCGATCGGCCTTACGACACCTTATACCCTGAAGTTCCTGTGGGCGCCGCTAATCGATCGCCTTCGCATTCCGGTGCTCACCGGGCTTGTGGGGCAGCGGCGTGCCTGGTTGTTCCTCATCCAGGCGTTCTTGTTCGTTTCGGTCTGGATGCTGGGGGCAAGCCAGCCCGAGCGGCATCTGGGTGTGTTTGCCTTCTGGGCGATCGTGACCGCTTTCCTGTCGGCCACGCAGGACATCGTCATCGACGCTTATCGCATCGAGATCCTGCCCGACGAAGAACTGGCGCATGGCACTGCGACAAACCAGTTCGGCTATCGCACGGGGAACTTTATCGCCGGCGTGGGCACCATCGCCGTCGCCTCCAGCGAGGGCCTCGGTCTGGGGTGGGGGCTGGGTTACGGCCTGACATCGTTGTGCATCCTCCCGGCGGCAATCGCCGCTTTGTGGATCGGCCCGGGACTGCATGATCAAGCCGTGCTGCGGGGAGGGCACGGATGGTTTAGCGACACGGTGGTGAGCCCGTTCCGCGAGTTCTTCCGTCGGCGCGGCGCGGCGCTGATCTTGCTGTTCGTGCTCATCTATAAGCTCGGCGACGCGATGGGGCAGGGGATGCTCAACCCGATGATCGTCGAACTCGGGTTTTCGGACACCGAGTTTCTGGCGATCAACAAGGTGGTCGGGCTGTGGGGCCTGCTGATCGGTACCGCATTGGGCGCGCCCTTCCTGGCGTGGCTGGGCATGGGACGGGCCCTGTTCGTGTCCGGCCTGCTGATGATGTTTTCGAACGCGACCTTCGCCATTCTGGCAGCGAAGGGGCACTCGCCGACCTGGCTGTTCATCGCCGTGGCGACCGAGCAGGTGACGAGCGGCATCGGCCTGACCGTATTCGCGACCTATCTCTCAGGCCTGGCAAACCTGGCCTACACCGCAACGCAGTTCGCCTTGCTTTCTTCCTTTGCGGTCGTCGGCCGGACGTGGCTGTCCACCCCGTCCGGCTTCATCGCCGAAGCATTCGGCTGGGTGGGGTTCTGGATCGTGACGATGATCGTCGCCTTGCCGGGCATGCTGCTGCTGTGGGTGTTGTGGCGGCGCGGGTTCGTCGTCGAGCAGGCCAGACAGCCGACGGCGGATAAGGCAGATGCTCCACAGAGGCTCGCGACCTAGCGACGTGCCGAAGGAAGGCGCGGAGCCGTCACACCACCACCGGCCGCCCTTCGTCTGCGAACGCCATGGCGACCGCTGCCGCGCTGGCGAGGACGCCGTCGACGGCGCGGATGCCGAGCATGTCCGCCAGCAGGAGCCTGGCCTTTTCGGGCTGCGTTTCCACCCGCGCCAAGATGGTGAGCAATGCCAATTCCGCGTGGGTGGCCCGCGCGCAGCAGCAGGGTGCGATCGAGATCGGGCCCGCCGAGGATGTCGCGATATCGGCCATCAAGGCGCGAACCAGCATCAAGGGTCGGCGAAAGCATTCGCCGAAAGCGGTGAACAACGCGTGCGCTGCGCGCGCGTCAAGAAGGCCGTGGCCACCAATTCGGCGGATCGCGAACAGCGCGACCCGTGCGTTGGGGCAGGCAGGCAGTGCATGCGGAAGGACGGCCAGATGGGTGATCGCGGACGTGGTCATGGGGAGCGACTCCTCTCGCCGACCAGTCTCCCTAATTGGCTATTGCAAGTCAATCGCAGGTTTGCAGGTCAGCTCGGCAGTTCGTCGTTCGCTTCGAGCACCTTGCCGGCCAGATAGAGCGATCCTGCCACCAGCACGCGATCGACGGGCTGCTCGGCCAGCTTCGCGAATGCCGCCGCGACCGTCTCCGCCGATCCTGCGGCGCTGGCGCCGAGGGCGCTTGCCTGGCTGGCGAGCGCGTCGGGTGGGTGATGGGCGTGACCGGGCACCGGCACGGCGATCACCCGGATCTCGCCCGCCATGCCGATGAGGTGGCGGAGCACGTCCGCGGCATTCTTGTTGGCAAGGATGCCGATCACGATCGCAGTCCTGGCATCGTGCGGCCAAGCCGCCGCGATCGCCGCCGCCGCCGATTCGTTGTGCGCGCCGTCCAGCCACACGCCGCCGGGCGGCATGGCGCCAAGCCGGCGAACGAGCGGGCCGTGGCACAGGCGCTGCATCCGCGCCGGCCAGAAGGCGGCCGAGATGCCGGCCGACAATGCGCTTGGCCCGATTTCCAAGGCCTGCTGGTGGCGCAGCATCGCGACGGCGAGCGCGGCGTTGTCGGCCTGATGGGGGCCGACAAGCGTCGGCAGCGGCAAGCGGAGCGTACCGGTTGTATCCTCATAGACCAGGTCATTATCAGTGGCTTGTGCCTGCCAGCTGCGATCGCGCATGAACAAGGGCGTCACGCGATCCTGCACGACTTGCTCGATCGTCTCCGCGGCCGGCGCGGGGTAATGCTGCGTTACCAGCGGGACGCCGGGCTTGGCGATGCCGGCTTTCTCAAAGGCAATGCGGGCGATCGGCTCGATCGGCGTGCCGGCTTCCTCGGCGAGGAGGAACGCCTCGTGATCGATGCCGAGCCCGGCAATGCCGCAGGCGACCGGCTGGACGACGTTCGTGGCGTCGAGCCGACCGCCCAGCCCGACCTCAATCACGCAGGCATCGGCCGGAGTGCGGGCGAAGGCGAGAAAGGCGGCGGCGGTAGTCACCTCGAAGAAGCTCGCGCCGATATCGCCGCCGGCGTCCAGCACCTCGGCGAGCAGCGGGGCGAGGGCGGCGTCCGCGATGAGGCGGCCGGCGACGCGGATCCGCTCGTTGAAGCGGACGAGGTGCGGACTGGAATAGACGTGGACGCGGCGCCCGTCCGCCTCCAGCATCGCGCGCAGGAACGCGCAGGTCGAGCCCTTGCCGTTGGTGCCGGCGACGTGGAACACGGGCGGCAACCGCAGCTGCGGGTCACCGACCCGGGCGAGCAGTGCGGTGATGCGCGTGAGGCCGAGCACGTCGGCGCCGGGCGACAGCGACCACAAGCGGTCGAGCTGCGCCTGGACGGCCGGGTCGGTGGAAATGGCGTGATCGGGCATCAGTCCCCCTCCCGCGTGCGGGAGGGGCTAGGGGAGGGCCGTCCTCTAGCCCAATGATTGGTGTTTTGGGGACAAGCCCTCCCCCGACCGCTCCCGCACGCGGGATGGGAGTTTACGCCGCTTTCCGATCCGCGCAGAGATAGCCGATTATCGTCGCCAGCTGATCGCGCAGGTCCTTGCGATGTACCACCATGTCGATCAGGCCATGCTCGAGATAGTATTCGCTGGTCTGGAAATCGTCCGGCAGCTTTTCACGGATCGTGTTTTCGATCACGCGGCGGCCGGTGAATGCCAACGTCGCGCGCGGCTCGGCGATATGGACGTCACCGAGCATGGCATAGGCCGCCATCACGCCGCCGGACGTGGGATCCGTCAGTACGACGATATAGGGCAGTCCGGCATCGTGAAGCATTTGGATCGCTACGGTGCTGCGCGGCATCTGCATCAGGCTGAGGATGCCTTCCTGCATCCGCGCGCCGCCGCTGGCGGTGAAGACGACGAAGGGTGCGGTGTCCTTGATCGCGGTTTCCACACCCTGGATGAACGCCTCGCCCACGGCCTGACCCATCGATCCGCCCATGAAGGCGAAGTCCTGCACGCCGATCACCACGCGTCTGCCGTGGATCGTGCCGCGCGCGTTGATGAACGCGTCCTGCTCGCCGGTGTCGGCACGCGCTGCCTTCAGACGATCGGCATAGCGCTTCGAATCGCGGAACTTCAGCGGATCCTCAGGCGCCGATGGCGGCGGGAGGATATCGGCACTTCCGTCATCCAGCAGCTGCGCAAATCGCTCCGCCGGGCCGATCCGACCGTGATGATCGCAGCTCGGGCAAACCGAGAGATTTTCTTCCCATTCCTTGGTGAAGACCATCGTCCCGCAGCCTTTGCACTTGTGCCACAGGTTATCCGGGGTCTCCTTCTTCGCCGGAACGACAAAGGACAATGCGTTGCGAACGCTGGACAGCCAGCTCATACAAATTCCTTCCGGGCGGTGCGAACGGCAGTCGCCAAGCCTTTAACATAGGCGCGTACGTGCTGCGGCGCATCAGGGCCGTATTTTTCGACCAGTTCGACGATCGCCGAGCCCACGACCACACCGTCGGCGACGCGCGCGATCGACCGTGCCTGCTCCGGAGAGCGCACGCCGAACCCGACCGCGATCGGCAAGGGCGTTGCCGCCTTCAGCCGCGAAACCGCGGTCTCGATCGAGGCCTGAGCCGCTTGCTGCAGGCCAGTGATGCCGGCGACCGACACGTAATAGATGAAGCCGGACGCGCCATCGAGGACCCGCGGCAGGCGGCCCACGTCGGTTGTGGGCGTTGCCAATCGGACAAGATCGATGCCCGCGCGGCGCAGCGCTGGTCCGAGCGCGTCATCTTCCTCCGGCGGGATGTCCACGCAGATGATCCCGTCCACGCCGGCGTCACTGACCGCGTCCGCGAACCATTGCGCGCCCCGGCGAAGCATCGGGTTGGCATAGCCCATAAGGACCAGCGGCACGTCCGGGTAGGCGGCACGAAAATCCTTGGCGATCCGCAGGATAGCCGCGGTTGTTATACCTGCGTCGAGGCTCCGGATGTTTGCGGCCTGGATGGCGGGGCCATCAGCCATCGGATCCGTGAACGGCATGCCGAGTTCGATGATGTCCGCGCCGCCCGCGACCAGCGCGTCGAGGATGGCGGGCGTGTCACCATCGCCGGCCGTCACGAAGGTAACGAGTGCGGCTCGGTCAGGCCGAAATGCCTCCAAGAGCCGCGTCATATCGCGACCCCCAGAGCATGCGCGACGGTGAAGATGTCCTTGTCACCTCGCCCGCACAAGTTCGCCAGAATGATGGCATCGCGCGGCAGTTCCTTGGCCTTGCGGGTCACGGCAGCGATCGCGTGCGAGGGCTCCAGCGCCGGAATGATACCCTCTGTACGGCAAAGCAGTTGAAAGGCCTGAAGCGCCTCCTCGTCTGTCACGGACGTGTAAGCGACACGTCCGATATCCTTCAGCCAGGCATGCTCCGGGCCGATCCCCGGATAATCCAGCCCGGCCGAGATGGAATGCGCCTCCGCAATCTGCCCGTCGTCATCCTGAAGCAGATAGGTCTTGTTCCCGTGCAGCACGCCCGGGAACCCGCCCGCCAGGCTGGCGGCGTGTTTCTTGTCCAGACCCTCGCCCGCTGCTTCGACGCCCAGCATATTCACGTCGGCATCATCCAGGAACGGATGAAAAAGGCCGATCGCGTTCGAACCGCCGCCGATCGCCGCTACCAGTAGATCCGGCAGCCGGCCGGTGCGCGCGAGCATCTGTTCGCGCGCTTCACGGCCGATCACGCTCTGAAAGTCACGAACCAGTTCGGGATAGGGATGCGGCCCCGCTGCGGTTCCGATGATGTAGAAGGTGTCATGGACGTTTGCGACCCAGTCGCGCAGCGCCTCATTCATGGCGTCCTTGAGCGTGTTCGCGCCCGAAGACACCGCACGAACTTCGGCACCTAACAGCTTCATCCGAAATACATTGGGCTGCTGCCGCTCGACGTCCTTCGCGCCCATGTAGATCACGCACGGCAGCCCAAATCGCGCGCATACGGTTGCCGTGGCGACGCCGTGCTGCCCCGCCCCCGTTTCAGCGATGATCCGGGTCTTGCCCATCCGGATCGCGAGCAGGATTTGGCCGATGCAGTTGTTGATCTTGTGGGCGCCGGTATGGTTGAGCTCGTCGCGCTTGAACCAGATTTCCGCGCCCCGGGCATCCGGCGCACTTTCCCGCAACGCGGCGGTCAATCGCTCCGCATAATAGAGGGGGGAGGGACGACCGACGTAGTGTTCGAGCAGATCGTCGAACTGCGCCTGAAACGCCGGATCGCTCTTGGCCGCGCGATATTCGCGCTCGAGCTCTAGCACGAGCGGCATCAGCGTTTCGGCGACGTAGCGGCCACCGTAGTCGCCGAAATGGCCGCGCTCATCGGGCTGGGCCCGGAAGGTGTTGGGAGCGTTCATGGTACCTATGATTTCCGCGCCACCGCTTGGAGGAAGGCAGCGATCTTGTCCATGTCCTTGACACCGAGCGCGCTTTCCAGCCCCGACGATGCATCGACGATCGGTGCGTTCGTCCGTCGGATCGCGGCCGCAACATTGGCTGCATCGAGACCGCCCGAAAGCGCCCAGGGCAGGGGATGACGAAAACCGTCAAGCAGCGACCAGTCGAACCGCACGCCCATCCCTCCGGGAAGGGCAGCGTCGTCCGGCGTCTTGGCATCATATAGGATCCGATCAGCCGCTCCGAGATAATCAGCGGCGCGTTCCAGATCGCTACGGGTCTTCACCGCGACCGCCGCCCACGCTTCCACACGAAGGGCGTTTCTCAGATCGGCGACGCGCCGCGGTGCCGTCTTGTGCAACTGGATGACGTGCAGATTGGCTACCCGGACGGCTCGCTCGATGAAGTCGCTGTCCGGGTCGACGAATACCCCTACGCGCCGAACGTGTTGCGGTACGCATGATGCGAGCGCTTCGGCACGTTCGAAGGAGAGATGGCGCGGAGACGGCTCGAAGAAAACCAGGCCGACGTGGCTGGCGCCGCCAGCAACCGTGGCGTCCAACGTCTCGATCGTCGACAGTCCGCAGATCTTTGCGGTCGTCATGTCTTCTCCGGATTATCGGGTCGATAGACAGCGAAAACGGTGTTTTCGAGTGCCGGGTTCACCAGTCATCCCCCATTCTCACCGCCTCGTAGGCAGCATCGCGGGATCGGCGCTGCCGATCCGGCTTTGCTCGCTAGAGTGTCGCGCTGATCGCGCGAGCGGCGGTGTCGGGATCCTCGGCCTGGGTGATCGGACGGCCGACGACCAGGATCGAGGCGCCGTGATCCAGGGCCTGGCGGGGGGTAACGATTCGTTTCTGATCCCCAGCATTGCCGTTTGCCGGCCTAACACCGGGGACCACAAAGAAACCCTTGGGCCATGATTGATGCGCCGCCTTGATCTCCTCACCCGAGCAGACGATCCCGTCGACGCCGGATCGCATCGCCAGCTCCGTCAGGCGAAGCACCTGATCATGCGCCTTGCCCTGAACGCCGGTGGCCGCCAGATCGCGATCGTCAAGGCTGGTGAGCATTGTCACCGCGATCACCTTGGTACCGTTCGGCGCCGCCGCCTTCGCGTCCTCCAGCATCGCCTGTCCGCCGGAGGCGTGAACGGTCAATATCGCGGGCTCCAGCGGCCGCAGCGCCTGGATGGCCTTCGCCACGGTGTTCGGGATGTCGTGAAACTTGAGGTCGAGGAAGATCGGCAGCTCTAGCTCGGCCATCTCGCGCACGCCGTGCCGGCCGTTGGCCGCGAAGAACTCAAGGCCCAGTTTGATTCCGCCGACGTGGTGGCGCACTCGGGTCGCAATCGCTTTCGCCCGCTCCAGGTCAGGCGTGTCGAGGGCTACGAAGATACGGTTCGACATGGTTCAGGCGGCCTCGGGCGGCATGGTTTCGCGGGGCGCCGGGGGGGCTGGTGGGGTCGACTGGATCACGCGCAATTCCGCCAGGCTCCGCTCGGCATTCACCAGACGCTGACGCAGGCGCCACCGCATGGTGCGTTGGTAAAGGAGTGTCGGCAGGAAGCCGGCGAGAAACGTGAGCAGCAGCAGCAGCGGCAGATTCACCTCTGCCACCAGATTGCCAAACAGCCAGATCGGGACCCACTTCCAGTTACCGAACGTGAACACGGCCGCGACGAAGGCGACCAGCGCCCAGAAAAGAATCTTCAGGAACTGCATAATCGGGGCTCCGGCATGGCGACCACGCTATTACGAGAACAGCGATTTGGCCAGCCTCAGCCGATTTCCGCGCGCAGGCTTGCGATCAGCGCGGCTGCGGCGCCAAGGCGCGGTTCTTCCTCGTCGAGAATTGCGACAAAGGCGGCCCGTTTCGCTGCCGCCACCTTGCCCGGTTTGAGCCGGATGTCCGGCGGTACGGTGGAGGCGATGATGTCGATCATGCGTTCGGCGCCATGCAGGCGACCCCACAGATAGTCGTTTTCACGATAGGCGCGGCTGAAGAAGGCGCCGAAGTTGCCGAACTGGATACCCTTCAGCGTGGCCTCGGCTCCTCCCTCCCGGATGGCCGTGCAGTCATCAGGCGCGATCCGATCGACCTTTACCGGGTCGAACTCATCGAGCCCCTGTCCCTGCAGCAGCGGCAGGGTCGCGAGATCGACATACGGAAAGCCGAGGTAATGAAGGAGAAGACTACGCCGCAGGTGGCGCGGCAGCGGCGCCAGCACCTCGGCAATGCGTTCATCGGTAGCCGCATCCAGCGCGGTCAGATCAAGTGACGACGCGAGTTGGTCAAGTAGCGGGGAGGCATCTCCGCTCAGCGTTCGCACGGTGCTGCGCAGGTTTCGGTGTGAGGCCGGCAGCTTTCGATCGAGATACGATGCGAGCGATTCGTAGATGGCGGCGCGCACGGGCTGCAGCGCTTCCGCGTCAGTGTCCGTTTCGAGCTCCACCAGACGGCGCGCGAGGAGGCGGAGCCGGCGGGTGCGGAAGCCGATGTCGAACGTGCGTAGGAAGTCGATGGACGCCGCGCCGGATGTATCCAGCGGATTGTCCGCGTCATAGCCGCGCGCGCGCAGGGCTGCGTCGATGCGGTTGCGGATCCGCTGCCATCGTTGCGGGCCCGGCTCGCCACCCACCGAGTGGAGCAGCGCCGTGACGGTCTCGATCACCCCGTTGATCTTGAGGTGGGCATAGGCAGCATAGCTGAATCCGGCACGGTCGGCGGCGGCGACCTGAGCGCGGCGGCGCCATGAGGCGAGGCGGGCTGCGGTTGGTCGATCGAGGAAGAAGGTGCGTCCGAACAGCGCTTCCACCTCGGCCTCGATCGCGGGGCGGACCGCATCCGTGATCGCACGCATACGTTCGATGCGGCTGGATCGGGCCGCGAGCGCCTCAAGATTGTCGCGGATCGGCTGCTTGCGCGGCAATTCGCTGATCGCGCCGATGATCGTCTGGAAGAAGCCGGGCGGGCCATCGGTGCCGCCCCCAAGACGGAATTTCATGCCGGGCGACGGATCAATGTAGACGAACCGCCGGTCGACCTGACGCCGGGCGGGTCGTTCGTCGAGCGCATCCATTGCCGGTCGGAACGGGGCATTGGCGAGCACCGATCCGTCGATCAGCGCCACTTTGTCCACCGCGTTGGCCGCGACATGGCGTGGCAGGACACGCGAGAGAAAGGCGCCGCGTCCATTCCAGCGCATGCGACGCCCGGTCAGGGCTTCGTCCAGCTCAGCAATCGTGAACGCCGGGAACGCACCAGGGAAGCTGGAAGTCGCCCGCGCGGCGAAGGTCAGTTCGGGAGAGGCGGCCAGCGTTTCGCAATCCGTTCCGTGGTCAGAAAACGACAGCACCAGCCGATGCTCGGTCTCCATCACCTCTGCCGGGGAGTGCAGGCGTAGGCGTTCGGGATGCCCGGTGAAGTCGGTGACCGTCACGAACAGGTCCAAGGGCTGGCCCTCAGGCAGCAGCCGAGGCCCGCGTGGCGCTGCCGCCATGGCGTCGAAAGCGTCGAGCAGCATGCCGGTGAAGCCCGCGCCGTCGAAAGGCGGCTCGAACCATCGTGACCGGACGAAGTGGGAAAGCTTTCCCCGCACCTCTTCCCGCGTATCCTCGTCGAGGGACTCGAGCTTGTCGGCGCTGCGTCCCGCGGCCATCCAGGCGATCGGCAAGGCCCAGGCCTTGGAGAAGCGCGATGATGGCGCTGCCTCAGGCCCGATCAGCGCTTCCACGTCAGCCTTTTCGAGCCACAGATCGGTCAAGGGATCAAGCGACTGGCCGGCGCTCAGCGCCTGTGCGAGGAAGATGCCGTTGATCCCGCCCGCACTCGCACCGGCGATGATGTCAGGCAGAACCCGGACTCGGATCCCCGCCGAGCGTGCGATCTCTTCAATCAGCTTTGCATAGACCGCGGCGCTGGCTGTCAGCGTCTTACCATCATGGCTGGCCCGGCTGGCCCGCGCGACATGCCATACCTCCTTGGTGATCCCGTGCATGTACACGGCGAGGCTGATGCCGCCGTAGCAAACCAGCGCCAGTCGTAACTCCGTGTCGCGTATCATGTCGCGGCAACGTTCGCCCAGATCGGGAGATGATCACTGGCCTTGCGCGCAGCGGCGCTGTTGTGAACCCCGCATGATTGCACCGTCAGGCCATCGGAAACCATGATGCGATCGAGTCTCCCGATGGGTCTGCGAGCGTGGAAGCTCGGTCCCGTCTCCGCGAAGGCGAAGTCACGGCTGAAATCACGAAGGCATCCGGCGGCGCGTGTCCATTCGTTGAGATCACCCATCATCACGGTCGGGCGTTGATGCAGGCTCGCATTCAGATGGGTGAGGATCGCTGCGGCTTGCCTGCGCCGCCATAATCCCGAAAGATCAAGATGCATGCCGATGACGCGCAGGACGCCATGGTCCGACCGGATGTCCGCCATGACGGCGCCGCGCGGTTCAAGGGCGGGCAGGTGGATCACCTCGCAATCCAGGATCGTGATGTTCTTGCGAACCAGCAAGGCATTGCCATGCCATCCCATCGAACCGGCACGCATTCCGAAGGTGACGGCTTTCCAATCGCCGTGCTCATCCAGCAGATGCGGAGAGATCACCGCGGAACGCGCGCCGAAGCGACGGTCTGCTTCCTGCAGGGCGATCACATCGGCATCGATCTCGCGGAGCACTTCCAGGATGCGTTCAGGGCTGCGGCGGCGATCCGTACCGATCGCCTTGCGCATATTGTAGCTTGCCACGCGAATCATTGCGGTGGTGAAACGCCTTTCGCCCCGGGTGGTTGCCGCAACTTCGTCGCGAGACGGTCGCAACCCGATGGCGGCGCTCTCCCTTCAGTGCAAGTGCCGCCGTCGCAGCAGCGCGGAAGGCCGTTATGCTTTTTCAACTCGTCCCGCTCGTGACGTTGACCGGGCTTGCTATGATCGTCGGCCAATCCGGCAGACGAAATCCCGCGCGGCGTGCACGCCAGGAGGCGGCGTGGCGCGACCTGATCCGTAATGCGGGCCTCAGGGATCAATGAAATCAGTGATTTCCTCCGATCCGATGAGCACGTATGTCGCCGCGATGTGGTTTGATTATTTTGCCGGCGCGCCGGCGGGTTGGCGTACCGAAGCGAAGATCCGGGCGCGCCGCGTCTTCGGTGAGCAGCGAGAAAACCCGCTGAGCTATGTCGAAATGCGGCTTGCCCGTGCGCGGTTCGGCTCGTTCGAGAAGCGGCGCTGGACGTACATCCGCCGCCTGCTGGAGCAATTGATCCTCGATGAGGAGAAGCGACTTCAGCCGCGCCGAGGCGGGAACGCGCCGCTGTAATGGTGCCGGTTGCAGGGATCGAACCCGCGACCTTCGGTTTACAAAACCGCTGCTCTACCAGCTGAGCTAAACCGGCGCCGTTGCGCGCTAATGCGTCAGGCGACGCCGAAGGTCCAGCCTTCGCTTTGCCTGATGCGATCACTCAATCCGGTGGGCTGCCATAGATCCCTGCGATCAACATTGGCGCGCAGCCAGGCGGCAGACAGGACCGCATCGGTAGCGTGATCATCATACGCCGTCAGCGGCAGGTGCGGGGCTGAGCCGAGGGCGGCGAGCGCCTGATCGAGCGTCTCCGCATCGCGAATCTTGCTGCGTCCCGGTGCAATTCCGGCATGGCGCGCGGCAATGGCGGTATAGATCTCGACGAGTAGCGCCCCCTTTTCGGGTAGCGGATCGAAGGGCCAGATCGGCAATCTCGGGTGAAGATGGTGAAGCAGGCGCATCGCGGCGAAGCTCGCCTTTGCGACCTGTGCGGCGCCGATGGCATCGAATACCGTTGTGGGCTTTGTCGGCACCCCGGCGGTCAATTCGCACTGGCGCCAGTGCAGGAAGTCCTGCTTACGTCCGTCGGCGAGCCCCAGGTAGAAGTGCCGCCCTCGACGCGAATCGACAAAGGAGGCCGCCCCTAGATCCAGGTCGGTGCTGTGGGCATCGACATGCGCCCACAGCGCCTTTGCCGTCGTCGTCCTTGTTTCGCCGGGCAAATGGGCACCACGCGCGATGAAGGGAGCGGAGAAGCTGCAGTCCATGCCAACGAGCAGCGGTGCGGAGGCGTGGTGGAGGAGCCATGTCAGCACCTCTTCCCGAGACCAGGCACCGTTCGGGGGCGCCACCAGCGTCGGCGCGGCGCGTCCGCGTTCGCACATTGCGACCGCAATGCCCTTGTGACGGCGGCCTTTTGCTCCCGACCAGTCGATCGCGGCGAACTGCCTGAAATGAAGCGAGGGCAAGGTCACTCGCTCGGGGAATCGGCATTGGGCACACCGGTGTCGCTCGGACCCTCCGTTTGCAACATCGCTGTTGTGGCACCCTTGCCGACGAGCCCGATCCTCGCCCTCCCGCGGTTCACTTCAGATCGCGGAGCACGTCGGCGGTGAACCGGGCGATGTCGAATCGCGTGCCGGCGGGATCCTCGCCGCGGCGGACGATCACCAGACGTTCGGATGGAACGATCATCACATATTGACCGCGGTTGCCCTGTGCCGAGTAGCTGCCCGCGGGGAGGCCCTGTCCGGGGCCGAAAAGCCACATCGTGGCGCCATATCCGGGGCCGTCTGCGGGCTGCGGCCCCGCAGGACTGGTCATGTAGCGCATCCACCCGGCGGGCAGGAGCCGCTTGCCCTGCCAGACACCGTCCTGCAGCCAGAATTGACCAAGCCGGGCGAGGTCTCGCGCCGTCGTATACACCTGGCTCGACAGGATGAGATTGCCCTGCCAGTCGGTGCCGGCCGTGGTGTGCTGCATCCCGATCGCGTTGAAGAGGGTCGATGGCCAGGCGGCGTAGCGCGCGTCATTGTTCATCGTGGCGCGGATCGCGCGCGCGGCGAGCATGATGTCGTTGTTCGCGTATCGGAAGCGCGTGCCCGGCTTCACCTCGAGCGGCCATCCGGTGGCCTGTTCGGTTACCGTGGTGCCCCCGAAGTAGATCGCGTCGGTGCGATTGCCGTAATGGTCGCTGTGCAGGCCTGATGCCATGCGAAGCAAATGGTCCAAGGTGATCGTGCGGCGCGGGTCACCCGGGGTTCCCCACTCGGGAATGTTCGCCGGCTTGGCAGGATCGATACCCAGTTCTTGCACGGCCATGCCGACCAGGGTGCCCGCAATGCTCTTGGCCACGGACCAGGTGCGATTGGGAACAAACGGCCCGAAGCCGTCCGCATAGCGTTCGCTAAGGATGCGCCCGTCGCGCATCACGATCACGCCCACGGTCTCACCCTTATAGGTCGCGCGATCGAAGGCCCGGGCCACTGTTGCCGCCAGTGCCGGAGCGGGGCGCGGCGCTACGCTTGTGTCACCCATCGGCCATGCGCGCGGGCTGCCGGGTGCCGGAAGCGACGTGTTCGGGAACGATGCCGTCCAAGGCGCGACACCGCGGCCGATGGGGGAGAGGACACATCCCGTTCGCGGCGACCAAGCCGCATGCCGCGGCGGCAGATCGTGGGAGAAAGGCACGCGCACGGTTCGCTCAGTGCGATTGACCGTCGCCTTCAGCCTGGGAAGGAGTTGCTGATATTCCGGGTAGATGCCGCGCAGTTCCAGGGCTTCCACCTGCGCCTCCGTCCGGCCCGCCGCGATCACGCCTTCACAAAGTGCTAGTGCCTTATAGCCGGCAGCGATTGCCTGATCATAAGCGGTCGACGGCTGTGCGCCGATCACCTGGCCGGAAGCAGGAAGCGGTGCCGTCGCACAAAGAAGGCTAATTGCCCCGGCGAGACTGGCGCAGCGAATCCCAGTGCGCGATCCGCTCCGCGATGCGCTGTTCGAACCCCCGGCCTGTTGGGGCGTAGAAGCGCTGCGGTTCCATTTCGTCAGGCCAGTAATCCGCACCAGAAAATCCCTCTGCTGTATCATGATCATAGGCATAGCCCTTACCATAGCCGATGTCTTTCATCAGTCGGGTAGGGGCGTTGAGGATGGAGGCGGGCGGCATGAGCGACCCTGTCTCGCGTGCGCTCCGCCAGGCGGCACCCGCCGCCTTGTAAGCCGCGTTCGATTTCGGCGCCGTGGCGCAGTAAAGGCAGGCTTGCACGATGGCGAGTTCTCCCTCGGGAGAACCGAGAAACTCGAAAGCGTCCTTGGCAGCAAGACACTGGACCAGGGCCTGCGGATCAGCGAGCCCGATGTCTTCGCTGGCGAAGCGCGTGATACGGCGCAGGACGTAGAGCGGCTCCTCGCCCGCCGTCAGCATTCGCGCAAGATAATAAAGGGCCGCTTGCGGATCCGATCCGCGCATCGACTTATGCAGCGCGCTGATCAGGTTGTAATGACCCTCCCGATCCTTGTCATAGACGGCTACCCGACGCTGGAGAAATGCTGACAGGCCGGCCGGGTCGAGCGGCTGCTCTATGGTGACCGAGAACAGCGTCTCGACCTGATTGAGGAGGAACCGGCCGTCGCCGTCGGCGCTGGCAATCAGGGCGTCGCGCGCTGCGTTATCGATCGGCAGCGCGCGCCCGATCAACGCTTCCGCACGGGCGATCAGTTCTCCCAGCGCGCTCGTCCCCAGCCGGTGTAGAATGACAACCTGTGCACGGCTGAGCAAAGCGGCATTGATCTCGAACGATGGATTCTCTGTCGTCGCGCCGACGAGCGTCACGGTCCCGTCCTCAACAAAGGGCAGAAAGCCATCCTGCTGGGCACGGTTGAAGCGGTGGATCTCATCCACGAACAGCAATGTGCGCTGTCCCATCCTGGCGTGTTCGCGCGCCTCGGCAAAAGCCTTCTTGAGATCGGCAACGCCGGAAAAGACCGCAGAGATGGCGGTAAACCGAAGGCCCACTGCCTCGGCGAGCAGGCGGGCAATGGTTGTCTTGCCTGTGCCGGGAGGTCCCCACAGGATCATCGAGGACAATCGTTGCGCCTCCACCATGCGACCGATCGAACCCTGGCTACCGGTGACATGCTCCTGGCCGACAACATCGTCGAGCCTGGTCGGGCGCAATCGATCTGCCAGCGGAGCGTGCGTTGATGAAGGAGGAGTCGCGGACGGCGGCGCCAGGTTGGCGAAGAGATCGGCCATGCCGGAAAGATAGTGAAACTGCAGAACGTTTCACAGCGGGGTTGACGCCGTTCGTTCAAGATATATCTTGTAACTATCGTAAGGAGTGAATGCCATGGAAATCGAAGAGCCGAAGGAAAAGGGCGGCAAGCGCGGCGGAGCCGGACGGCCGGGTGGGCGCAAGGCCGCCCGCGCCGAGGGCGGTCCTCGCGGTGGCGGCGCGAAGCGCGCGGCGAAAGCAGCGGCGGCAGCCGGCGGCGCGGCCGTGGTGCGCGCCGGAAAGGGCGGGCGCGGGCGTGGCGGCGGCAAGGCGATTGCGAAGCTGGTCGGTGGGCTGAAGCGTCGGCGCGTCTTCGACTCGGGCGAGCTGCGGCTGGTGCTTCTCAAGCTGATCGCCGATGAACCGCGTCACGGCTATGAGTTGATCAAGTCGGTCGAGGATCTCACCAGCGGCGGCTACGCGCCCTCGCCGGGGGTGATCTATCCCACGCTGACGATGCTCGACGAGATCGGCTATGTGTCAGGCGAAGATGCCGGCGAGGGCCGGCGCCGCTTCACCGTGACGGAAGAAGGCAAGGCGCATCTTGCCGAGAACGGCGAGCAGATCGAGAAGCTGTTCGGGCGGCTCGCGACAATGGGCGAGAAGCATCAGCGGACCGATTCCATGCCGGTCCGCCGTGCCATGAGCAATCTGAAGGTTGCACTGCAGGACCGGCTCGGTCGCGGCGAGACCTCCGACGAGACGTTGCTGCAGGTTGCCGCGCTGATCGACGAGGCGGCGCAGAAGATCGAGCGTCTGGGGTGATCGGATCGTCCGGGGCGCGTCGCCCCGGGCTATTCCTGCGGGGGCACGGTCTTGGAGGCGTCTTGCGCCTGCAGGCCGTGCCGCATCAGCATCGGGACGTTCAAGATCGCGAACACCAGGGTCAACGGGATGGCGCCCCAGATCTTGAAGCCCACCCAGAAGTCCGTGCTGGTCGAGCGCCAAACCGCCTCGTTCAGCGCCGCCATGAAGACGAAGAACAATGCCCAGTTGCGGGTCAGCTTGCGCCAGCCCTCGGCATTGAGCCCCGGATAGGCGCTTTCCAGCAGCATCTGCAGCAGCGGTCGTCCAGTCGCTAGGCCGAAGCCGAGCGTTGCCGCGAAGATCATATAGACGAATGTCGGCTTCATCTTGATGAACCGCTCGTCCTGGAACCACAGCGTCAAACCACCGAACACGAGCACCAGCGCCCCTGAGATCAGCAGCATGGGCGGAATATGCCGCGTCTTCCACCATGAGACGGCCAGCGCGACGATCATCGCGAGCATGAACGCGCCGGTAGCGGCAATGATGCGGGCGATCGCCGGCCCGGGCGCAAGGAAATTGACCGCGAAAAAGACGATAAGCGGACCATAGTCCAGCGCAAGGCGCAGGCCCGGGTTGGATTTGCTGTTGTTACTCACCGGATCCTCCGTTCCCACCCAGTTTCAGCCGATGTGCCGAAGCCGGTGGCTCGACACGCGGCTCCCATTCTATGGCTGCCGCCGATCGACGCCGGCGATGATCCGGCTCACTTCACTCGAGTCGAACGGGCGCAAGTCGTTCATCGACTCGCCGACACCGATGGCGTGGATCGGTAGGCCGTATTTTTCCGCGGCGGCGACCAGCACGCCACCGCGCGCCGTGCCGTCCAGCTTGGTCATGACAAGGCCGGTAACGCCGGCGACTTCCTTGAAGACTTCGATCTGGCTCAACGCATTCTGGCCGGTCGTGGCATCAAGCACCAACACGACGTCATGCGGGGCCTGGGGGTTGAGCCGGCCCAGCACGCGACGGATCTTGGCGAGTTCGTCCATCAGCTCGCGCTTGTTCTGCAGCCGTCCCGCAGTGTCGACGATCAGGACGTCGATGCCCGTTTCGGTCGCCTTCTTCACCGCATCCCATACGATCCCGGCGGCATCCCCGCCTTCCGGACCGGTGACGATCGGGACACCGATCCGCTCCGCCCAGGTTGCGAGTTGGCCGATCGCGGCGGCGCGAAACGTATCGCCCGCCGCCAGCATCACGCCGTAATCCTGCTCCAGGAGAAGATGCGCGAGCTTCGCGATGGTCGTGGTCTTTCCCGATCCATTGACCCCGATCACCAGGATCACTTGCGGGCGCGGAAACGCCTCGATTTCCAAAGGCGTGGCAACCTGCGCAAGGACCTTCTCCACTTCCTCCGCCACGACGAGGCGGATCCCCAGCTCCTCCATGTTGCGCTCGAAGCTGCCCTCCGCCAGGCGGGCACGGATACGCTCCGCGGTTTCCGGGCCGAGATCGGATGCGATGAGCGCTTCCTCGATGTCGTCGAGCGTTTGCTCGTCAAGGCGCGCCGTGCCGAGGCCGGCAAGGTTTCCAACCAGCCGGTCAGACGTCCGGCGGAACCCGCCCAGCAGCTTGTCATGCCAAGAACGATTGTCGGTCATGCAGGAATTCCGATGAGATGGTCGTCGGTTGCCGCAGCAACCGTCACGGTCGCCAGCGCGCCGATCGCGGCAACGGGAGAGGGCAGGTGGACGTCGGCGAACGGGGCACTGTGGCCGCGGTCGCCAGGCTTCTCCACCACGATCTGCTGCACCGACCCGACGAGCGAAGCGAGCCAGGTCCGGCGACGCATGGCAGCGGCCGATCGCAATCGCGCGGCGCGCACGCGAACCGTGTCGCTGGTGACCTGCGGCATGCGCGCAGCGGGTGTCAGAGCCCGAGGAGAGAAGGGGAAAACATGGGCGTGCACGATGTCGCAGTCATCCAGCAGCGCGAGGGTATTGGCAAAGGCCGCCTCGCTTTCGGTCGGGAAGCCGGCGATCAGGTCCGCGCCGATCGCGATGTCGCGCTTCGCCTTCAACCTGTTCACCAGATCCACGGCATGGCGACGTGCGTGGCGGCGCTTCATCCGCTTCAGGACCAAATCATCGCCGGCCTGGAGCGACAAGTGCAGGTGCGGCATGACCCGCGCTTCGGTCGTGACCAGATCGAAGAGCCGATCGTCGATCTCGATCGTATCGAGCGAGGAGAGACGCAGGCGGGGAAGGCGCGGCACGTCGCGAAGGATCGCCTCGATCAGTGCGCCGAGACCGCCGGCGTAGCTCGTCAGATCGACGCCGGTCAGGACGATTTCATTAACCCCGCCCTCGACCAGCGCGGCGATACGCGCGACGACCGTCCCGATCGGCTCGGATCGGCTCGGGCCGCGGCCCTGCGGAATGGCGCAAAACGTGCAGTCGTGATCGCACCCGTTCTGCACCCCGACAAAGGCCCGGGCGTGCCGGCGCGGGGCGGGCGCGTTGGGGAAGGCGCCCCATGTCGCGGCGGACAGCTTGGCGGCATTGGGGATGATCCGATCAACCTCCGGCATCGTCGCGAATGCGGCGCGGTCCATATCGGATGCACAGCCGGTCACCACGATCTCCGCCTGAGGACGCTCCCGCCGGGCGCGGCGGACGGCGGCGCGCGTTTGGCGCATCGCCTGGTTTGTCACGCCACAGCCATTGATGACGACCATATCTCCCGGTCCGACGAGCGACCGGATCGTTTCGCTCTCGGCAAGGTTGAGTCGGCAGCCCAGGGTAATCACGTCGGGCGAACGGTAGGTGAGCATGGCGGGCGATCTAGGGACACAACGCGCGTTAGTCCACGATGCGGCACGCGACGTGCTCGACTTCTGGTTCGCCCTGTCGATGGAGCGGCAGTTCGCGCGCGACCCGGAACTGGACGCGCAAATCGCGCGGCGTTTCGGAGCGCTGCGCGATTCTGTCCATGCGTCGCGTGCAGCGGCGTGGCGCGACGGACCGGATGAGCTGCTCGCGGCGATCATCCTTCTCGATCAGTTTTCGCGGAATATCTTCCGTGACTCCGCCCGTGCCTATGAAGCCGATGATCTCGCGGTCGAACTGGCGCTGCTGGCGATCGATCAGGGGTGGGAGGCGCGGTACGCGGACGAGGAGCTTGCTTTCCTGTACATGCCGCTGATGCATGCAGAGGATCTTCCCCTGCAGCATCTGTGCGTCGAGAAATTTGCCCGTCTTGGCGGCCCGAACCTCCCATTCGCCGTCGGGCATCGCGACGTCATCGAACGCTTCGGGCGTTTTCCGACCCGCAACACGGCATTGGATCGGACCACGACCGCGGCGGAGCAAGCGTACCTCGACGCGCCGGACGATGGGGTTGGTCCGCCCAAAACATCGTGACGGCACGCTCTGCTGTCGTGCGGGCAGCAGCCCGCCGCCGGCTACTTGCCCTGGAAAACAGGATCTCGTTTTTCGAGCAACGCCGCTACGCCTTCACGATGATCGTCGGTGGCATGGCTGACCGCCTGCGCCGTCGATGCGGTGTCGAGCGCCTGATCATAGCTGCTCGTCTGCCCCTGGCGCAGCAACGATTTGGTGAGCCGCAGGGCGTGGGGCGGCAGGGTCGCGATCTTTTCCGCCAGCCCGAACGCTTCGTCCAGCAGGCTGTCATGCGGGACGACCCGGCTGACGAGGCCCCATTCTGCGGCCGTCGCGGCATCGATCACGTCACCGGTGAAAAACAGCTCTGCCGCCCGGCTCATGCCGATCGCCCGGGGAAGCAGCCAGGAACCCCCGTCGCCGGGCACGAGGCCCAGCTTCAGGAAGGTGACCCCGAACTTGGCCTTGTCTGATGCAATCCGGATGTCCGCCATGCACGCCACGTCGCAGCCAAGCCCGATAGCGGGACCATTGACCGCGGCGATCACGGGCATGTCGAGCGAGAACAAGGCCCGCGCGATGCGGTGGATGTTGCGCTGATAATGGCTGCGGATCCCGATACCGGCGCCGGCAAACGGGCCGTCCGGATCGGCCATTTTCTTGATGTCGCCGCCTGCGGAAAAGGCGCGTCCTTCACCCGTCAGAATGACGCAGCGAATGGACAGGTCGGCATTCAGTGCGTCGCACGCAGCGCGGACCTCGGCGCCGTCACCATCGGAGCCGAGGGCGTTCATGGCATCGGGGCGATTGAGGCGGAGGATCGCGATCGGGCCGCGGATTTCAGTTGTGATGACGGTCATGCAAACTCTCCGATCAGCGCAGGCCGAGGCCGCGCGCGATGATGCCGCGCAGGATTTCTCTCGTCCCGCCACGCAGCGAAAAGCTGGGCGCGTTCAGCATGGTATGCGCAAGAACGGCGACGAAGTCCGATGTGGATGCGCTATCGGGCTCGGCATCGACGAGCGTGCGGGCGATCTCCGGCAGTTCCTGTTCGAACGTCGCCCCGAGATCCTTGACGATCGCCGCATGCGTGCCGGGATTGTCACCGGTTTCCAGCATCACGGCCACCCCGCGCGACAACCGGCGCAAGGTGATGAGGTGTGCCGTTAGGCGTCCGATCGCAAGCTGCGCCGCCTCGCTCGCCGAACCCCGCAGCACGCCGATCAGCTCGATTAGCAATTGCATCGAGGAGAGAAACCGCTCGGGTCCGCTGCGCTCGAACGCCAGCTCGCTCATGACCTGTTCCCAGCCGGCCCCTTCGGTCCCGATCAGGGCGCCGGCCGGCAGGAATGCATCATCAAAATGAACTTCATTGAAGTGATGCTGTCCGGCCAGATCGATGATGGGCCGGATCGAAAGCCCTTCGGTCGCCTTGAGATCGACGAGCAGCTGGCTGGTCCCTGCCTGCCGATCGGCGGCGGAGCCGCTCGTTCGGCAAAACAGGATCATGTAATCCGCGTGATGCGCCCCAGTGGTCCACAATTTCGTGCCGGTGACGCGCCAGCCGCCGTCGACCGGAACGGCGCGGGTGCGCGTGGCCGCCAGATCTGACCCCGAATCCGGTTCGCTCATGCCGATGCAGAACACGGTTTCTCCGGCGGCGATGCCGGGCAGGATCGTCTCCTTCTGCTCCTCGGTGCCGTATTTGAGGAGGCTGGGTCCGCTCTGGCGATCGGCGATCCAGTGAGCCGCGACCGGTGCGCCGGCCGCGAGCGTTTCCTCGACGACGACATAGCGTTCGAACGCGCTGCGCTCATGGCCGCCATATTTCTTGGGCCAGGTCATACCCAGCCAGCCACGCTGACCGAGCTTGCGGCTGAAATCGCGATCGAAGCCGTTCCAGCTGTCGGCGCGCCGCAGCGGCGATCGATCAGCCAGTACGTCGGCGAGGAAATCGCGCACCTCGCCGCGCAGCGCCTCGGCGGCATCGTGCCGGGGAGGGCGGGGGAAACGA
>JBELMF010000040.1:0-21677 GCA_042096015.1 Sphingomonas sp.
CGTGCTGTCGGTCACCCCGCCGATCGCGCCCTTCCATCCCGCATGCGCGGCGCCGACGACCCCGGCTTCGGCATCGGCCAACAGCACCGGCGCACAATCCGCGGTTAGGATCCCCAGCGCCACGCCGGGACGATCCGTGACGAGCGCATCGGCGCGGGGGCGTTCGCCCGGCACCTCGGCGATGGTCACGCATTGCGCGGAATGGATCTGGAAGCAGGTCGCAAGCGCCGCGTCCGGCATCACCGCCGTGACGGCGCGGCGGCGGTTTTCCTCGACGGCCGCGCGCTCGTCGTCGGAGCCGAGCCCCACGTTCAGCCCGCCATGCACGCCGCGCGAAACACCGCCGCGTCGGCCGAGGAAACCATGGGCGACATCGGCGAGCGTGCCGGCGCGAAAGACGTCAACCGCGCTCACAACTGGCGCCGCATGATCAGGTCGCGGTCGATCTGGCCGCCGGTCTTGAACGCATAATCGCCGACATGGACGAAACCGTGCTTCACGTAGAAGGCCAGCGCGCGGTGATTCTCCTCCCAGACGGAAAGCAGGATCGCGTCCTTCCCGCGGCGGCGCGCGACGCCGAACGACCACTCCAGCAGATGCGCGGCGACACCGTTGCCATGCTCGGCAGGATCGACATACAGCTGATGGAGATGCAGCGTGCCCTCGGTCGGCACCTCGTCCTGGAAGAACGTCGGACCGACCTTGCAATAGCCGACGACCAGCCCCTGCTTCAGTGCGATCTGGAAGTCATAGGCCGGATCGGCAAGGTGCCGCCGCAGCATCCCCTGCGGTCCATAAGCGTGCGCGACATACGCCTCGATGTCCTTCGCAGGTGCGGAATGCGCGAAGGTCGCCAGCCACACCCGCCGCGCCATGGCGTCGAGCGCAGCACCATCGGTGTTCACCGCGTTTCGATAGTCGATCATGCGAATCCTGCAGGCTGGGGCCATGCAGGATGACTCATTGACAGCACCTTGAACAGCGTCCCCATGTCATTCACCAACCGGTCCCGATCGGGCGAAACGCGGGGCCCCAGCGCCTTCGCACGTGCATCAATTCCCAGGGTCGTCAGGAACGCACCCTGGCCGATCGGCCCGGCAACCTTGGCGCCGCTCGCCACACCCACCAGCCCCAGCGTCGCGAAGTCGACGTGCGCGGTCAGGTCGCGCTCGCCCGGCTCCTCGAACGGGTTGGCGAAGGCATGCCCGCGCACTGCCTGCAGCGTCTCGCCCAGCGAGGGTCCTTCATAGCCATAGTCGATCGCCAGCAGCGCGCCGCCCTGCGCGACGATCCGTGCCGCCAGCACGCGCATGATGCCGACGCTGGCTGGCGAGGTCTCGATGATCGAACCGGCCGGCGCATCGCGCAGCGACGCCGGAATCACGCTGTCGGGAACGGCCGCCCCGGCGATCGGCAGGAACAGCGTGTCCTGGCACGCGACGATCCGCTCGTGCCAGCCCGCACTACCGCGCACGAGCTGGCGGATCGGCAGGGCATCGAAGAATTCGTTGGCGATGACGATCATCGGCAGATCGATCGGCAGATCCTCGACATCGTCATGCCATACGGCCTGTGGCAGCCGCTCGGCCTGGCGGGCACGCAGCGCCGGGCTGGTCTCCACCAGGTGAACCGGCGGCGCGAAGCCTGCCCTTGCCGCAGCGCGCAGCGCATCGGCGGTCAGCGTGCCGCGACCTGGGCCCAGTTCGACCCAGCGGACGGCCGGTCGCCCTGCCCGATCCCACAGATCCGCCGCCCACAGCCCGATCAGTTCGCCGAACATCTGGCTGATCTCGGGCGCGGTGGTGAAATCGCCTGCCGCCCCCAGGGGATCGCGCGTCGCATAATAATGGGCGTTGGCGGCGGCCATGAACTGGCTGACCGGGATCGGCCCGCCCAGCGTGATGGCGCGTGCAAGACGATCGGGCAGGCTCCCGTCGCGCGCCGCGGTGGAAGAGGGGGCGGTGTCGGTCATGAGGATGCGCGCCATGCCTTCCCCCGGCCCGGCTCGCAAGCGAAGCCTGGCGCATCGCCGCTGCACTCCTGATGACACAAAAGCATGGCATGGCATGGCCGACATCGAAGCAGACAGGATATCCCTCCGATGATCCGCACCCCCCTGCGATCCGGTTTGACGGCCCTCCTCCTCGTCGTCTCCAGCCTGTCGGTGGCGGCCGCGCCCGATCGGTTCGGGGAGTCGGTCGAACGCGCCCGCCTCGTCGACACGCTCAGCCTGCGCGGCGAGTTGTTCCACGTCCAGGGTCTGGAGATGGACGATCGACGCATCTGGGTCACCTCGGTCGATCGGCTGCGGGGGCGCGGCTTCCTCCACGAATTCGATCGCGCCGACGGCACCTTGCTGCGCCGTGTGGAACTGACCGAAGGCGCGCGCTACCATCCCGGCGGCATTTCGCTGTCGGGTGCGTCGATCTGGGTGCCGCTCTCCGAAGTGCAGCCAAACGGGTCCGCTACGCTCGTCGAAATTGCCAAGGACACCCTGGAACCACGCCGCAGAATACCCGTCGACGATCATCTCGGATGCGTTGCTGCGACGGATACCACGCTGGTCGCGGGCAATTGGAATAGCGAGTTGCTCTATGTCTTCGACCTCGCCGATCCCGCCCGCCGCCGGGTCATCCGCAATTCCTCCGGCACGCAATATCAGGACATGAAGTTCCGCGACGGCGCGCTCGTCGCGAGCGGCACACGGGGTTGGCTTAACGGGGCGATCGACTGGATCGACTGGCCCTCGGGCACCGTCTCGCGCACCCGCCGCGCCGGTGCGGTCGGGCCGCTTCGACCGCTCGGCCGCGGCGGGCCGTTCACCGGCGAAGGCATGGCGATCGACGGCTCGGACCTGTATCTCCTCCCCGAGGACGGCCCCAGCCGGCTGTTTCACTTCCGGCTGGATGATGATTGATCAGGGCCCGACGCCATCTTCCGCCAGTCGCGCGATCAGCGCCTGCGCCCCGGCCGGCGCGCGGACCTTGGCGCCGTTGATGAAGAAAACGAAGGTTTCACGTGGCTTTGCGGGCGGCGGGCCGGGACAGACATAGGGCAGCCCTGCGGGTTGCTCGCCCACAGCCCATCCCCGCGCCGCATCCGCCCAGCGCGTGATGGACGCCGGCGCGTAGCCGGTTGGCTCATCCTCCGCGGCATTCTCCAGCCGCGCATAGACGAAATCGCCGGTCACATCCGCAATCGCCGGATAGTCGCTCGAATCCGCGAATACGATGGCCACTCCGGCCTTCCGGCACATCGTCACGAACTCGGGCACCGCAAAGCTTTCGTGCCGCACCTGCACCGCATGGCGGAGGAGCACTCCGTCCTGAGTCCTCGGCAACAGCGCGAGAAAGGCGGCAAAATCGTCCGGTTCGAACCGCTTGGTGGCCATGAACTGCCACAGGATCGGCCCAAGCTTGTCGCCCAGCTCGACGATGCCTTGGCTCACGAACTTGCCGACCGACTCTGCCGCCTCGGCCAGGATCTTGCGATTGGTGCAGAAGCGCGACGCCTTCAGCGTGAAGACGAAGCCGTCGGGCGCGGTCGCCGCCCACCCGGCAAAGGTCGCCGGCTTGAACCCGCTGTAATAGGTGCCGTTCACCTCGATCGCTGTCACCTGCCGGCTGGCATATTCCAGTTCACGCTTGATCGGCCACTTGGGCGGATAGAAGGTTCCGCGCCAGGGCTCATAGGTCCAGCCGCCGATGCCGACGCGAATCGGTGCATGTGTCATGGTGGGAGATGTAGCAGCGCGGCGGCGTCCCGGCGAAGCCGCTCGATACTGCGTGCCGCTGGCCGCAGTCACCGCTGTTCCTGGTGCTGCTTTGCTGCGAAAAGTGCAGAAACTGGAGCGGGCGAAGGGATTCGAACCCTCGACCCCAACCTTGGCAAGGTTGTGCTCTACCCCTGAGCTACGCCCGCTCTGGCGTCAGTCCCGGAAGGCTCCGGGCTGGGTGAGGCGCGGCCACTAGCAGCGAGTTATGGGGGCTGCAAGCCCTCTTTCGCAGCAATGTAACGTTATTGTCGGAACATTGACCGAAGCGGCCCTTCCCGCCTACCTCCGGCACTGCATGACCGCCCCGACCATATTGCTCGTTGAGGACGATCCCGCGCTGCGCATGCTCACCGCTCGCGCACTTCAGGAAAACGGCTTCAACGTACGCCCCGCCTCCGCCGCGCCCGAAATGTGGCTGGCCCTCGATTCGGGGCCGGTTGATCTCGTGCTGCTCGATATCATGCTGCCGGGAACCAGCGGGATCGATCTGTGCCGGTCGCTCCGGCAGAAGAGCGACGTACCGATCATCTTCATGTCGGCGCGGTCCAGCGAAACGGATCGGGTCGTCGGGCTGGAGCTTGGCGCCGACGATTATATCGCCAAGCCGTTCGGCGTGCGCGAGCTGGTCGCCCGCGTGCGCGCCGTTCTCCGCCGTCCGGCGCTTGATCGCCGATCGGGCGAAGGCGACCAGGGCATGCTCCGGTTCGAGGGCTGGACGGTCAATCTGCCGCGCCGCGAATTGACCTCTCCCACCGGGGCATCGGTCGATCTGACGGGAGCCGAATTCGATCTGTTGGTGGCGCTTGCCGATCATGCCCAGCGCGTGATCGCGCGCGAGCGGCTGATCGAACTGTCCCGCACGCGCCTGGGGGACAGTTCGGATCGCTCGATCGACGTGCTGATCAGCCGCCTGCGACGCAAGCTGTCGAGCGCCGGGGAACAGGCACCGATCGTCACGGTACGCGGCGTCGGTTATATGCTGAACGTGCCGGTGGAGCGCAGTTGAGGCGTTGGCTGCCCTCGGTCGGCCTGCTCGGGCAGGTCGTCGCGATCTTGCTGCTCACCATGCTCATCGAGTTCGGCGTCTCGACGCTCCTGTACGAGCGGGCGAGCGAATTCTCGGTGCGCGACGACGAGGCCCGGCGCCTTGCCGAGCATCTCGTGATCAGCCGTCGGCTGCTGGAGGACCGGACCCCGGCGCAGCGTCCGGCGCTCGCCGACGAACTGACCACCGATCGCTATGAAGTGAATTGGGACGGCGCGGCCGGCGTCCCCCCCAGGGTGGAGCCCGCCCTTGATTCGATGCGGCGGCAGATCGTGGAATGGGAGCCGACGCTCCGCACCGGCGATCTCCGCCTGCGACTGATATCACCCGGGCGCCACTCCAAGGTGAAGGGCGCGCTGCGGCTGCGCGACGGAAGCTGGCTCCATTTCCGTACACTTGCCGCTGTCGCGAAGCTCGATTTCGCCTTTGAGCGCATTCTGCTGGCGCTGGTGCCGGCGATCGCGCTGATGATCCTGGGCGGCCTGATGCTGCGACGCGCGCTGCGGCCGCTCCGGCGGCTGGCCGAAGCGGCCGATCGCGTGGGGCACGACACGGTCGGCGCCGTGCCGGAGGATGGGCCGCGCGAAATGCGCCGGCTTGTCTCCGCCTTTAATCGCATGCAGGCCCGCATCACCGCGCTTATCGATGCGCGGACGCAATCGCTTGCCGCGGTCGGCCACGATCTGCGGACGCCGCTTGCGCGGCTGCGCCTGCGGACAGAAGCGATTGAGCGCGCCGATACCCGCAACGCGATCGCCCACGATGTCGCAGAAATGGAAGCGATGATCGCCTCCTTGCTTGCCTTTCTGGGTGGAGACAGCGATCCGGAAAAGCCGAGCGCGCTGGACTTGGCGGTGCTCTGCGCCACCCTGGTCGATGATGCCACCGATCGCGGCTATGACGTCACTTACGTCGGCCCGGATCACTTCGAGCTTCGTCTGCGGCGGCTGGCGATCAAGCGCGCCCTCACCAACCTGATCGAGAACGCGCTGCATTATGGTGAGCACGTCAGCGTCGAACTGGTGCCGGGCGACGGTGAGGTCACCGTCCGCGTGGTGGACGACGGGCCCGGGATTCCGGAGGATCAGATGCAGGCGGTTCTGGAGCCGTTCGTTCGGCTGGATCCGGCCCGCGGTCGCGATACGATCGGGTTCGGGCTGGGGCTCCCCATCGTGATGCAGGCGATCGCGGCGGAGGGCGGCACGCTAACCCTCGCCAATCGTCCGAGCGGGGGCCTGATGGCAACGGTTACCCTACCGATCACCCGCCTGGCATGAGTTCGGACACAAAATTTAACACTGCCGCCGCGGGGCGGAAAGGCCCAGCAACTAAGTAAGCTGTTCCAGTTTTTAGGAGCAGCTTCCCGTGAACGAACTAATCGGCCGCGTCTTCAACTTCGAAAAGAAGGTCTATGAGGACAGTCGTGCGCTTTATTCGAAGCTCGCGAACCATGGGCAACAGCCTAAGGCATTGATGATCAGCTGCGCCGATTCGCGCGTGGTGCCCGAACAGATCATGCAGGCACAGCCCGGCGACCTGTTCGTCTGCCGCAATGCCGGCAACATCGTCCCCCCCTATGCGACGCAGAACGGCGGCGTGACGTCGACGGTCGAATATGCCGTGATGGCGCTGGGCATTCGCGACATCATCGTTTGCGGCCATTCGGACTGTGGCGCGATGAAAGGCCTGGCGGGCGATCCCGCCGCGCTGGAGCCGATGCCCAACGTCGCCGCATGGCTGCGTCACGGCTCCGCCGCGCGCCAGGTCGTCGATTCGAGCTATGCGGAGATGGCGGATGGGGATCGCGTCCGCGCCGTCAGCCTGGAAAATGTCGTGGCGCAGATTTCGCACCTGCGCACGCACCCGTCGGTGGCCGCCGGCATCGCACGCGGCGAGATCGCGCTGCACGGCTGGTTTGTCGACATTCATGCTGGCCAGATGCTGGCCCTGAACGGCGAAACCGGCCGCTTTGAGGCCGTGCGTGAAGACCGGCCGCTCCCCGTCGCGCTTCCCGCCGCCAAGCGGCTGGCCGCCGACTTTCTCGCGCTAGAGGCCGCCGAATAATGAAACAGGATGCTGTCGAGCGCCCCGGCGTCTCGGTTCCCTCGCTCAAGTTCCTCGGGCGGGACCTGACCTCCTCCATCGTGGTGTTCCTGGTGGCCATGCCATTGTGCATGGGCATCGCGGTGGCTTCCGGCGTGGCGCCGGAAAAAGGTCTGATCACGGGCATCATCGGCGGGATCGTCGTCGGTGCGCTCGCCGGCTCCCCGCTTCAGGTGTCGGGGCCCGCCGCGGGCCTCGCCGTGATCGTGTTCGAACTGGTTCGGGATCAGGGGCTTTCCGCCCTTGGTCCGATTCTGATCCTGGCTGGTGCGATCCAGGTTGTCGCCGGGATCTTCCGTCTGGGCGGCTGGTTTCGTGCCATCAGCCCGGCGGTGGTGCACGGCATGCTTGCCGGTATCGGCGTGCTGATCGTGGTCGGTCAGTTCCACGTCCTGTTCGATGCCAAGCCGCTTTCGTCGGGTCTCGACAATCTTGCCGCCATGCCGGGCCGCCTGCTCGGCCTGTCGGCGGACATCCAGGCGACGGAGTTGGCGTTCATGCTCGCGCTGGTGACGATTGCCGGCATGCTCGGCTGGGAGAAGTTTCGTCCGCAGGCGCTGCGCCTGCTGCCGGGCGCGCTGGTAGGCGTCGTGGCGGCGACCTTGCTCAGCGTGGCGCTCGGCCTTGACGTCGCAAAGGTGGTGGTGCCGGAATCGATCATCGCCGCAATCGCGCCGCCGGAAAGCGGCCTGCTCGCCCGGTTCGTCGATCCGTCGATCCTGACGGCGGCGCTGGCGATTGCGTTCATCGCCTCGGCCGAAACGCTGCTCTCCGCTGCCGCGGTCGACAAGATGCATGACGGCGTGCGCACTGATTACAACAAGGAACTGCGCGCGCAGGGCATCGGCAATCTGCTGTGCGGCTTTGCCGGATCGCTGCCGATGACCGGTGTGATCGTGCGTAGCTCGGCCAACGTCCAGGCGGGCGCCGTCACCCGCGCCTCGGCGATGTTGCACGGCATCTGGATCCTCGGCTTCGTCGCCCTGTTGCCGTGGCTGCTGCGCGCCATTCCGATGGCCGCGCTCGGCGCGGTGCTGGTCGTCACCGGCTGGCGCCTCGTTAGCCTCAAGCACGCCAAGCATCTGTTTAAGGACTATGGCGTGCTGCCGGTCGCCATCTGGGCCGCGACGCTGATCATGGTCGTGGCAACCGATCTGCTCACCGGCGTGCTGGTCGGCATCGGCCTGACGGTTCTCGAGCTGATCCCGAACCTGCGGCGCCTGCGGCTCCGGGTGTTCGAGCAGAAGGATGGGGAGGCGCACGCCATCGCGCTTGACGGCGCGGCCACGTTCGTCACCCTCCCCAAACTATCGGCCACGCTGGATCGCGTGCCGTCCAACGCGCCGGTACGTCTCGACGTCTCGAAGCTTGATGCGGTCGACCACACTACCGCCGAACTGCTGCGGGACTGGTTTCAGCGTCGCAAGGCCGCCGGTAATCCGGTCGAGTTGCGCGGTCAGCGTGGCCGTATAGCCACACTGGCGGTGTAAACCGCATGATGGGAAACACTTTGACGCAATTCAGCAACATTCGATTAGAATTGCTGCGATAGCGTCAAAGTGTCCGGCCAGCCCGCGACCGCTCCCTTTGGGGGGGAGGAGGAGCGCGGGCGGATCGGAAGCAGGAGGAGCCTCTGCCAATAGGAGGTTCCATGAAGTATCTGAAGTTCATCCCCGCCGCCGTTATGGCCATCCTCGCGGTTCCCGCCGCGGCACAGGAAGAGGATCCGCCCAAGCCGGTCACGGTCAGCGGCAGTGTCGCCCTGGTGTCGGATTATCGCTTCCGCGGCGTCTCCCAAACCGATGAGGAACTGGCCGTCCAGGGCGGCCTCACGATCTCGCACGAAAGCGGCGTCTATGTCGGCACATGGGCGTCGAACCTGGCCGGCTGGGGCACGTTCGGCGGCTCGAACACCGAACTGGACCTCTACGGCGGGTTCAAGACCGAGGTGACGCCGGGCGTATCGCTGGACGTCGGCCTCACCTGGTACATGTATCCGGGCGGCGCGTCGAAAACCGACTTCGCCGAACCCTATGTGAAAATGTCCACCGCGATGGGCCCCGTCAGCCTGTTGCTCGGCGTCGCCTATGCCCCGGAGCAGCAGGCGCTGGGCCGATGGTCGTTCACCGGCGCCAATGCGCAGGATGTGCTGGCGGGCGGCCCCTATGACGACGCCGGTGACAAGGAAGACAATGTGTACGTCTGGGGCGACGCTTCGGCGGCCATCCCGGGAACGCCGGTGACCGCGAAGGCGCATCTCGGATGGTCGAGCGGCAACCCCGGCCTGGGCCCGAACGGCACCAGCGTGGCGCCGACCGGCCAGTACCTGGACTATATGGTCGGGCTGGACCTCGCGATCCCGAGCACGCCGCTGACGCTGGGCGTCGCGTTCGTCGATACCGACATCGCCAAAGTGGAGACCTATTATCTCCAGCCCAACTTCTCCTCGACGAAGGACGGTGGGCGTATTGATTCCAGCCAGGTCGTGTTCTCGATCAGCGCCGCATTCTGATCGACGACGCGCCAATGTGAAGCGACGGCGGGTCAGGGGGTTTGCTTCCCCTGGCCCGTCCCCACATAAGGGCTCGAACGACTAGATCGGGAGCAGCCCTTGGCTACGCTGGGAATGAGTGCCGCGGAAAAGGAAGCCGTTCAGGCGTTCCGCACGGACGTGGTCGAGCCGTCCATGACAAAGCTCGTCATTATCGATTTCTGGGCCGAATGGTGCGGGCCGTGCAAGGCGCTGGCGCCGGTGCTGGAAAAGGTCGCGGCGGCCTATGCCGACAAGGGTGTCGTACTCGCCAAGGTCGATACCGACAAGAACCAGTTCATCGCCGCACAATTCCAGATCCGCTCGATCCCGACGGTCTATGCGATGTTCCAGGGGCAGCTTGTCGCCGACCTGACGAACGCGCGTACCGAATCGCAGCTGCGCGCCACGCTGGACCAGCTGCTCCGCCAGCTGCCGATCGAGGGCGAAGCGCAGGCGCAGGAGGCGGAGCTGGAGCCACTGATCGCCATGGGCGAAGAAGTGCTGGCCGACGGAGACGCGGCGCGTGCCCTGTCCGTCTTCGATCAGCTGATCGAGATGGCGCCCGATCATCCGGCCGTGCTGTCGGGCCGCATCCGCGCGCTCGTCGCCAGTGGCGCGCATGACGAGGCGGAGGCCGCGCTCGCCACGCTGCCGGAAGAGGTGGCAAAGCGGCCGGATATCGAGCGCGCCCGCTCGGCACTGGCGCTCGCGCGATCCGCCCCGCAGGTCGGTGACCTGTCGCCGCTCGAGCAGGCCGTGGCGGCCGATCCCGGCAATCTCCAGGCGCGCTTCGATCTCGCCAACGCACACATGGCCGCGGGGAACCGCGATGCGGCGGCCGAAGGCTTTCTCGCCATCACCGCGCAAGAGCGCGATTGGAACGACGGTGCTGCCCGGCAACAGTTGCTGAAGCTGTTCGACGTGGTCGGTCTCGAAGACCCATGGGTCTCCGCACAGCGTCGCCGGCTCTCCGCCATTCTGTTCGGATGACGCGACTTTCCGTCTTTCCCCTGCCCGGCGCATTGCTGTTTCCCGGCATGCATCTGCCGCTCCACATCTTCGAGCCGCGCTACCGTGCCATGGTGTCCGACGCGATGGTACGCGATCGGCGGATCGGCATGGTGCAGCCACGCGCCATGGAGGCAGGGGCGGGCGACAAGCCCGCGCTCTACGACATCGGCTGCGTCGGCCGGATCGCCGAGATCGAGATGATGGATGACGGCCGCTCCAATCTGGTGCTGGAAGGGATCAGCCTGTTCCGGATCAGGCACGAGCTCGATGTTTCGACGCTCTTCCGGCAGGTCGAGGCGGAGTTGCTGCCGGAGCGGGAGCCCGAGACGCTGTCGCTGGGCGCACGTGCGTCGCTCGAAATGGAGGCGAGGCGCTTCGCCGACCAGCATGGTTATGCCGTCGATTGGGAGGCCGTGTCGCGGCTCGACGATCAAAGCCTGGTAAACGGCATCGCCCAGATCGCGCCGTTCGACGTCGCGGCCAAACAGGCGCTGCTTGAGGCGGACGGCATCGCCGTGCGGGCCGACCTCATCGTCCAGCTGATGCAATTCTTCGGTCGCCATGACGGCGACGACCGGGTCACGCTGCAGTGACGATCGATCCGTGGCTGCTCGAACGACTGGTCTGCCCCGTCACCCGCACCCCGCTGATGCTTGACGAAGCGGCGGGGGAACTGGTGTCGGAGGCGGCGCAGCTCGCTTATCCGATCCGGGCCGGCGTGCCGGTCCTGCTCGTCGAGGAAGCGCGGCCGCTGGAGCATCCTCCGCTCGAGCGACCATAACCTTCCGCCGCCGAGCGACGGTGGTTCGTCGCTCGGAACAGCGCCTTCGTCGCAGCCCTGCCGGTCCTGTCGCACCGGACCGGACGCCGCCGCCTCCTGCTGTCATGCGCGTTGCATGAAAGGAGACAGGCCATGCGTCGTCCAAGCTTCTTCCCGGCGCTCTTCGCCGGTTTCCTGCTCACCGTGTTGACGCTCGCGCCCTCGGTGGCTGCGGGCTGATCCCGGCGGTTGCCGCGGCGGCCGTTGCTCCCCGCCGTTCCGCGGCACATCGGCGGGCGCCCGTGAAACGGCACGGGCGCCCGTCATTCATCTTCAGATGCCGCCGCACCGCGCCGTCACACCGCGCGCTGCGGCAGGTCCATCAGTTCAGCACCACCGTCACGGCACGGCGGTTCTGCGCATAGCTCTCCTCGTCCGAGCCGAGCGCCAGCGGGCGTTCCTTGCCGTAGCTGATCGTCGTGATCCGGCTCGGCGAGACACCGCGCGCGACCAGATAGTTCTTCGCCGAGTTGGCGCGGCGATCGCCCAGCGCGAGGTTATACTCGCGCGTGCCGCGTTCGTCGGCATGGCCTTCGATCGTCACGCGAACATTGGGATAGCGCTGCAGCCACACCACCTGGCTGTCGAGGATGCCGCGTGCGGTGGCGTCGATGTCGTACATGTCGAGACCGAAGTTGACGGTGTCGCTGGTGACCGACCGCTTGAAATCCTCCGACGATCCGGGAACGACCGCGCCGGTTGCCGGGCCGGTCGGACCGGTCGGCTGGGCAGGCGCTTCCCCCGGCGCCGGCGGCAGCACTTCCGGCCGCTTCTTGGAGCAGGCCGCCGTGGTCACAAGCGCCGTTGCCAGCAAGATGGTGGTGGTCAGTCTCGCCATTCGTGTATCTCCCATTGTCGCTCCCCGTATATCGCCCCCGATAACAGGTTTACGGCCGCAGCGGACCCCAGGACGGGTCTGATCCGTCCAGCGGCGTCGGCACGCGGCGCTCGTTCACGCCCGTCAGGTCGACCGACCAAAGATCGGCCTTGCCGCTGCGTCCTTGCGCCGAGCGGTAGAACATCAGCACGCGGCCATTCGGCGCCCAGGTCGGGCCTTCGTCATGCCAGCTGTTGGTCAGGATCTTCTCGCCCGAGCCGCTGGGGCTCATGGTGCCGATCCGGAAGCCTCCGGACATGCGCGTGAAGGCGATCAGGTCACCGCGCGGGCTCCAGGCCGGCGTGCCATATCGGCCGCCGCCGAAGCTGATGCGCTGCTGGTTCGATCCGTCGGCGTTCATCACGTACAGCTGCTGGCCGCCGGAGCGGTCGCTTTCGAACACGATGCGGCTGCCGTCGGGTGAATAGCTGCCCCCGGTATCGATCCCGGGCGAGTTGGTGAGCCGCTGCGGGCTGCCACCACCGGCAGGGACACGATAGAGGTCGGTATTGCCGCCCGTCGCCATCGAGAACAGGATCCAGCGACCGTCGGGCGAGAAGCGCGGCGCGAACGTCGTGGCGACATTCTGCACCACCAGGCGCTGCCGCCCCGATCCGATGTCATAGACATAGATCGACGGCACCCGGCCGACATAGCTCATGTACACGATCGACTGCTGGCTCGGCGAGAAGCGCGGCGTCAGCACGATCGACTGGCCGTTGGTGAGGAAGCGGTGGTTCGCGCCGTCCTGGTCCATGATCGACAGGCGCTTGATCCGTCGGTTCTTGGGCCCGGTCTCGGACACATAGACCACCCGGCTGTCGAAATAGGGCCCTTCGCCGGTCAGCCGCGTATAGACCATGTCGGCGCATTTATGTGCCGCGCGCCGCCAGTCGGACGGCGGCACCACGAAACCCTGGCGCATCAGCTCGGTCTGCGCGGACACGTCGAACAAATAGCAGCCGACCGTCAGCGTCCCGTCGCCGTTGGCGCGGATATAGCCCTGCACCAGCGCCTGCGCACCGGTGCCGCCCCAATAATCGAACGCCGGCGCCTGCACCTCCGGGAACATCACCGTGCGCAGCTGAGCGGGCGACAATGGACTGAACAATCCGGAATTGCGCAGGTCGCTGGTGACGATCTCGGCCAGCTGGCGCCCCAGCGCGTCGGTCGATCCGGCCGGCGTCTGCGCCACGGCCGCGGGGGGCATCGCCGGAATGGCAATGGGCATCGGCGCGGAGATGCCGCCGGTCACCGACACTTCGAGCGGCGGCGGAGTCTGCCCCGCCGCTGCCGGTGCGACCGGCGCGTCGCCCGGGACATTGAGCGGCGTCGGCGGCACATCCTGCGCCACGCCGGGGGCCGCAAGGACCAGTGCAGCCAACAGGACGAAACGCTTCATTGTCTTCCTCTCACTTCCGTGCCGTGGCGGCCCGACCATGCTGCGCCGGCATTCACGCGGCACGATGAACATGACCTGTAGGCGCGCGGTCCTCGCGCGTGAACCATGCCCTGGATCTAGGTGGCGGCGCTCACCGCAGCTTCCACTGATAGTTGATGTTGTTCCAGCCTCCGTTGGGCGTGTCATAATATTCGGGCGGCAGCTTCAGCGGCGAACAGCCCTTGAACGCGGCGATCCCCAAGTCGCGCACGCGTTGCGCATAGCGCCGGTTCTCGTCCGTCACCCCGGTCTGGCGCACCATCGTCGGCGTCGCGGCAAGCGTGCCGTTCTCGTTCAGCTTCAGGTTCAGCGTGGTCACGATCTCGTTCGCACCCGGCCCCGGGTCGACCTGCCGGTCGGCACATGGCTGGATTTGCCGCGCAATCGCCTGGACGATCGAGGCAAGTGCGCGCGCGTCGATCTTGGCCGCCCGCGGCGTCTGACTGCGGCTGGTCGACTTCTCCGCCGTCAGCCCCTTCAGGAAATCGTCGCCCAGCCGGCCACCCTTGGGCTTCGCCGCCTTCGACTGGCTGTCCGATCCCGATCCGCGCGCTTTTGCAGCGGCCGCGGCCTTCGCCTTGGCGTCTGCCGCCGCCTTCGCCTTCGCCTCGGCCGCTGCCTTGGCCTTTGCCGCTACTGCCGCTTTGGCCTTGGCTTCCGCCTCCGCCGCCTGCTTGGCGGCTTTCTCCGCAGCCCGATCCGGCGCCGGTGCCGGCTTGGGCTTGGGCGCAGGCTTCGGCTTCTCGGCGGGCTTGGGCGCGGGTTGCGGCTTGGGCGGCGCCGGCTTCGGCTTGGGTTCGGGCTTGGGCGCAGCCTTGGGCGCCGGTTGCGGCGGGGCGGGCACCGGATCGGGGGCCGGCGCAGGTTCGGCCGGAGCCGGCGGCGCGGCATCATCGGGCTCACCCGTCTCGGGCGCGATCGACTGCGCGGGCTGCTCCACCGCCTGCGGCGCGGTCGCCTCAAGCCCCACGTCCTTCACCAGGCTCACGTCGATCGGCTGCTGCTTCAGCTTTTCTGGATTGGGGGTGGACAGAAAGCCGACGGACAACAGCCCGAACAGGATAATATGCCCCGCCCCGGCGACCCCAAGCCCGATCCGTTCCGAACGATCCATCCGGGTCAATCGTCCCCGATCGTCACCAGCGCGACGCGGTTCAGCCCGGCGCGGTTGAGTTCACCCATCACGCGCATCACGCGCCCGTAATCCAGCGCCTTGTCCGCCCGCAGATACACCTGCGGCGGATCGCCCTCGCCCGATTGCGCGGCGATCGCATCCAGCCGCCCGGGGAACGCCTCCTGCGACACCTCTTCCTTGGCGATGAAGATCCGGCCGTCCGCATCCAGCGAGATCTCGGTCGGCTGCTTGTCCTGGTCGAGCGGCTTGGCGCGGCTGTCGGGCAGATTGACCGGCACGCCGGCCGTCAGCAGCGGCGCGGTGACCATGAAGATGATCAGCAGCACGAGCATGACGTCGACCAGCGGCGTGACGTTGATGTCCGCCATGGGCGCGCGCCGCCCGCCGGATCGCTGCGAGGGAAGCTGCATCGCCATCTTCTATATCCTCCCCGGAACGGGGAGGGGGACCGCGCACGCAGTGCGTGGTGGAGGGGCCTCTCCCCACACGTCCTGCTCGCGGAAACGCCCCTCCACCATCGCTGCGCGATGGTCCCCCTCCCCGGCAGCGGGGAGGATAAGGATCACGCCCCTCACCGTTCGCGATCCAGCTGGCGCGACAGCGTCGCGTGGAAGCCATCCGCAAACCGGTTCAGCCGCGCCTCGATCCGGTTGATGCCATGGCTGAAGCGATTGTACGCGATCACCGCGGGGATCGCCGCGAACAGGCCGATCGCAGTCGCGAACAACGCCTCGGCAATGCCCGGCGCCACCACCGCGAGGCTCGTGTTCTGCTGGCTCGCGATGCTGGTAAAGCTGCGCATGATGCCCCACACGGTGCCGAACAGCCCGACGAACGGCGCCACCGAGCCGACCGTCGCCAGCACGTTCAGCCGATCGGAGAGCCTGTCGATCTCGCTCGCCACCGCGGCGCCCATGGTGGTCGCCAGCCGCTCGCGCGTGCCGCCGCGGTCGATCACCGACCCTTGCGTCGAGCGCCGCCATTCCGCCACGCCGGCGGCGAACACGCGCGCGCTCGGCAGATCCTCATCGGCACGCGTCTTGTAGAAGGCATCGATATCGTCCGCCTTCCAGAAATCGCGCTCGAACGTCTCGGTGGCCCGGCGCGTGCGCCCGATCTTGCGCCAGAAGCTGAAGATGATCGCCCAGGTCCAGATGCTCGCGGCCAGCAGGCCGAACATCACACCCTTCACCACCCAGTCGGCCTGCAGGAACAGCGCGATCGGCGAAAGCGTCGCGGCATCGGTATTGAAGAACGGGTTCAAGGCCTTGGTACCCCATTGTCGACAAGAGCGGCGAAACGGTCGATCCAGTCACGCGGTTGCCGCCGTGGCCGCCCGGTTGGCGAGACGAGCGCGGCGACGACATCCGCCTCGGCCAGCACAAGCGCGTCGCGCATGACTCGTTGATGAATGGAAACGCTGGCGGCGCGCACCGCGGTGACGCGGGTGGCGACCAGCAACGCGTCGTCCAGCCGCGCCGGCGCAAGATAGCGGATCGCCAGGCTGGCCACGGCATAGGCGCCCTCGCCCGCCTCGAACGCCGCGCGCTGGTCCACGCCAGCCAGTCGCAGCATGTCGGATCGCCCGCGTTCCATGAAGCGCAGGTAATTGGCGTGATAGACGACGCCCGACAGGTCCGTGTCCTCGAAATAGACGCGAACCGGCAACCGGTGCTCCACTCCCGCAAAGCGCCCCTGCGCGGGCTGATCGGCACGGCCGGCTTCCATTGCCGCGCTGTTAACCCAAGCATCGCCGCTCGGGTAGCCCCATGCGGGCGGCGCGGCTCAATCCTGCAGGACGGCGGCGTCCACGTCGATCCAGGGTGCGCGCGTGCCGACGGCGGGGGCCGGCGTCGGGCGCGTCGCGACGGCCGGAGCGACCGGCGCGCGGCTCGCCACCGCCGGCGGATGCGCGACCGAAGCGGTGGCGGCAGGCGGCGCCGCGGGGATCGCTGCAACAGGTGCGCGGGTGCCCACGGCAATCGGGGCAGCGGCCGGCGCAGCAACGGCGGCCGGGCCGGACACGGGTGCCGGCGCGACGGCAGCGCCGGTCACCGACGTTGCGGGCACGCCCGTGACGGACGCAGCAACAGGCGATGCGAGCGCGATCATCGGCCGCGGCGCCAGCATCTCCGCAAATGGTGCGTCCAGCGTCGGCAGCACCGCAGCAGCGAAGGCCTGCAGCTCGCCCGGCGCCAATCGCTCGGTCTCGGCCAGGGTCGCGGCGGCAGCGGTGCAGAAAGCATCGCGCGCCTGCGCCTGGGAGAAGAAATTGTAGAGCTTGGTCATCGCGTCGTCGTAGCGGTCCTGCCAGTCGCCGCCCTGCGCCCGATATTCACCCGACAGCGCCGTCTGCGCGCCCGCCAACGTCGCCTTGTGGGTGGTCAGCATGGCATTGTAGCGCTGGATGATCGCGCCCTCCTGGGCACCGCGACAGGCCAGCGCGGCCACATTGAGCGCCACCCGCATGTGCCACACCGTCGCCGCCGCGGAGAGACCGCGATTGATCGGGGTGATCGGCGGGGTGATATAGACCGGCACGACCGGCGCGGGTGGCGGCGGCGCCACCGCGACCTCCTTGGGCCGTGATGCACAGGCCGCAACGGCGGCAATGGCGGCGGTGGCGACGATCGCTTGCGTAACGCGTGACATGGCGGCTCCGATTTCCCCCGGGCTCTCAACGTTGGGATGTGAGCCGGACAAGGTTAAGCCGCGGTAAACCCTGCGCCGAACAGATGGCGGCGGCCCGCTCCGGTGCTGCGCCACACCGCAGTGCGCCGGACCGTTGCACGCCGGTCCGTTTCGGGCGACGCTATTCGGCGGAGGCGCGATGACCGATCGAACGGCGACTTGTGTCTGTGGCGGACTGACCGTCAACACCCTGGGCGAGCCGATCAAGGTCTCGGCCTGTCACTGCCTTTCGTGCCAAAGAAGAACCGGTTCGGCGTTCAGCGTCGCCGTCTTCTTCGATCGCGCCAACGTCGCCGTTCACGGGGCGTGGCGATCGTTCGATCGTATCGGAGACAGCGGTCGTTCGGTGGACTTTCGCTTCTGCCCCCGCTGCGGTTCGACGGTTCTGTGGTATCCGCAGTTTCGGCCGAGCTGGGCTGGGGTAGCGATCGGCTGCTTCAACGATCGCTCATTGCAGCCCAGTCAGGCCGTCTATGAACCGTGCCGTCAGTCATGGATCGATATTCAGCTGGCCGAGGTGTGACGCTGGCCAGAGCGTGACAAGGATCCGAAGCCTGTCTCGGCCTTAAGTCGCCCGCTGTTCCAGCGCCTGTGCCGCCTCCGCCATCAGCGTCGCGATAATGTCGGCGACCGGTTCCTCCTTCGTCACCATGCCCACCGACTGGCCGGCCATCACGCTGCCATGTTCGACGTCACCGTCGATCACCGCGCGGCGCAGCGCGCCCGCCCAATAATGTTCGATCTGCAACTGCGCCTCGGCCATGGCGACACTGCCCTCGTCCAGCGCCTGGGCCACCTCGCGCTGCTTGGCGGTGAACAGTTCGCCCCCCGCGTTCTTCAGCGCGCGCACCGGGATCACCGGCAGCCGCGGGTCGATCTGCACGCTCGCTACCGCATCACGGGCGGATGCGCGGATGAACGCCTGCTTGAACTTGGGATGCGCGATCGATTCCGTCGCACAGACGAAACGGGTGCCCAGCTGCACCCCGGCCGCGCCCATGTCGAGATAACCCGCGATCGCCTCCCCGCGCCCGATCCCGCCGGCGACGAACACCGGCACTGTCTCGGCGATCTCGGGCAGCATCTCCTGCGCCAACACGCTCGTGGAGACCGGGCCGATGTGGCCGCCCGCCTCCATCCCCTCAATCACCAGCGCGTCCACCCCCGAACGGATCAGCTTCTTCGCCAAGGCGAGCGTCGGCGCGAAGCAGATCACCTTGGCACCGCTCGCCTTGATCGCCTCCAGCGAACCCTTGGGCGGCAGACCGCCGGCCAGCACGACATGGCCGACCCCGTGCTTCGCGCAGGTCGCGATCAACGCCATCAGATCGGGATGCATGGTGATGAGGTTCACCCCGAACGGCTTGTCCGTCAGTGCCTTGGTGGCCGCGATCTCCGCGTCGAGCAGGTCGACCGTCATCGCCCCGCAGGCAATCACGCCGAAGCCCCCGGCGTTGCTCATCGCGGCGACGAGGTTGCGCTCGCTGACCCAGCTCATCGCGCCGGCCATGATGGCCACCTCGCTGCCAAGGAATGCAGCGCCGCGCTCCATGCGGCGCGATAAGCGGGCGGAACCGGCCTGAGGGGAACCTGGGCGCTCGATCGTGGTATCGTTCATCACCGCGCCGCTACACCGGTCGCGCGGCGGAGACAAACATGCGGCAGCACGCCACCGAATTGATCGTCACCTCGCCCGGCCAGGGCCTTCACGAATGCACCCGCGATGTCACCAGCTGGGTCGCCTCCACCGGCGTGGATCAGGGGCTGCTCACGTTGTTCATCCGTCACACCTCCGCCTCCTTGCTGATCCAGGAGAATGCCGCACCGGCCGCGCGCCGCGACATGGAGCGCTACCTCGCGCGCATCGCCCCCGAATCGCGCGGTTATGAGCATGACGACGAGGGGCCGGACGATATGCCCGCGCACCTCCGCTCGGCGCTCACCGCCACCAGCCTTTCGATTCCTGTCGCCGCCGGCCGCCCCGTGCTCGGCACCTGGCAGGGCATCTACCTCTTCGAACACCGCCGCGCACCGCACCGCCGGCAGATCGCGCTTCACCTGATCGGCGAGTGACACGATGCTGGGAACGCTGAAAGTCGCCGCCCGCGATCGCGCCCGGCTGGGCGAAGTCGCTGCCGTCATGTCCCGCTTCGGCCTCGACGTGCTGCTCGCCCGCCTCGGGCTCGGCAGTCCGCATGAGCAGCCCGAACCGTTCGACCTCCCCGATCGCACCCGCCGCGCGCTCGAGGCGCTCGGTCCCACCTGGGTGAAGCTCGGCCAGATCATGGCGACCCGGGCGGACATCCTGCCGCCCGAATGGATCGCCGCCTTCGAGCACCTGCAAAGCGCCGCCCCGCGCTTGCCCTTCGAGGAACTGCGCCCCGCAGTGGAGGCGGCGCTCGGCGAACCGCCCGAGAAGGTCTTCGCCCAGTTCGAACCCGAGCCGCTCGCCGCCGCCTCGATGGCACAGGTCCACCGAGCGACGCTCCACGATGGCACAATGGTGGTGGTAAAGATCCGCCGCCCCGGCGTCCGCCCGCGGATGGAGGCCGACTTGCGCCTCCTCGGCGAGGTCGCCCGCGTCATGGAGCGCTCCAATGCGGAGGCGCGGCGCTTCGGCGCGACCAAGCTCATCCGCCAGCTCGGCAGCGCGATCCTGGGCGAGCTCGATTTCGCCAACGAGGGCCGCAACGCCGACCTGTTGCGCGATGATTTCGCTCGCGACTCCCGCGTCCTCATTCCCCGCATCCACTGGGAGTATACGTCCGAGGCGCTGAACGTGATGGATCACGTGCCCGGCCTGCCGCCGCGCAATGCGCAAATGCTGCGTGATGCCGGGATCGACCCCGCAGTGATCGCCGCCTCGGGCGCGGACATCGTGCTTCAGATGGCGCTCATCAACGGCCGCTTCCACGGCGATCCGCATCCCGGCAACCTCCTGTGCCTGCCCGGCAATCGCATCGGCATGATCGACTTCGGCCTCATCGGCCATGTCAGCCCGCGCCGGCGCGAGGAGTTCATCGCCTTCGTCCAGGCGTTGGTGACCGACGATCCCGCGCTCCTCGCCGAGACGCTCGCGCGCTGGGCCGAGCTGGAAACTCAGGTTCCCCGCTTCATGCCGATCGCCGAGGGGCTGGTGATCCGCCACGGCCGCCGACTGGTGCTGGCCGATCTCGTCGCTGATCTGTTCGGCACGCTGCGCGAGGAGAAGCTCGCCTTCCCGCCTGATCTGCTGCTCCTGTTCAAGGCACTGATCACGTTGGACGGTGTGCTGGGCGCGATCCACCCGGACTTCGACCTTGCCGCCGCGATGCGCCGCGCCAGCGGCCGGCTGGTGATGGAGCGGCTCTCGCCCGAACGCTGGTCCCGCCGCGCCGCCGCCGTGGCGCTGGAGGTTGATCGGCTGGGTGACGATCTCCCCCGCCTCATCCGCGCGCTCGTGCGCCGGGCGGAGGCGCCACCCAGGCCCGCGCCGGCGCAACCTTTCGACAGCCGCCTCCTCGCGGCGGCGCTGATCGTCGCCGCGCTCATCATCGCGGCGGCGATCATGCTGACCTAGAGCGCTTTCCGACCAGCTTGCGTCACCGGCACGGAGGTGATTTCGGGCGGTGGCGAGGCGCGAGGAGGGAGCGATGCCAAAGCATCGTAACCGACGAGCAACGCTGCCACCGTCTGAAAGCGCCCCGCCGCGTAGCGGTCGCCCGAAGGGCGATGACGGTGGTGCAGGCTGGTCGGAAAGCGCTCTAGCGGCTCAGGCGGCCTCGTCGGCGTCGAGGCCGTAGGCGGTGTGCAGCACGCGCACCGCCAGCTCGGTTTCGTCCTCGTGGATCAGCACGCTCACCTTGATCTCGCTGGTCGAGATCGCCTGAATGTTGATCCCGCGCGCGCCCAACGTCGAGAACATCGTGCTCGCCACGCCCGCATGGCTGCGCATGCCGACGCCAACGACGCTGATCTTCGCGACGCGCGTGTCATGCACCAGATCCTTGAACCCGATCGCCTCGCGCGCCTGGTTCAACGTCTCGATCGAGCGCGCCAGATCCGCCGCCGGTACGGTGAACGTCACGTCGGTCGAGCCAGAACCATGGGCGATGTTCTGGATGATCATGTCGACATTGATGTTCGCGGCCGCGAGCGGCTCGAAGATCGCCGACACCGAGCCCGGCTTGTCCGGCACGGCGGTCAGCGTGATCTTCGCTTCGTTCTTGTCGTGCGCGATGCCGGTGATCAGCTGGCGTTCCACGTC